>JANRJZ010000286.1:0-2506 GCA_033763675.1 Gemmatimonadota bacterium
CACTACGGGGCCGCGCGGGCGAGTCTCGTGGGCCATTCGATCGGCGGGCGCCTGGCCTGGCGTTTCGCGGGGACATACCCCGACCGCGTCGACAGGCTGGTGCTGGTGGCGCCCGACGGCTTCGCCAGCCCCGGGTTCGAGTATGGCAAGAAGACGGAGGTCCCGGCGGTCCTGGGCCTGATGCGCTTCTTCCTGCCGAAGGCGCTGCTGCGCATGAATCTCGAGCCGGCCTACGGTGACCCCGCCCGGCTGTCGGACGATGTGGTGCAGCGCTACCACGACCTCATGCGGGGCCCTGGCGTCCGCGATGCGCTCTTCAGCCGACTCGAGCAGACGATCCTCGAAGATCCGACCGCGTTCATCGCCCGCATTCGCGCGCCCGCGCTGCTCGTCTGGGGGGAAGCCGACGCGATGATCCCCGTGGCCAACGCGCAGGACTACCTCCGGGGCATGCACGACGCGAGGCTCGTCTCCTTTCCCGGCCTCGGGCATGTTCCGCACGAGGAATCGCCGGCCGCCACCGTCATCCCGGTGCGGGATTTTCTGAATCGATGACGGGCACGGGTATCGGGAGACGGCGCTTTTCGGCGCTGAGTGCTGCCGCGCGCCATTCCTCCAAAAAGTGCTGTGAATTTCTCCGACAGACTGCCCGCAGGGTCGGAAACGAAAAACGGCTGCCGAGGCAGCCGTTTCGTGTTGCGCTCCGGCATGGGTTGCCGGAGGGAAAACCTTACGCCGCGCGGGCGCTTACGCTGGCTCGACGGGCCGCGACGGGCGCGGCACGGGCGACGCGGGGAGCCGTCCCGGTGGCCTGGGTGCGGATGCGACGATACAGATCGGGCTTCGTCTTGAGATACGTGATCACCTCGTAGTCCGCCTTGGTGAGGCGGGAGATGTCGATGCGGTCGACATGCACGAGGCGCAGCAGCTGCTGCACGGGCTTCGGCATGCTGCGACCGCTTTCATAGCGGGAACCCACGCTCTGGGTCACGCCGATCATGCCCCAGAACTCCTGTTGATTGAGCCCCAATCGGCGGCGGATGTCGCGGGGATTGGAAAGCTTGCTTTGCGTCTTCATGCTGACCTCTGTTCCTGTGTCTGTTCCGATGCCGGAACTGCCGTAAGCGGGTTGGATGCTCGCGGAACCTTCGGAAGAACCGACGGCCCGCCACTGCGGAGGCTTTGACAAATCTCGCTTCGCCCTTCGGGCTCACACAATCACGGCGGCATCCGACGTTCCCCCGGCGCAACCCCAACTGCACTGCGACATGTCCCTACCACTGCGGAGTCGGAGGGTTGCAACTGGCATTCCATGGCTGGCTAGTCAGGATAGTTTTCCCTCTCAAACGACGCTCGTTGCCATCGGAATACGCGGTTGGGGTAAGCACATCGCATGGAGACTGGATGGCGCACCGACAGCTATTCCGACGGTATCGGACGGTGCGGAGGGCCGATTTCCACCGGACTGGGCGCATGCCCCGTGGTTTGACCCGCTCTCCGGCCCGGCGCTATAGTGCCGGGCTCGTCGGGGTGTAGCGCAGCCCGGTAGCGCGCCTGCTTTGGGAGCAGGATGTCGGAGGTTCGAATCCTCTCACCCCGACCATCGACGGGCAGGCGCCAGCCCGATTGCCGGTGCGCCTGATCGATTTTTCGCTTTTCATCCCTTCTCGGTGCCCGTAGCTCAATTGGATAGAGCACCGGCCTTCTAAGCCGGGGGTTGCAGGTTCGATCCCTGCCGGGCGCGCCCACCCCCATCCAGCCACGTCATGGGGGCTCGCGGGACCGTCCTGGCCTCCGGCCGGTTTACAGCGGGAGGGGTTTTGTTCATACTGCGCGCCCTCGGTGAGAGCACCACGGCTCGCACCCCGGTGGTGGCGGTAGCTCAGTTGGTAGAGTCCCGGATTGTGATTCCGGTCGTCGTGGGTTCGAGTCCCATCCGCCACCCCAACGCCTTTCTTCGCGAGTCCCTGTCCCAACGCGCCTGAGCCGGGCCCGCGCGACCGTCTCCCGCCCCGATCATGCTGCGTCTCCAGAATCTGTCCCTGCGCCGAGGCGTCAAGCTGCTCCTGGATGGCGCTTCCGCGACCATTCATCCCGGCCACCGGGTCGGCCTGGTCGGAGCCAACGGCTGCGGCAAGTCGAGTCTGTTCGCGCTCCTGCTGGGTGAGCTGACCCCGGACCAGGGCAGCGCGTCCTTTCCGCCGGGCTGGATCCTGGCGCATGTGGCTCAGGAGGTCCCGGACCTCGATCGGAGCGCGCTCGACTTCGTCGTCGACGGCGACGCCGAGCTTAGGGCGATCGAAGCCGAACTGGCCCTTCCGGATCTCGATGGTCATCGCCTCGCCGAACTGCACGCGCGGTTCTCCGATATCTGGGGGCACGGGGCACAGTCCCGAGCAGCGGTGCTGCTGAACGGCCTGGGCTTCACCGATGCCGATCACGGCCGCAGCCTGCGGGAGTTCTCGGGCGGGTGGCGGGTGCGACTGCAGCTCGCCCGCGCGCTGAT
>JANRJZ010000287.1:0-2961 GCA_033763675.1 Gemmatimonadota bacterium
CTCCTCCGCCCCGCAGATGTTGCAGGGGGAAGTGGTGCAGACCTGGATGAAATGCCGGCCCACCGGGTGGGTGTGGTACATCGTGTAGAAGGTGACCACTCCCTTCACGTACGCCGGGGTGAGGCCGAGCACCTCGGCCACCTCGTGGATGGCCCCTTCGGAGATCCAGCCGCGGGCCTCCTGCACCAGCCACAGGGCCGGGAGCAGCACCGACTGCCTGGTGGGGTAGTTGGGAAAGAGGGCCTCGAGCTTGGCCCGGGTGGGGCCGACGAAAACCGGCTGGTGGCTTTCCCCGGCGGCGTGCGCCGTGCTCATCGGTCGATCTCTCCCATCACAATGTCCACCGAGGCGTTGATCGCGATCACGTCCGAGAGCAGCACACCCTCGCACAGCTTGGGGAGGCAGGCCAGGTTGATGAAGCTGGGCGGGCGGATCCGCCAGCGCACCGGCTTGGCGCTGCCGTCGGAGACGAAGTAGTAGCCCAGCTCGCCCTTGGGGTTCTCCACCCCGAGGTAGGCCTCGCCGACCGGCGCCTTGACCCCCTCCATCACCTGCTTGAAGTGGAAGATCATCGCTTCCATGTCGCTCATCGCCCGGTGCTTGGGCGGGAGGATCAGGCGGGGGTCGTCCACGTTGATGGGGGCGCCGCGGAGCCGCTCCAGCCGGTCCAGGGCCTGCTCCAGGATCCGCACCGACTGGTGCATCTCCTCGAGCCGCACCCGGTAGCGGTCGTAGATGTCCCCGTGCTCGCCGATGGGCACGTCGAAGTCGTAGGTCTCGTAGCCCAGGTAGGGGCGGTCCTTGCGGACGTCGTAGTCCACGCCGCTGGCGCGGAGCATCGGCCCCGAGAGGGAGTAGTTGATCGCATCCGGCCCGTCGATGACGCCGACGCCCTGCGTGCGGCCGCACCAGATGGCGTTGCGGGTGAACATCGCGTCGACTTCGGCCAGGGTCTTCGGGAAGGTACGGCAGAAGTCGCGCAGCCCCGCCTCGAAGCCCTCGGGGATGTCGGCCATCAGGCCGCCGACCCGGGTCATGCTGGTCGTGAGCCGGGCGCCGGTCCACGCCTCCTGCAGGTTGTAGAGCCGCTCCCGCTGGTAGAAGCACCAGAGGAAGGGCGTGAACGCCCCGAGGTCGAT
Source organism: Gemmatimonadota bacterium (assembly GCA_033763675.1). Classification (GTDB taxonomy): domain Bacteria; phylum Gemmatimonadota; class Gemmatimonadetes; order Gemmatimonadales; family GWC2-71-9; genus JADJOM01. The sequence continues at coordinate 1,140 of JANRJZ010000287.1, forward strand.
GCCGGTGGTGCCCAGCCAGACGAGGTGCGAGATGATGCGGCTGATCTCGCAGGCCACCACCCGGAGCACCTGGCACCGCTCCGTGGTGGCGATCCCCATGAGCTTCTCGACCGCGAGCGCCAGGCAGACGTTGTTCGCCATGGGGCTCAGGTAGTCGGTCCGGTCGGTGAGCGGGATGATCTGGTTGTAGTGCCGGTACTCCCCGAGCTTCTCGAAGCCGGAGTGCAGGTAGCCGATGTGGGGCACCACCCGGACGACCGTCTCCCCGTCCAGCTCGATCACCAGCCGCAGCACGCCGTGCGTGGCCGGGTGCTGCGGGCCGATGTTGATCAGCATGTGCTCCCCGCCCTGGTCGTCCTGCGGCGCGTGGTACGCGGGCAGCGCCACGCCCAGCGGGACGGTGGTGGGGTTGCCCCGGGGATCGAGGCTGGGCGTCGCGAGCGAGACTTCGAGCGTGCGGGTGCTCACCGGACCACCCCCCGCTCGCCCCGGGCCAGCCGGTCCTTCATGTCGGCGGGCAGCTCATCGTACGCCGCCGCGATGGACAGTTCCTCGAGCGAGTAGTGCGCCTCGGCGTTGGCACCGAGCGCCTGCCGGGTCTGCTCCGCCCGGCTGAAGTGCCCGCGGAGCGGGAAACTCTTCCGCAGCGGGAAGCCCTCCCGGTAGGTCTCCCACATCAGGATGCGGCGCAGGTCGGGATGCCCGGTGAAAGTCACGCCGAACATGTCGAACACCTCGCGCTCCAGCCAGTCGGCCCCCTTCCAGAGCCCGAAGACGGACGGCACCACCAGCGGCTGCCGCTGGTCCAGCTCCACCTTGACCCGGAGGTCTGCCTTGCGCCCGAGGGACCGGAGCTGCCACACCACCTCGAGCGGCCGCTCCTGGTCGCGGTATTCGACGGCCGTCACGTCGGTGAGGTAGTCGAAGCGCTGGCCCGGGTCGTCCCGCAGCCAGGTCAGGATCTCGAGCAGACGGGCGGCGTCGACGTAGACAATCGTGTCGCCGCACGAGACCAGGTGCCGCAGGATGGCCCCGCCGAACCGGGCCCGCAGTGCGGCGACGGACGGGGACGCCTCGATCACGCCGACCTCGTCTGGTGCACGCTGTTGCCGAACGGCTCGCTCACCTCGTCGATCTTCTCGGCCGGCAGGAAGAGCCCGTCGGGACGGAGCAGGTGCTCCTCGCGCAGGTCGCGGTCGAGGAAGCTCTCGCCCTTGATCTTCTTCTGCAGCAGCTGGATGCCGTAGATCAGCCCCTCCGGCCGCGGGGGGCAGCCGGGGACGTAGACATCCACCGGGATGATGGTGTCGATGCCCTGGACCATCGTGTAGGTGTCGAAGATGCCGCCGGACGAGGCGCAGGCGCCCATGGAGATGGCCCACTTGGGCTGGGGCATCTGGTCCCAGATCTTGCGGATCACCGGGGCCAGCTTGAAGGGCAGCCGGCCGGCGCAGATCAGGACATCGGCCTGGCGCGGCGAGAAGCTCATCCGCTCCATCCCGAACCGGGCCAGGTCGAACCGGCTGGCGGCACTCGCCATGAACTCGATGGCACAGCAGGCGGTGCCGAAGGGCATGGGCCAGAGGCTGTTGGCCCGGCCCCAGTTGCTCAGGAAGTCGAGGCGGGTGGTCACCCAGTTGGGCGACATCGTGGAGACTTCGGTCCCCGCCCCGCCGTCCGGCAGCGTCAATCCCATTGCAGCGCCCCGCGCTTCCAGATGTAGACGTAGCCCACCGCGAGGATCGCCACGAAGACGAACATCTCGGCGAGGAGCAGCCCGCGCAGCGCCGTCAGCTGCTGAAACGCGGCGGCCCAGGGGAGC
>JANRJZ010000288.1:0-2150 GCA_033763675.1 Gemmatimonadota bacterium
CGCCGCCGAGCTTCGCGGAACGGATCGCGCAGTTCCTGCGCGACCCCACCGAGCCGATCACCGCGCTCGACGTGGCGCTCAAGCTGACCGACGATCAGCTGGCCCGGCTCAAGGAGATCAGCGGGCGATTCGTGGCCGGTCGCGACTCACTCGGCAAGGCGATGCAGCGGGAAATTGAAGGGATGGGGCGCGACCCGGACCGGGCGGTACTGTTTGCCGCGCTGCGGCGGTCGATGGAAGGGGGCCGCGCCATGGCCCAGGCCGCGCTCGAGGAGGCACAGGCGGTGCTGTCCGCCGAGCAGTGGCGGCAGTTGCCGGAAGAGGCCAGGACACTACCCCGCTTCGGCGCGCCGCCGGGCGGGCGGCCCTGAACACCCCTCAGGCCGGCGGGTCCTCCAGCGAGCGCCAGCAGTACCAGGCCGCGCTGGTGCGGACCGGGCGGAAGCGGTCTCCCAGGCGCTCCAGGCGGGAGCGGGCGCGCACGCCGTAGAGCTGCTGCGCCGCCCGCTGGATGCCGCCATCCCCCACCGGCCAGACATCGGGCCGGCCCAGGGAGAAGATCAGGAACATCTGCGCGGTCCACACCCCGACCCCCTTCACCTGCACCAGCCGCTCGACCACCGCATCGTCGGGCAGCCGGGAGAGGCCGCGGAGCCCGCCGGCCTCGGCAAAGCGCGCCAGCTCCCGGATGTACTGCGCCTTGGCGCGGGAGAGCCCCGCACGCCGGGTGCGGCGCAGGTCGGCGGCGGCGAGGGTGGCGGGGCGGATCGGCACCAGCTCCGCCAGGCGGGCCAGGATGCTCGCCGCCGCCTTGCCGGAGATCTGCTGGGAGACGATCGCATCCACCAGCGCCGGGAATGGGGGCTGGGGCTCGATGGCCGGCGGGCGGTGCCGGGCGACGAGATCCGCCATGATGGGGCAGCCGAGCAGGCTGGGGTGCATGGGTGGAATCTATCGCCAACCCCGCCCTCCCTTGACAGTGGTCGGGTCCACCCGGTAGCCTATGCCCATGCGGTTCACTGAGCGGTTCGGCTTCTTCTTTTCGTTTACCACGCCCGGCGGCGCGTCGTCGTCCGGTGCGGGGAAGCCCTGACGCTCCCTGACACCCGGATCCCGATGCCCCGCCGATTCCCGGCGGGGCCTTTTTGTTTCTACCCGTGGAGCAGAGCATGCGCGTGGCAATCCAGGGCACCCGAGGCGCCTTCAGCGAGGCGGCGGCCCGCAGCCAGTGGCCGGAGCTCGAGGTCGTCTCCTGCCGTGAGGTCGGCGATGTCGTGACCGCGGTCCGCGAGGGGCGGGCCGACGCGGGGTGCCTCGCCATCGAGAACTCGCTGGTCGGTTCGGTGACCCCCACCTACGACCTGCTGCAGGAGGCCTTCGGCGACGGCAACCTGGCGCTCTCCCGGGAGATCCTGCTGCCGGTGCACCACAGCATCATGGGGGTGCCGGGCGCCTCGCTGGAGGGGATCAAGCGGGTCCTCTCCCATCCGGTGGCCCTGGGCCAGTGCCGGATCTGGCTGACCCGCCATCTCCCCGACGTCACCCTGGTGAATGCCTGGGACACCGCCGGCAGCGCCGAGATCGTGGCCCGCGATGGGAACCCAGCGCAGGCCGCCATCTGCTCCCGGCTGGCCAGCGAGGCCTACGGGCTCAGCGTCTTCGAGGACCGGATCGAGGACGACCCCACCAACCAGACCCGGTTCCTGACCTTCACCCGCGCCGATGCCGCCACCCCCGAACCGGCGGAGAGCACCCTCCCGCAGAAGACCAGCCTCATCGTCTGGACCGACCACCGGCCCGGCATGCTGGCGGCCGTGCTGCAGGCGTTCGCCGGACGGGGAGTGAACCTCACCAGCCTCCAGTCGCGGCCGGAGCGCTCGGCGCCCTGGACCTACCGGTTCTACTTCGACGTCGAGGGGGGACAGCTCGAGCCGCGGCTGCAGGAGGCGCTCGAGTCCATCGAGGCACTGGCATCCAGGATCGTGGTGCTGGGGAGCTACGCCGCCTGGCAGGGGGCGGGCGCGATCGTCGGGCCGACGGCGCCACGCCCGCCGCATCTCCGCCCCAAGCCGGACCTGCCACTCTTCGACCGGCGGCAGCACCCCGACGGCACCGTGGTGCGGGTCGGGTCGGTCGAGATCGGCGGCCCG
>JANRJZ010000289.1:0-4654 GCA_033763675.1 Gemmatimonadota bacterium
AGCACCGGGATGCAGAGGGCCAGGATCGGGATCAGGACGCCCATGGGGCCTTCCGAGAAGATTGCTGTTGGCCGTCCACCGGCCGGCGCTCAACCGGGCTGGTTGCGCTGCCACCACTCCGCCGCCTGGGCTTCGGTCCAGCTTACCCCCTCGATCGCGCCCAGCGCGCCCGACAGGTCCCGGGCACTACGGGGCCGCTGGTCGGGCTGCTTCGCCAGGCAGGCGAGGACCAGCCGTTCCAGCTCCGGCGGGATCGGGAGCTCGGTGCGCCCGGATGGCGGCACCGGCGCCTCCCGCAGGTGCCGCGCGATCACCTGCAGCCCGCCGCCCTCGAACACCAGCTGGCCGGTCAGCAGGAAATAGGCGACGCAGCCCAGCGCGTAGAGGTCGGCACGACCGTCCACCTCTTCGTTGAGGATCACCTCCGGCGCCATGTACGCCGGCGTGCCGGGGGTCAGGCCGGCCCCCGTGGCCAGGGAATGCTCCGCGGGCTCACCCGCCACCGACTTCACCAGACCGAAGTCCAGCACCTTCACGAAGTCGGGCCGCAGTCCCAGCCGCCCGATGTGGATGTTCGCCGGCTTGATGTCCCGGTGGACCAGCCCCCGCGCATGGGCCTCCTCCAGCGACTCGCAGACCTGGCGCAGGATGTGAATCGTACGGCCCGCGGGGACCGGCCCCTTCTGCCGCACCAGCGTCTCCAGCGTCATCCCCTCGAGCAGTTCCATCACGAAGTACAGTGTCTGGTCCTCGGTGACCCCGAAGTCGTACAGCTCCACGGTGTGCGGGGATCGCAGGCTCGACGCCGCTTCCGCCTCGCGCCGGAACCGCTTCACGGCCAGTTGCGCCGCCTCCCGGCTGGCGGCCCCGAGCATCTCCGGCCGGATCAGCTTGATCGCCGCAGGGCGTGCCAGCATCCGGTGGGTGGCACGGTACACCTCCCCCATCCCCCCGCTGCCCAGCAGGTCCCCCAGGTGATAGCTCCCCATCTCCCGCGCCTGGGCCACCTGCAGGCCCAGGCGCCGTACGACCATCGCCACCACGACCGAGACCCCGACCAGCAGGTAGTCGGGGAAATGCATGAGGAACACATTGCCCAGCGAGCCGAAGTCCCAGACGCCGCGCGCCCTGGCGACGATCATGCCCACCGGGTTCATCGACACAGCAACCAGGCCTGCCAGGCACGTCTTGCCCGGGCTGCTCGGCACGATGGCGGCGAACATCACCGCGGCGACCCCGACCCAGGTGATGATGGGAAAGATCGGAATCGAGGGCGGGGGCGCCTCCCAGTGGATGGTGAGTCCCAGCGCGAGCCCGGTGTAGACCAGGTACCCGAGGCCGAGGTCGAGGCTGACGCGGGGGTCGCGGTCCGCCTTCCGGGTGTACAGGTAGAGCGCCACGGAGACGACGATGCTGGTCACCGCGATCGCATCGAAGCCGCGCAACAGGGCGAGGTAGTCGCTCCGCAGGTCCAGCGCCGAAGCGGCGAGCGTACCGATGATCGTATTGAGGGCCCAGAGCACCCCACCCAGCAGGGCAATGATCCCGAGCCGCTGGGAAGCCTCCCGCAGGAGATCCGTGGGCACCGCGCGGGCCGCCCCCGGCGTGTAACCGAGGTCGGCAGGAGTGCTGCGATGCTGGGGGCCGATCAGCCGACGGTGGGGCATGACCCTCTCTGGACTGCGACAGCGATGAATCTATGTCTCGCCGTCCGGGTCCGATATCACCTGACGCCGTCGGGCTGCCCCGGGCTGCGGCGCCCCGGGCGCTCATGAGGCATCGGGACCCAGGGTGGCGAGCAGCGCCTCGAGAGTGTTGAAGCCCACGGCCATGTCCTGTTCCAGAGGTCTCCGTTACTTCCGCGGGGGGCGACGGGGCGCCGCGCCCAGTGTGAGTTCATCCAGCAGGGCGTCGAGGCTCTGGAAGTTGCCTTCCCATTACCGGCGGGGGGGTCCAGCCATTCGGTGGCTTCACGCAGCGGCCGGCGCTGCGCCTCCCGGCCGCGCGAGATCAGGCCGGCGCGTTCCAGCACCTTGAGATGCTTGGAAATGGCGGGCTGGCTCCTGGCGAAGGGTGCCGCCAGCTCATTCACCGAGGCCACCCCGTCAGCGAGCCGGGCCAGGATGGCCCGTCGGGTGGGCTCAGCGCGGTGAGGCGGTCAGCGGCGGCTGGGGGCGGTGCAAAAGGGGAAATTGGGCTCCACGTACTCCACCGCCGGCCAGGCCCGGAGCGCCGGCACCAACGAGTCCGGCAGCTCGGCCGAGGCCCAGTCCGTTCCGAGGAACCGGGGCTCCGCCCCAAAGGCGCGGAGGGCGGCCGTGTCCGCCGGCGAGGTCGAGCGGGTGAAGCCGATCACCACAATGAAGCGGGTATCCATGGTGTCCGTGACCGTGACGAGCCACAGGAAGGGGCTCGTCGCCGACAGCAGCCCCGCCACCGAGTCGCGATCAAACAGCACCTGCACGAAGGGGAGGTTGAAGCTGCGGGTGATGCGTCCACCCCGGGAGGTGAGGGCGGGAACGAACGTCGAGTCTGGCGTCAGGACCTCGAGCCAGAGCCGGTCGGGGGTGGGCTCGACGGGGCTCCACCCGCCGCAGCGAAATTCCGTGACCGTCATCGGCCCCGTCGGGCCATCCACCGGAAACTCAATCGTGTCGGCCAGGGTCCCGAATCGGGCCTCCACCTGCGCCGGGCCCAGGGCCTGTCCCGTCACCAGGCCTCCGCCGGAAATGGCAATGCTGGCGGGAGTGAGCGCGCGCCACTCGAGCGGTCGGTCGGGGAGCGGGTCACCCGCCGAATCGGCGAGTTGCGCGCTGAGTTGACGCTGACCGCCGAGCAGCAGCCAGCCCGTGTCAGGCGCGACGGTCAGGCTGGCGGGCGCCGGCGGTTCCCGGGTGCTGTCGCTGCAGGCGAGGACGATGCCGATCCAGATGAGGAGTGTCCGCGGGAAGCGCATTGTGCCAGGCGCATGCTGTGGGATGCTCTTGGGGACGACGGCTCTCCCGAGCGGCCCACACGGCACGCCGGGGTCGGAACGGCCTCAGGGCGCCTCCATGACCAGGCTGCCAGTCACGCTCCGGAGGAGCAACCGTGCGTGGGCCGCCTGCCACTCGAGATCGAGTTCCGCCGCGCGGGCATCGAGGTACGCCTTGCGCGCCGCCAGCCACGCCAGCACATACACCCCCCGCTGCCGAGCCGCCTGCTCGGCCAGGGCATGCGCCCGCGCGGCCCGGGCCAGCCGAGCCTCCTGGCCGGCGCGCTCCGCCTCCTGTTCGAGGCGGGCGGATTTCGGATCGGTGGCGAGGGCGGTGACCAGCGCCCCGCCGGGGGCGGTGAGTGGCGCGACCTCAGCCAGCTCACCTTCGAAGAGGAGGGCCGTGCCGGGGTTCTTGGCCCATGACCAGGGCCAGCCGGGCCTGGGCGATGGTATGCTGGAGCCGGGCCCGGACGCCGGCGCGCCGCGCCTCGTCCAGGCTCACCAGCGTCTGCGGGCCGGCGAGGTCTTCGGTGCTGTCTACCCCCTCGCCAGGCGCGAGCCCGTTCACGGTGTGCTGCGCCAGGCTCTCGGCTTCCATCGCGAGGGTCAGCGCCCGGGCGCTGCGCAGGCCATCCACGACTCGCTGGGCCGCATCGAGCAGGGCGCCACGCCGGTCGGCTTCGGCGGCCGCCCGGGCCGCGTCCACCTTCGCCGAGCCCGCCCTCCAGATCGGGTGCTCCTCGCGCACCTGGGTCAGCACGGTGGCCAATGTGAGGCGCAGCGTATCGGTGGTACCGCCCTGCGCCCGCGGCGATGCCGCGCGCCGGACAGCAGGAGCGGAAGCCTGACGAGCAATCTGATGCAACGCGGCAGGGCGGGCATGCGGGCCAGGAGGTCCGGGGGACCGCGCGGGAGGAAGGGCGAATCAGTCCGGAGCCCGCTCACCGGCCTGTGGGTGGATCATAGTCCGGTGACAGATCCTGCCACCATTGATCGGGAGATGGATCGGAGGGTGCAGGCGCCCTCAACCCAAGGGCGGAGCCCCCGGGTGCTCCGGGGCGTGGATCAGCAGGAGTTCCGCCCAGGTGACCTCGGGAAGCAGGAGCTGGCCCCCGGGCACGCGGTTCCACACCGCGGAGCATTCGGTATCGCGCACCACGGGGTCCCACCCCAAGGCGGCCCGCGCCAGCACGGCATCGAACCCGGCCTCCGTCGCCGGGCTGAGCCGCAGCGTGTGTTCGTACCACTCTGGGATCTTCCAGTAGCGCTTCGGCGGCTGCGCCGTCACCGGAGCGAATTGCGACAGCGCATCCAGCAGCCGTCGGCCGATGGCCTCCGCCTCCGCCGGCCCGGCGGCCGGGGCGAACACATGCAGGAGCAGGATCACTGGCGGCCTATCAGCGGTGGAGGTGGAAGACCAGGCCCTCGGTGGGGTGCACCGCGTAGAACCCCCCGGCGCCCGCGGCGGAGATCAGGTAGCGGGCACCCTCCGCCCCCGGCACCGCCTGGCGCTCGACGAGCGCGCCGGTAGAGTCCACCCGCAGCAGCACCGCCGGCAGCGAATCGGGCCGGGCGAGCAGCAGCCAGAGCCCGTGGTCCCGTGCCACGCCCGAGAACGCCAGGAGGTAGCCCCGCAACACCCCCGGGCGGTTCTCCGCCGCATTGGCCGCGAAGAAG
>JANRJZ010000290.1:0-9125 GCA_033763675.1 Gemmatimonadota bacterium
GCCCTCCGCCCGCTTCCTATGGTAGTGGGGCACGTCCCGGAGCCCGTCCACGACGCACGGGGGCCGGTCAGCGGGGTTCAGGGGCGCGTCTGGTCGCCGACAGGGCCTGCCGCCGCCACGCCCGACAGCGGCACCGCAGCGCCGCCAGGAGGCACCGCCGCGCCAGACAGAGGCACCGCCGCTCCGGACAGAGGTACCGCACCGCCTGGAATCGGCTCCGCACTGGCCGGAATCGGCTCCGCACTGGCCGGAATCGACTCCGCACCTGCGCGAGGGCTCACCAAACTCGTGCGAGGAGGCTCCGCACCTCAGGGAATCGATTCCACCAGTGCACGAATCCACACCGCCGGCGACAGAATCCACTCCGCCGGCGACAGAATCCACACCGCCGATGACAGAATGCACTCCGCCGGTGATGGAATCCACACCGCCGGCGACAGAATCCGATCCGCCGGCGCAGGAGCGCGTTCCGCCGGCCACAGAATCCGCTCCATCGGTGACAGAACCGGCTCCGCACCCGCGCGACCTCGTTCCGCACCTGCACCAACGCGCTCCGCACCTGCGCGAACGCGCTCCAACACTGCGCGAGCCCACATCGTCACTGCGCGGGGACGCTCCGCCGTCCCCGGAATGGGGCCCGCACCCCCCGATACTCCCTTGGCGGTCCGTTTGGGCTCCGTGTGGGGCAGAGCTGGCGTTCCACCCCTGCCGGCACAACCCCACCCCTCCGCCCCCATCAACCCATTCCGTGAATTCCGTCAATTCCGTGCTTCCGTGGTGAACTGCCCGGCTTCGACCCGGCATCGGCCGGTGAATCAACCACAAAGGACACGAGGAACACCAAGGTACCGGCGTTCCCTTAGTGCTCTTGGTGCCCTTCGTGGTTGAATCCTGCGGGTTCACCCCATCTGTGTTGAGATCCACCAGGTGTTCCCCGCCGGATCCGCCACCCCTCCGCGGCGATCGGGGTCACCCCGCTTCTGCTCCGGCGCCTGGACCGCGCGGCCGCCGGCGGCGAGGGCGCGCGCATAGGCGGCATCCACGTCCGGGAGATAGAGGTGCACCCAGGCGGGAAACGGGGGATACGGACCGCCCCCTTCCGACAGCATGACCACGGTGTCATCGATCCGCACCTCGGCGTGGAGGATCGAACCGTCCGGGGCCTCGAACCGCCGCAGGGCAGTGGCCCCGAACGCCGCGGTCAGGAACTCCAGGACGCGGTGGGCGCCGCTGACCATGAGATAGGGAGCGAGACTGGTGTATCCGACGGCCTCGCCCCCCACTTCTGGAGCTCTAGAATATTCCCCTCCGGGTCGCGGACATAGACCCAGGTCAGGGGACCCGCGCCGGGGATCTCCACCTCCACGATCTCGCCCACCGCGCTGCCGCCGAGCGCCAGCACCGCCGCGTGGGCGGCATGGACGTCCGGAACCTGGAAGGCGATGTGGCCGAAGCCGGCCCGGTCCGGCCCCATGAGCGCGCCCGCGGTGGTGGTGTCGTAGGTGAAGATCTCGAGGGTCGGCCCATTGGGGCCGTGCCCGGGGAGCCGGAGGTGCACGCCGCGGAGGTGGGCTCCCGGTATCCCGGTAGCCCTCGCGAGCCACTCGGCGCCGAGGTCGCGCTCGGGCGGGACCGGCTCGCAGCCAAAGGCCGCGATGTAGAAGTCCGCGAGCTTCCGCCAATCTCTGGCGGTCAGGTTGGTGTGTCCGTAGCGCATCCGGAATCCTCGCAACAGCAACCACAAAGCCCACAAGGAACACGGAGGGGGCGCGCTGCAATGCTATGGGTGCTTGTTCTTCCAGCGCTGCAGCCAGATGCGATCCCCGAACGCATCCGGCCCCGTCCCCGACGCCGTGCGTTCGATGATGTCGAGGGCCGCTCGGACGGTTGCCGGATCCGGGGACATGTGCTCGAGGCTGTGGTGCGCGGCCCAGTTGGCAATGGTGGCGTCGGGTGCTCGCACCAGCTCCCCAAAGGCCGAGACCGCCGCCGGGCCGCTCGCCGCGATCTCGAATGCGATCGCGCGCATGCGGTCGGCGGCGGCGCTGGCCGCCTTGACGCTGGCCTTGTCCCCGCGGCCCGTGCCAGCATGGGTGAGGGCCAGGCCCTGGTACTCGGCGATCAGATCCTGCGGGCTTCCCATGGCCGGCGCTCTCGCGTGTCTGGGAACTGCTGCCGACTGCTCCTTTTCAGTATGGCGCCTTCTCCACCACCTGACAAGCACACCTGTCATTGCGAGGAGCGCGCAGCGCGACGAAGCAATCCCCTGCCCTCCGCCCGGAGGGGGGGGATTGCTTCGGCCCCTGCGGGACCTCGCGAGGACAGGTGGTCCCGTTCCCCGGGCACGGCTCTCCGATGCCAACCGGCCCTGTTTCGAGGGCAAGGTCACTCCATCCCACTGGGAGAGCGGTACGGCAACGGTGATCGCTCAACTGCACTTGTAGGTCAGCGGCCAGCCGTCGGCGCTCCGCGAGGTTACGACCACAGAGTTCGGGAACTCACAGGCCGCGATGGCCCACCGTCCTTTCACTGGTGTGATTGTTTCGCGGGATCCGGGGGGTAGGCCATCCATCCCCCAACCGACACACCCTGTCCGGCACGAGCCTTCATCGTACCATTCGAAGAGGATCTTGACGCAGGTGCACCGATTGCGAACGAACGTGCCGTTCCCTTCGCGCTCGATCTTGGCACAGCCGCCGGCCCGGTCCGGCACTGCCGGAGTCAGCCCGACCTCGTCCCCAGGCGGCGGTGACGGCGGATCCGGCGCGGCCGGGTAGCGGTCGATCGGGGTCCGGGCCGACCGGGGCGCGGGGTCCCGCTGGGCGGTCCCGTCGCCCGCCGGTGGCGTCCCCCGGCGTTCCTCGCGGAGGTCGTTGATGGTCTCCCGGACCGCGCGGCAGTTGGCGACCTGAGCCGGCGATGGCCGATCACACTCCAGCATCCTGTACCGCTCTTCAGCGCTCTCAAGTGGATCGCGGGTGGCCCTGGCGGTCGCGCGGGATGCAGAAGGGTCTTCCCGTGCCGCAGGTGCCCTGGCGGAGGGCGCGGCGGGCGGACCGGATGAGTAATCGGCACCAGGCTGGGTGGCCTGGGCTTTCAGGCCCGCGCGATGGTCACTCAGCCGGCGCTCCTGCGCCCGCCACAGCCGCGCGAGGTCCGCGTAGAGGCGGGTGCAGTTCGACCACGGGCGGGGGCGCTCGAAATCCTCCGCCATGTCGCTAGCGATACTCTGCAGGACCTTGTAGTCCCAGGTGTTCCCGGACGCTTCTGCCACCCGCTCTTGTTCGCGGAACAGGCGGATATGCCCCGGGAATACCTCGCGGGTGATCGTCATTGGCCCGGCGTCGCACGCGCGAGTGCGCGCGGCCGCGTCGAAGATCCGCATCCCGGCGGCTTCCACCTCGTCCGACACTGACGGGCGCAAGGGCGATAGCCTCGTGGGCATGCTGGGCTCGGCTGCCGCCGGGGGAGCGCTGTTCGCGCCTCCGGACCGCGATGCTGCCGACGGGACAACGCCGTTCCTTCCGGGGGCGCCCCCTGGGGATATCGTGAAGGTGAACTTCTGAAAGGCTGCCACACCGGAAGAGGGGGAGCCAGGAGGGATCTGGAACCTGCAGGTGAGGAGTGCCGCGCGCGCGGGCGGCACAAACGCCTGGTGCGTGGCGTGCGCTACCTCGAGCTGGTACGGGACACCGTCGGCGCCGATCGCAAAGTTCAGGTAGACCGCACCCTCGATACCCGCATCACGCAACAGCGGCGGATAGACGGGCTTCTGGCAGGTGCCCGGCACGGCTTGCGGGGGTCGGCTCCCGGCCTCCTGCGCGAGGATGCGGGCAGAGGAGCCCATGGATAGTGCGAGGGTAACGGCGATCATCAGGCGTGGCATCGATTCCCCCGGGGTTGTGAGAACGTTGGAAAGGCCCTCTTGATCCTCTCGGTCCACCCTTCGGGCGCGAGCGACTCAACCGCGCCCGCGGCGCAGCGCATGTCGAAAGGGCCTGAGCAGATGCAGTCAGCCCGGCTGGGAAAGCACGCGCTCCCTACGGCTCGAACCGCACCAGCACCCCGGCAATCTCGAAGTCGTCGCCCTGGTCGCCATCGGCCCACGCGCCGCTGATCAGCCTGAGGTAGATGTCCTGGCCCGGCTGAATGGACGGGAGGTTGTAGGCCAGGGCATAGCCGCTGAAGTCGCCGGAGGGGTCGCTATTGCTCGGCGTGGCCCATTCGTAAACGCCCGCATCGGTGATCACCACGACCGCGTTTCCAGGGCACCCCCCATCGGGCTGTGTCGTTTCGATCCCCCGGGCGCTGAACGTCACCACGACTCGGGTGGCGAAAGCCTCCAGCTCCGGCGTCCAGGTGGTGATGTGATAGGCCAGGTCGGTGCCCCTCGCATCCACTTGGAGTTGGGAGTTTGCCGAGCCGCTGTAGGTGCCATCCCCCAGGTGGACCAGGGTGACCAGGCCGGGCGGGACGAACTCCCCGACATCCAGTTCCGTGAATGGCCGGTCGTCGGGTGTGCTGAAGATGTAGGATGCGCCCTCCGCGAGTTCCGTGTACCACGCATAGTAGGGGCGGAATCCATCCTTGACCGCGAACACCGCGACCGGCGAGACATTCTGGAGACCCGTGAGCGGCACGATGATCTCGAACTTGCCCTGCGAATTGGTGGTCGCCCCGTAGTAGCCGGTTCGGACCGGGACTCGCACCGAGACACCGCTTACCGCCTGGCCGACGCCGTCGCGGATCCGGCCCGACACGGAGGCCGTGCCCGGGGGTAGTCGGGGCGGCTCGGTGGGTGGCACGCAGGCCGCGCCGCCGATCACTATGCTCGAGAGAATCGAGTAGCACATGCAAGTGCGCACGGTGAACCTCCGATGTTCGCGTTGACGTCCCTGCCGGCCTTGGCCCCGCTGGCCCTACCAGCCTGATCCTGACCGGAGTCGCCCGGGGGAAAGCACGAAGCCGGCGTTGTTGACGACCGCGGGCGACCAGCGGGGAAGCCGGTCTACCACGGTGCCCTCCGCCTCGGCGGGGCCGCCCTGCAGCAGCGGATGGTAGGTGTCGGCGACCGCGTCGTTCACCACGTAGCCCATGTCCCGCATCGCGTTGATCGTCATCTTGCTCAGGCTCCCGCCGCGGAGGATCGGCGCCATGAGCTCGTTCGGAAATATCAGGTCGCTCCAGTGCCCATTGTGCTCGGGAAGCCGGCAGGTTGGATCCGGGAACCCCGGCAGGTCACACCAAAGCTGCGGGAATGCCCCGTACGCCCACGCCCCTCCCTGTCCCGCGTCGCCGACGTAATCCGCCTGGACGACGCCGTTGCGTGGCAGCAGTTGCCCCGTGTCCGCGACGCCGGGGAAGAGATCCCAGAACCCGAACCCAAGGGCGTGGGCGAGCTCGTGCTTGGCCAGGTTCTGCAGGGCCGCGGCCGAGAGGGTCCCCACATCCGCCGCATCGAACGTGATCAGCCCACGGATGGGGTATTGCCGGCCAGGCCCCGCCCGGACCTCGCACGGGGCCGCCCAGGCGAGCGTCCCCCCCGGGCCATCGATGGACCCCGTGGCGTACAGCACGCTGAGGTCGTCGATGAACCCGAAGGTCGGAGGCATGGCGACGCCGGCGCAGTTTCCGGCGGGCAGCGTGGCGTTGAAGTCCGGGATATCGCCCAGGATCACCCCCTCCCAGCGCGCCACGGCGGCGTTCATGGCCGTGGTCACGGCGGCGGGCACACTGCCGAACGGCGCCACGCCGAGGTTGAAACTGCCTGGCGGGAGCGGGTCGACGAAGATGGCGATGGGAGGCGCCGTCACCTGCCGAGCCGTGGACTGCTGCCGCACCGTCAGCTGGAGGTAACCACTCCGTACGGTCGGTGGGAGAAAGAGGCCGTACGGTGCTGGCACCCAGGAGCCCGTGTGACCGCAATCGAAGGTGAAGTATGGGGACCCGGGGGGCGGGCCAATACCAGCGCCGACGAAGAAGTCCGCGAAGGTGACCGCGCAGTCGCTCTGCGGGACCCGCTGGTCGGTGTACGGATCCCCAAACTGGTCCAATACACGCATCACGGGCCGGATGGGCGCCACGTTACCGACCAGACCGCGAATGGTGTCGCCCTTCAGGATCTCGACACTGCTGATCACCGGCGTGACACATTCGAAGGTGGCCTGGGTGGTGCCCACCGCGACGAACGCGGGCAGCGAGGCCGTGATGGAGAAGACCTCTTCGCGGTGCTGCGCCAGATCCTTGAGCTTCGTCCCAGCCATCCCCATGGCATTCGTCGTCGCCTGTTGATCATAGGTGAAGAATCGCGAGGGATCCTGTGTGGCGACCGCACTGAACGCCACCAGGATACCAGCCGCAGGCCCGCTGGGACCCATGACGCGGACGACGATGGCGCTATCGATGGTGCAGTTGTTGAGCGCACGGGCCTGGATGGCTGCCGAGAGCCGCTCCAGGAGCGTCACCGCCGGAGGTGGCGGCGGAGGCGGTGGAGGGGGCGGCGGCGGGGGCGGCGGAGGGGGCGGAGGAGGATCGGTGGGACCCCCGCCACACGCGATCCCCAGCAGGAATACTGCGGTAGAGAGCACAAGACGCAGCCTCGTCATGGTCCTTCCTCCGGATGCGCGGTGTGTCTGAGCGACAGGCCGTGGCCGCGGAGCATTGGGCCTTGGCGCATTGCGCCTGGACGCACCCGATATCTAGGAAGGACCGGTCAGTCGCAGGTCATGCGCCGGTCACACGGCGCAGAGCCATGCCTGCATTGTGCTCTTCGTGGTTGAATCCAGCTGGCCCGGAGTGGGGCGGAGCTGGCGCTCCGCCCCTGCCCGGCCATCGCCCCTCGGAGGGTGGGGGATTGCTTCGGCCCCTGCGGGGCCTCGCAATGACCGGTGGTCCCGTTCCCTGTTCCCCCTTCCCCCTTCCCGGCGATTGCGCCGGCCCACGCCCGGGTGCATGTTTTTCCGCCCGTCCGCCCCCTCCGGCCGTGAGGTCTCATCGTGTTCCAGGGTTTCCTGCGCGACCTCAAGTTCGCGGCCCGCTCCTTTGCCCGGCGGCCGCTCTTCACCGCCGTCATCCTCCTCACGCTGGCGCTCGGGATCGGCAGCACGGTCGCGATCTTCAGTGTGGCGAACACGGTCCTCTTCCGCGCCCTCCCCTTCACGGACCCTGACGAACTGGCGTTCGTGTGGAACCGGCTCCCGTCCACCAACGTCGACCGGTCGCTGGTCTCGGGACCCGACTTCAAGGATTACCAGACCGAGACCACGCAGTTCGAGGAGTTCGCCGGGGCAATCGCCATTTCGGGGACCCTCACCGGCGACGGACCGGCCGAGCGGATCACCAACGCCTACGTCACCTGGAACCTGCTCCGCCTCCTCGGGGTCCAGCCGGTGCTCGGCCGGACCCACATCGCCGAGGACGCCTTCGTCATCGACCCCAAGCAGTTCGGCAGCCCCAATCCCGACCTCCCGCCGGGCAAGGTGGTCCTGAGCTACGGCCTCTGGCAGCGGCGCTTCGGCGGCGATCCCGCCGTCCTCGGCCGGACCATCCAGCTCGACGGCTGGGCCTCGGAGGTGGTGGGGGTGTTGCCGCGGGACTTCCGGATCTACCTCCCGCCCGACGCCGCCATGCCGACCAACATCGACGCCTGGGGGGTGCTGCCCAGCAACATCAGCGACTTCGAGCGGGAAGCGGCGTGGCTCACCGTGGTGGCTCGGCTCAAGGACGGGGTGACCATCGAACAGGCCCAGTCGGACATGGACCGGCTGGCAACGCGGCTCCGGGAGACGCACGCCTTCCACGCCACCCAGAAGATGCAGATCGTGGTGGGCGGCATGCACCGCGACGTGGTGGAGCAGGCCCGGCCCGCGCTGCTGGCGCTGCTCGGCGCGGTCGGCTTCGTGCTGCTGATCGCGTGCGCCAACATCGCCAACCTGCTGCTGGTGCGGGCGTCGGAGCGGGGCCGCGAGATCGCGGTGCGGGCCGCGATCGGGAGCGGACGGAGCGGCATCGTGGCCCAGATGCTCACCGAGAGCCTCCTGCTCTCCCTCGCCGGCACCGCGCTCGGGCTGCTCCTCGCGTGGCAGGGGCTCCGGGTGATCAAGGCGCTGAGCCCCGCCAACCTGCCGCGGATCCAGAACGTGGCGCTCGATGGAGGCACCTTCGCGTTCGCCGCCGGGGTCGCGGTGGTCGCCGCGCTGCTCTTCGGCCTGGCCCCGGCGCTCCGGGCGGTCCGCGGCAACCTGGCGGATGGCCTGCGGGACCGCGGCACCGACACCGGCGGCGTCCGGGGGAACAAGCTGCGCACCGTCCTCGTGGTCAGCGAAGTCACGCTGTCGCTGGTGCTGCTGATCGGCGCCGGGCTCATGGTGCGGAGCTTCGCCGCGATCCAGCGGGTGAATCCCGGCTTCGAGCCGAAGCGGGCGGTGACGTTCACCGCGCCGCTGCCGTTCATCAAGTACCTGAGCTCCCAGGCGCGGGCGACGTTCGTCAACCAGCTGGGCGACCGCCTCGCCACCATCCCGGGCATCGAAGCCGTGGGCGGCGTCACCCCGCTGCCCCTGGCCGGCGGCGAGCAGTATTCCGTCGGCTCCTACGGGCGGATCGGCGGGGCGGACGACGAGTACCGGGCCAACAAGGCGGATTACAAGGCGGTGCTGCCGGGGTATTTCGAGGCGATGCAGATCCAGCTGGTGTCGGGCCGCACCCTGATCCGCTCCGACAATGAGGTCCAGGCCCAGGACGTCGCGGTGATTGACCAGAAGCTCGCCACCCGCCTCTTCGGCCGGGAGAATCCGCTGGGAGCCGAGATCCTGGTGGACCATTTCAACGAGCAGACCTTCTCGCTGGAACGGCTGCCGGTCACCATCGTGGGGGTGGTGGCGAACGTGCGATCGGCGTCGCTCGCCACGGAGGGCCGGGAGACCATTTACCTCCCGTACGTCTTCCAGTCGTTCCTGCCGCTCACCTTTGTGGTCCGCACCGCCACCGACCCCGCCGGCCTGGCGGCGCAGATCCGGGCCGAGGTGAACGCGCTGGATCCTGACGTGCCCGTCGCCGACCTGGCGACGCTGGAGTCCTGGGTCACCGAGGCCATGGCGCAGTCCCGGTTCCTGCTCGCGCTGACG
>JANRJZ010000291.1:0-18034 GCA_033763675.1 Gemmatimonadota bacterium
ACGGACGCCCCGCTATGGACACCGCCCGCAGGATCCCGCGCGACCCATGAGGGATGGCAGGCAATCCGCCGCATCCCTGGGGACCTGAGCGAACGCATGCCCTGGCATGGCCGCGCTCACCCATTGGCGGCCCGACAGCCGCCTGCCGATACCCGGCACATGCATGAGGGGCGGGGCTCCGGCTCCGCCCCTATCGCGTCCGCAGGTACTCCGCGTACCAGGCGAGGTACTGCTCGTACCGGTGCCGCTGGTAGCTCGGCTTGTCGATCCCGTGGAACTCCCCCGGGTAGATGACCAGCCGGGTGGGGATCCCAAGGCTCCGCAGCGCCTGGTACATCTGCTCCGAGTTGAGCAGCGGGACGTTGAAGTCCTTCTCACCGCAGAGGAACAGCGTCGGAGTCCGGATCCGGTCCGCCTTGAGGAACGGGGACGAGAGCCGCAGCCAGGTCTGGGTGTTCTTCCACGGCGGTCCCAGTTCGGACTCGTACTCCCGGACATACATGTCGGTGCCATACCCTGCGAGGATGTTGGAGATGCTCGCGCCGCTCACCGCCGCCTTGAACCGCTGGTCCTGGCTGATGACGTAGTTGGTCAGGATGCCGCCGTAGCTCCATCCGCCCACGCCGAGTCGCGCCGGGTCCGCCACCCCGATCCGGATCGCGTGGTCTATGCCCGCGATCACGTCCTTCGCGTCCTTGTTGCCCCAGTCGGCCCAGATGGCGCGCGAATACTTCTCGCCCCGCCCCGAACTCCCGCGCGGGTTCATCGCCACCACGGCGTACCCCTCGGCGGCGAGCAGCTGCCAGTAGAAATCGAACTCGCGCTGGTACTGGCTCACCGGGCCGCCGTGAATGGTGAGCACCGTGGGGTACCGGATGCCGGCGGCGTAGTCGAGGGGACGGATCAGGAAGCCGTTGACCGTCGTGCCGTCCGGGCTCTGCACGCTGATCTCCTCGACCGGCGCCAGCCGCAGCATGGCCATGAGGCTGTCGTTCTGCCGGGAGAGCATGCGCGGCCCCTCCGGGCCCAGCACGTACACCTCGGACGGCCGCGCCGGGGTGCCCAGCAGGTAGGCGATGCGCCCGTCGCGGCTCACGCTGTAGCTGTGGACCACTCCACCCTCGCCGGCGAGCCGCTCGATGGCCCCGCCGGCGGCCGGCATCCGCGCCAGGTACTGCGAGCGATCGTCCTCGAGCAGGAAATAGAGGTGACGGCCATCGGGGGACCAGGTGGGACGGGTCACGTGACGGTCGAGCGGCTCGGTGAGCACGGTGGGACGGCCGGTGCCGCCCCACGGCGTGACCGCCAGCCGCGGGCCGGCGTAGTAGATCAGGGAATCGGCCCCACCCTGCAGGTAGGCGAGGGTCCGTCCGTCGGGGCTCCACGCCGCCGGGCTCTCCCAGTCGGAGGCGCCGTCAGGGCCGGGAAAGGTCGTCACCGGTCGGGGCACGGCTCCCCGCGTGGCCGGCATGAACCAGAGGTCGAAGTTGTTGCCCCGGTCGGGGTCCGCGCCGACACGCTTGCTGCTGAAGACGAGATAGCGGCCGTCCGGGGACCAGGCCGGGAGGTGCTCGTCGAATTCCCCGAACGTGATCTGCTCCACCGAGCGGCTGGCCAGCTCGAGGAGGTAGAGGTGGGACCGCTTCCGCCGTACGTAGCCGACGTAGTCTTCCTTGAAGTAGTACCGGTCGATGACGATCGGGGGCGCCGTCTTGCGGCTGGCGCTGTCGCGGGGCGGCTGCGCTGCCTCCTCCTCCGCCATCCCGGGAGGCGCCTCGGCATCCTCCGGCGTGGCCGGGAGCACCGCGTGCACCTCGACCGAGTCCCCGTCCTCGATGACCAGCGCCAGCCGGTCCCCCGCCGGGGACCAGGCGTAGTCCGCGACGCCGGTCCGGTGGTGGGTGACCTGCTCCGCCTCGCCTCCCGCGCGCGGCAGCAGCCAGAGCTGATCCACGCCGTCGTCATTGCCGCGGCCGGACAGGAAGGCGAGGTAGCGGCCGTCAGGACTCCACCGCGGGGTGTGCTCGCTTTCGGAGGGTGTGGTGGTGAGCCGGAGCGTGGTGCGGCCGTCCCAGCTCGTCATCCACAGGTCGCTGGCGGTGCCGTCCTCTCCAAGGTCTGCGACGCTCACGGTGTACGCCACCCAGTTGCCCTCGGGCGAGAGCTGCGGGTCGCTGACATCCCGGAAGCGATGCAGGTCGTCGATCGCGATGCGGCGGGGGGTCGAGCCCTGCGCCACCAGGGCGCCGGGGGCGAGGGCGGCAAGGGCGAGCAGCACGAGGCGACGCATGGCGAGTCCGGTCAAGGTCCCCGATGATCGCCGGTCCCGGCGGGGTGGGCAAGGGGAGGCGCCGGCCACGCGGCGCGCCCGCCGCGCCCCGTGCCGGGCTCAGCCGCCGCCGGGTTTCCTCGGGGGACGCCGGGGGGTCTCTTCGCCGAACAGCCGCTTCCGGGCCCCGCCTCGGACGTTCTCCGGCGGGGCCAGGTCCTCCAGCCGCACGATCTCCCCGTCCTTGGTCCGGGGGGATCGGGTCTTGCGCGGCTTGCGCTCTGTCATGGCGGACTCGTGCGGAAAGGTCGGGTGAGCGCGCGGGCGACCCCGGGGGGCCGCCCACGCCTGGGGCACCCGCGGAGAATCAGTTCGCGCGCCGACGGAGGAGCGAGGGGGCCTTCTTCTTGGCGCCACCGGTGACCGCGCCGGCCTTCTTGCTGCTCACGGACTTCTTGGGCAGGTCCTTGATCTTCTTCTTGTCCGCCATGGTAGCCTCCGGAGTGGGGTAAGGGGTACAACGGTGCTGCGTGATGATCGGTGGTAGAGGCAAACCCCGGACCACCCGGTGCCGCTCGCGTCAACTGCCGCATTCACAGCGCGTTGGCTGCGGACGGAGCGGGAGCGCGCCGGCGGCGTGGCTCCAGAACGGGGCCAGGGGTAGCGGCGCGCTACCAGCCGCGGTCTAGTTTTCGGCGAGCTTGCGGTCCAGGGTCGAGCGTGCGAGGCCCAGCGCCTTGGCGGCGCGCCGCTTGTTGCCGCCGAAGCGCGCCAGCACCGCCGCGATGTGCCGGCGCTCGGCGCTCCGAAGCGACAGGTCCCCGTCGGCCGCCGCCTCGCCAGGGGCGTGGGGCCGGGGCGCGGCCGCGGGGGGCGCGTCGAACGCCTCCGGCTCCAGCAGGATGGCCGTTTCCTCGATGACGTCCCCTTCGGCGATCGCCACGGCGGCGTGGATCACCCGCTTGAGCTCCCGCAGGTTCCCGGGCCAGCCGTACCCCAGCAGCCGGTCCGCCGCGTGCCGGCTCAACCCCACGATCGGCTTGCCCAGCTGCGCGCTCGCCGCGGCGATCTCCGCCGCCATCAGGGAGGCCAGGTCGTTGGGCCGCTCCCGCAGGGCCGGGAGCCGGAGGGTGATACCGCTGATCCGGTAGAACAGGTCCTTCCGGAAGTGCGCCGTCTCCTTGTACCGGGTAATCGGCAGGTGGGTGGCCGTCACCAGCCGGACGTCGGCATCCAGCAGCTGCTCGCTCCCCAGCCGCTCGAATTCCCCGTACTCCACGGCCCGGAGGATCTTGGCCTGGGCCGAGGGGCTCATGTCCGCGATCTCGTCGAGGAAGAGGGTGCCGCCGTCGGCCAGCTCGAACTTGCCCTTGACCCGCCGGTCCGCGCCGGTGAAGGCACCCCGCTCGTGGCCGAAAAGCTGGCTGTCGAGGAGGGTGTCGGAGAGCGCGGCGGAGTTGAAGGCGATGAACGGCCCCCGGGCCCGGCGGGAGGAGTTGTGCAGCGCCCGCGCCAGCAGGGTCTTGCCGGTGCCGGTCTCGCCCAGGATCAGGGTGGGCAGCTCGGTCCGGGCGGCGACTCGCGCCAGGTCGAGGCAGAGCCGCATCGTCTCGTCGCCCGACTGGAAGTCGTCGAGGGTCGCGCGCCACTCGGGGTGGCGCTCGGGGGTGCCGTGGCCGTGCACGCTCATGGCGGCGAGTCCCGGAAGTTCTCCCGCAGCGCTTGGATCGGCTCGATGGCATAGCTCACCAGCGACCGCCGGCCCACCACCACGTCCGCCTGGCCCCGCATCCCCGCCAGCAGCGCCCGCGCCTGTCCCCGGACCCGAATCGAGTCCTCGGCCAGGTCCACCACCGCCCGGAAGCTGCTGTCACGGTCGCCGAGGCCGGACGGCCCCACCCAGCGCACTTCTCCGAAGCGGATGCCGTAGCGCTGGTAGGGGAAGGCGTCGTAGCGGAGCTTCACCCGCTGCCCGGCGCGAATCTGGGGGAGGCCGCTCTGCGGCACCGCGAACTCGGCCTGGAGCCGTGCGCCGGCGCAGGCGATCTCGCTGATGACCTCCCCCTCCCGGACCAGGGCCCCGGGGGCGCTTACATGGAGCCGCAGCACGGTGCCCCGGCAGGGGGCGGTGACGGCGAGGCCGGCCTCCGTCACCCCCTCGAGGTCGCGGCCCAGCGCCTCGATCCGGATGCCCGCCGTCTCCACCGATTCCTCCAGGCTCCGGCGCGCGTCCTCATACTCGAGATCCCGCGCCTGGCCATCCCGGCTCAGCCGGGCGAGGTCGGCGGCGGCGTCCTCGAGGTCATTGCCGGCATTCTGGACCTCCTCCTGCAGCGTGGACACCTCCAGGTCCATGCGGGCCACCTCGAGCCGGTTGACCGCGCCGCTCCGGAAACCGGAGCCGGCGCTGTCCGCCAGCTCCCGCATCAGCGCCAGCCGGTGTTCCTTCGAGGTGATCAGCCGCCGGAGGGACTCCATCCGGGCCCGCAGCCGCCGGGCGTCGGCCTCGTCGGCGCGCTTCCGGGTCTGGTACTGGCTGCTCAGGATCCGGAGGCGGTCCTGGTCGGCGCGGCGCTGGGTCTCGAGTGTCCGCCGCTCCCCGGCGCGGTCGCTCAGGGAAGGGGAGCGCAGCATCACCAGGCTGGCGCCGGCCGGCACCGTGTCTCCTTCCCGCACGGTGACCGCGGTGACGATGCCGTCCTTGCGCACCCGGACCGGGTCGGCGCCGTCGGCCGGGGCCAGGGTGAAGCGGCCGCTCACCGTCTCGGGCACCTGCACCACGAGGGCGGCCACCACCGCGATCAGGACCAGGCCGATGATGAGCCAGGCCAGGCCCCGTGCCGCCCAGTGCGGGGGCTCGGTGTCGAGGAACTCGGCGGAGGCGTCCAGGTCGGTGCGCGGCATGGCGTCCTAGAGCTGCAGCTGCTGGCTGACGAGGAAGTAGTACAGCCCCTGGCGGCGCATCAGATCGTCGTGCGTCCCCTGCTCGACCAGGGCGCCCTTCTCCAGCACCAGGATGAGGTCGGCATCGCGCACGGTGGAAAGCCGGTGGGCGATCACGAACGAGGTCCGCCCTTCGAGCAGCTGGTCGATGTTCTCCTTCACCGCCCGCTCGCTCTCGGTGTCGAGCGCGCTGGTGGCCTCGTCGAAGATCAGGACCGGCGGGCGGTTGTAGAGCGCCCGCGCGATCGCCACCCGCTGCCGCTGGCCGCCGGAGAGGCCCAGCCCGGACTCCCCGATGCGGGTGTCGTAGCCCAGCGGCAGCCGCTCGATGAACTCGCGCGCGTTCGCGACCTGCGCCGCCCACATCACCCGGTCCATGTCCGGCTCCTCCTCGCCGAACCCGATGTTGCGGGCCACGGTATCGTCGAAGAGGTGGTTCTCCTGCAGCACGAAGCCGATCTTGCTGCGCAGGTCGCGATAGTTGAGCGTCTTGAGGTCGATGCCGTCGTACAGGATGGTGCCCTCGGTCGGCTCCAGCAGCCCGGCCAGGATCTTGATCAGCGTGGTCTTGCCCGACCCGCTCCGGCCCACGATGGCCACCATCGTGCCGGGCGGGACCTCGAAGCTGAGGTCGTTGAGGATCGCCGGGGACTCCGGCCCGCCATACCGGAAGCTCAGGTGGCGCACCCCGAGCCGGCCCTCGAGCGAGCGGACCG
Organism: Gemmatimonadota bacterium; assembly: GCA_033763675.1. Lineage (GTDB taxonomy): Bacteria > Gemmatimonadota > Gemmatimonadetes > Gemmatimonadales > GWC2-71-9 > JADJOM01. The sequence continues at coordinate 5,929 of JANRJZ010000291.1, forward strand.
GCAGCAGCCGGGAGCGGTCGTGTCCCTGTTCCGGCACCTGCTGGAAGATGTCGTCCAGCCGGTTCAGGTAGACCGCCGCCTGCTGCATGTCATCCCACAGGTACATGAGCGTCAGGATCGGGGCGTTGGCCAGCGCCACGAGGGCGTTGAACGCCACCAGCGCGCCGATGGACATGTGACCCGCCAGCACCTCCCGGGCGCCCACCAGCAGGAACAGCACCATCGAGACCAGCGTGATGCTGTGCACCACCCCGTTGTAGGTCATCAGGGTGTAGTCGGCCTTGAACCGGCTCCGCGCCACGCTGTTGAACTGCCGCAGCATGAGGTCGCGGAAGGAGTACTCCGCCCCCAGCGACTTGACCGTCTCGATTCCCTTGATGGCGTCGATCTGGAACGACTGGTACTTGCCGTAGGTCTCCTCCAGCTCGGCGTAGAGCGGGTAGAGCCAGTTGGCGCTCACCTTGAGGATGACCACGAAGACCGGCACGGTGGCCAGGAAGACCAGGGTCAGCTTGGGGCTGTACACCAGCATCAGGGCCAGGGCCGACAGCAGCTGGGCGGCGGCGGTGAGCCCGGCGCTGCCATGCTCCACCAGGAACTCGCGCACCTGCCAGATGCCCGCCAGCCGCCGCTGGATATCGCCGGTGCGGCGGCTGTTGAAGTAGGTCATCGGCAGGCTGAGCAGCCGGCGGGTGAGGAAGTCGAGGGTGCCCGAGTCGATCCGCACCGCCATCCACGCCAGCAGGTAGCGCTCCACCAGGGCGGCCACCAGCGACATCAGGATCACCAGCCCCATGCCGACGATCAGGATGTTGAGCAGCTGGAGGTCGCCCTCCACCAGCACCCGGTCCACGATCACCTGGGTGAACACCGGGATCACCATCTGCAGCGCGCTCACGATCAGGGCCAGCGCGGCGCACCGCGCCATCAGCCCGAGGAACGGCTTGAAGAACGGCAACAGCCAGGCGATCCCGACCCGGCTCTCCTCGTTCTTCTCGAACTCGGTGGTGTAGTCGAACAGCGCGGCGTAGCCGGTCCACTTCGCGTCGAACTCCGCCCGCGGAATCCGGCGCTTCCCCACCCCGGGGTCCGAGACCCGTACGTGGTCCCTGCCCACGTCGTACAGGACGACCCAGTGGTTGCCCTCCCAGTGCACGATGGCCGGCAGCGGCATCTGGTGGACGTTGGTGGGCGACGCCTTCACGGCCCGTGCGGCCAGCCCCAGCTCGGTGGCGCCCTGGCAGATGGCACGCAGGCTGGCGCCATCGAGGCCGGTGTCCACCAGCTGCCGGATGCGGGCCAGGCCGACCGCCTTCCCGAAGTGACGGCAGATGATGGCCAGGCTGGTGGCGCCGCAGTCCATCTCGTCGATCTGCCACAGGTGCGGGAAGCGCCGGATCCGCTTCCGGTGCTTGACGAACCGCCCCTCATCATCGGCGAAGGGCGCCTCCTCCGTGTCCGGCCGCCCCCGCGCCGGCCCGCTCACGTCCTCGTCAATCTGATCGTGGCCGACGGTGTTCCGGGGCGCGGCGTCGGCGGGGAGCAGCTCCTGGAACAGGTCGATCGGGATCTGCGCCGTGTGCCGGAAGTCGTACTGCTCGATCCGCGCCTCGATCGCGTCCCGGAAATCGGGGTACTCGTCGAGCAGCCCCCGGTACGTCTCCTGGGTCAGGCGGAGCAGCCGGCAGGGCGTGACCGACTCCACCGTCGCGGTCCGGGGCATGTCGCGGAACACCGAGAACTCGCCGAAGAACTCTCCCCGCCGGAGGAAGGCCACGTTGCGGCGCCGGCCATCCACCCCGATGTGGACCCGGCAGCGCCCGTCCTCGAGGATGTACATGGGGCCGGGCGGGTCCCCCTCGCGGACGATGACGGTGTTGGCCGGCACCTCCACCGGCTCCAGCGCCCGGAGCAGCGCCGCGGTCGCCTCGGGGGGGAGGGTGTCGAAGACGGCGAACTGCCGGAAGAAGCCCTGCAGGTGGCGGTGGCGGGACTGGAGTTCGAGGTACTGCCGGATCTCGGGCCGCTTCCGGACCAGCGCATCCACGACCGACTGGTCCAGGCGCAGCACTTCCACGTCGGAACTGGCCCGCACCGTGGTGGCCCGGGTGCCGGCGCCGAGCAGGTCCCCCTCGCCGAAGGTCTCACCGGCCCGGATGGTGCCGAGGGAGATCTCGTCGCCACTCTCGGAACGCTTGAGCACCCGGGCACGGCCGGCGACCAGCACGTACAGCGCGTCGGCCGGCTCACCCTCCCGGATGATCTCCTGCCCGAAGCTGTAGCTGGCCGGCACGAAGCTGGCCTCCACCAGGTCCCGCACGTCCGGCGGGAGGAACTGGAGGATGCTCACCTGTTGCAGGATGCTGTCGAGCTCGCTGCGCTCCACGAACACTCCGGCGTGCGGCACTCCGGGGTCGCGTAACGGCGGCGCGGCCCCGGGGACCAACTGACCTGTGGGGTGGTGGGCTGGGGGGTCGGATTACTGGGTAGTATGCCGCCGATTGACCGCTTCGCAAGGCGATCCGGCCGGGCGGGAGGGTCAGCCTGCGTGCCACCGGACCCGGCGGGAGACCTGGTCGGCCACGGCCCGGTCCGCCGCCCGGCGTTCGAGCTCCCGGCGGAGCTCGGGGTTCCGCTCGTCCGGCAGCACCTTGTCCAGGATCAGGAACAGGGCGTACTGCTCCTCGAAAGGAGCCGGCCCGATCAGCTCCTGGGGCAGGGCCGCGAGCAGTCGGGGCCGCAGGTCGGGGTCCAGCTCCCCAAGGTAGACCCGCATCTCCTGGACCTCGGCGTGGGCGCTCTCGGCGACCTCATCCACGCCCAGCCCGTCCTCCCGGACGCACAACACCGCCTCCCGGGCCAGCGCCTCGGTGGGGAACAGGATCATCCTGCAATCCACCCGGATCCACTCCAGGCGGCCCAGCTCCAGCTCCCGGTGGATGAGCTCGGGGGAGGCGGCTGCCTCCCGGAACCGGATCAAACCCTGGTCCAGCATGGCGAGGTGAAGCAGCGAGGCCTCGGTCTCCTCCGGATCCAGCCCGGGGAGGTGGTCCAGGGCGCGCTCCCTCGCGTCGTCGGGCAGCACCGCTTCCAGCTCCTCGCCGGACTCCACCAGCGCGGCGGTCGCCGCCGCCCGCGCGGCCAGCCCCTCGGCAAACACCGCGCCCGTGCCGGAGCAGAGCAGGTCGGCGGTGGCCGCCTGGAGCACCTCCGCCGCATCCATGGGGAACCGGAGCACCAGGGCGGGAAGCTCCGTGGCCCACTGGGCGCGCAGGGTCTCGCGCCGTACCCACTCCATCCATTCCGCGGTCTCGACCCCCCGCTCCTCGAGCCAGGCCTCCGTCTCCGCGGCGGTGATGAGATCGCGCTCGTAGCGGAACTCCGCGGCAAAGGAGTCCACCGCGTCCTCCGGGTCCTCGAGGTCATCCTCCTCGAGGCGGCGGACGCAGGCGAGCCCCTCCCGGATGGCGCGCTCCAGCGGCCGCCACTGGTCGGTCAGCATGGCAAACAGTACGACGTCCTTCCAGGTGTAGGTCACCTCCCCCACAGAGAAGAGTGACCGGTCGAAGAGCTGCTGCATCAGCGTCTCGCTGGGGCTGGGCGGGGGAAGGAGGACGGGGTCCGCCGGCGCCCCCGTGCGCCTAAGTTGACAGGCCCCGGCGCTTCCGCAAGTTGACCCCGGGGGTTCGGGGTGCCCTATCGGAGACGGTCCTGATGCGAGTGCTGGTCGAGGCAGCGGTGGAGAGCGTCGCGGGCGCCGTGGCCGCCGGGAGCGCGGGCGCGGGCCGCCTGGAACTCTGCGCCGGGCTCGCGGAGGGCGGTGTCACACCGAGCGCCGGCCTGGTGCGGGCGGTGCGGCGGCGGGTAGAGCTGCCCCTGCAGGTGCTGCTCCGTCCCCGGCCCGGCGATTTCGTCTATGACGATGGGGACGTGGACGCCATGCTCACCGACATCCACGACCTGAAGCTGGCGGGGGCCGATGGCGTGGTCCTCGGCGCGCTCACCGCGGAGGGGGCGGTGGACCGGGAACTGGTGGCCCGGCTCGCGGCGCGGGCGCGGCCCCTCGCGGTCAGCTTTCACCGCGCCATCGACCAGGTCGCGGATCTGGGGGCGGCGGTGGCCACGCTGGCGGAGCTGGGGATCGGGCGGGTCCTCACCTCGGGCGGAGCGCCGACCGCGCTGGCGGGCGCCGACACGCTGCGCCGGCTGGTCCGGCAGTTCGGGGCCACCGTGACGATCCTCGCCGGCGGCGGGGTCCGCGCCGATCACGCCGCCCGCCTGGTGCAGCTGACCGGCGTCCGGGAAGTGCATCTCGGTCCCTGCCTGCCCAATGGCGCCGGCCTCGACGTCGCCGCGCTCGAAGCGGTGATCCGGGCACTGACCACGCCGGAAACCCGGACCTGACGGCTACCGTACATCCCGCACCCTCAACCCCGGAATCCTGAGCATGATGACGCTTCGACGTGCCGCCCTCCTGGTCGCATCCCTCTCCGTCGCCGCCCCGCTCGCCGCGCAGCAGGCCCCCGACCGTGACGCCATCCTGGCGGTGACCAAGCGGCTCTTCGACGGCATGCGCGCCGGCGACAGTGCCATGGTCCGCTCGGTCTTCCATCCCAAGGTGTTCATGGCCTCGGCGTTCGTGCGGCAGGGCACGCCCACGGTCAACGTGGATGGCGGGGTGGACGGCTTCGTGACGGCGGTGGGGACGCCACACGCGGAGGTGTGGGACGAGCGGGTGGCCAATGAGGTGGTCCACCAGGACGGCACCCTCGCCACGGTCTGGATGGACTACACCTTCTACCTGGGGACCAAGCTGAGCCACTGCGGGGTGGACGCGTTCATCATCGCGAAGGAAGGCTCGGAGTGGAAGATCATTTCGCTGGCGGACACCCGCCGCCGCGAAGGCTGCCCCGAGCTGTGACCACTCCGATCAGCTGGGCCGAGTTCGAGAGGGTGGAGCTCCGGGTCGGGACGGTCATCGGGGTGGAGGATTTCCCCGAGGCGCGGAAGCCGGCCTGGAAGCTCATGGTGGACTTCGGCCCGGAGATCGGGGTCCGGCACTCCAGCGCGCAGATCACGGTGCACTACCGGAAGGAGGACCTGCTGGGGCGGCAGGTGCTCGGCGTGCTCAACTTCCAGCCCAAGCAGATCGGGCCCTTCCGCTCCGAAGTGCTGGTCACCGGCTTCGCGGACGAGACCGGCGCCATCGTCCTGGCCATGCCGGAACGGACGGTGCCGAACGGGGCGAGACTGATCTAGCGGTGGGGGCCACCACAAATCGCTAAGAGGGAAGAGGGAAGAGGGAACAGCGAACAGGGAAGGAAGACCGACCCCCCGGCTCTCCTCGACTGCCCGCTTCCCTCTTTCCTCTTCCCTTTTCCCTTTTCCCTTTTCCCCTTTGTCTCCCAGTTCTGTAGATTTGTCGGTCCTATGCCCCCCTACCAGTACCCCGACTCCCACGTCTTCTACCGGAAGCTGACCCGCCGGTTTCCGCTCATCACCCACGGCGAGGGGTGCTGGCTGGTGGACGCGGACGGCGGGCGCTACCTCGACGGCTCGGGCGGCGCGTTCGTCGCCAACCTGGGGCACGGCGTGGCGGAAGTCGGCCAGGCGATGGCCGCGCAGGCCGCGAAGGTCGCCTACCTGAACGGCACGGCGTTCACCAACGAGCCGGTGGAGGCGCTGGCGGACGCGCTGGCGGAGCTGCTCCCCGGCGAGCTCGACAAATTCTACTTCCTCGGCAGCGGCTCCGAGGCGGTGGAAGCCGCGCTCAAGCTGGCGCGGCAGTACTGGGTGGAGACCGGCAAGCCGTCCAAGCACAAGGTGATCGCGCTCTTCCCCGCCTACCATGGCAATACCCTGCTCGCGCTCTCCGCGTCGGCGCGGGAGCATTACAAGACCTACTATCGCGAATGGCTGGTGGACATCCACCGGATTCCGGCGCCGTATTCGTATCGGTGTGAGTGCGGGGGACGGGCCGACGGGCCGTCGGACCGTCGGACCGACTGTCCCACCTGCTCGGGGTCGGCGCTCGAGGCAGCGATCCTCCAGCTCGGCGCCGACAACGTGGCCGCGTTCATCGCAGAACCGGTCGGGGGGAGCAGCACCGGTCATTCGGTGCCGGAGCCGGGCTACTTCGCGCGCATCCGCGAGATCTGCGACCGGCACCAGGTGCTGTTCATCGCGGACGAAGTGCTGGTGGGCGCCGGCCGCACCGGCACCTGGTCGGCGATCGAGCAGTACGGGGTGGTGCCGGACATCATGACCTTCGGCAAGGGCATCACGGGCGGCTACGCGCCGCTCTCCGTGGTGGCGGCGCCCCGCCGGCTGCTGGATCCCATCGCCAGGGGGTCGGGGGCACTGCTGCACGCGCAGACCTTCAGCCACCACCCCGTGCTCGCGGCGGCGGGACTGGCCGCGGTCCGCTACCTCCGGACGCACGGGCTGGTGGAACGCTGCCGCCGCATGGGCGAGGTGTTCCACCGGAAGCTGGCGGCGCTCCGGGAACTGCCCCACGTTGGGGATGTCCGCGGCCGGGGGCTCCTCGCGGGGATCGAGTTCGTCGCGGACAAGGGCAGCCGGGCGCCGTTCCCGCGGAAGCTCAAGTTCGCCGAGACCTTCAGCGAACAGGCCCTGGCGGCGGGACTGATGACCTGGGCCAACATGGGCCAGGCGGACGGCACCAACGGGGACCTCTCCTGCCTGGCCCCGCCGTTCGTGATCGAGGAATCCGAGATAGACGAACTGGTGCGGCGGTTCACCGTCGCGCTGGAAGCAACCCTGACGAAGGTGAGGCCCGCATGACCGCCACCGCCCCGCAGCAGAAGATCACCTACACCTCCACCAACGTGGACATGGAGGCCTTCCACCGGGCCTTCGACGCGGCCCTCGCCGAGGTCCGCGTCACGGCGGGGAAGAGCTATCCGCTCTACATCAACGGCCAGGCGGTGGAGGTGAAGGGGGTCGAGCCGATCACCGACGTCTCGCCCATCGATACCAGCCTGGTGCTGGGGAAGTTTGCCTGCGCCACGCCGGCCCACGTGGACCAGGCGGTGCGCGGCGCCAAGGCGGCGCAGAAGGGGTGGGCGGCGCTGCCGTGGCGGGAACGGGTCCGCATCCTCCGCCGCGCCGCCGAACTGATCCGGGAGCGGAAGTTCCTGCTCAGCGCCATCATGGCCTACGAGGTGGGGAAGAACCGGCTGGAATCCATGGGGGACACCGAGGAATCGGCGGATCTCATTGACTACTACTGCCAGCAGGTGGAGGACCACAACGGCTTCACGGTCGAGATGGCGAAGATGACGCCGATCGAGCGGAACACCGAGATCCTCCGCCCCTACGGCGTCTTTGTCTGCATCGCGCCGTTCAACTTCCCGCTGGCGCTCTCCACCGGCATGTCCTCCGCCGCGCTCATGAGCGGCAACGCGGTGGTGTACAAGCCGGCCGAGGACACCCCCTGGACCGGGCTCAAGCTGTACGAGGTGTACCGGGATGCCGGGGTGCCGGCGGGGGTGTTCCAGTTCGTGTCGGGGCACGGCCGCGAGATCGGCGACCCGATGTGGCAGCACCCGCTGACCGACGGGGTGGTGTTCACCGGCTCGAAGCCGGTGGGGATGCGGATCTTCCACGGGCTCTCGGAGAAGTGGGTGAAGCCCTGCCTCATGGAGCTGGGCGGGAAGAACGCCGCGATCGTCATGGACACCGCCGACCTCGACGCCGCGGCCGAAGGGGTGATGAAATCGGCGTTCGGGCTGCAGAACCAGAAGTGCAGCGCCACCAGCCGGGTGTACGTGCACCGGAAGGTGGCCGCGCCGTTCATGGAGAAGCTGATCGAGAAGACCCGGGCCATCCGCATGGGCGACGTGACCCAGCGCGATGTCTGGTTCGGGCCGGTGATCAACGAGAAGGCGGTGCAGCGCTGGGAGAAGGCGGTGAACCAGGCCGGCCGGGAGGGGAAGGTGGTGCTGGGTGGCCAGCGGCTCCGGGGCGAGGCCTTTGAGAAGGGCCACTTCGTCGCCCCGACCATCGCCGAGCTGCCGCTGGAGAGCACCCTCTTCCTCGAGGAGCTGTTTGCCCCCTTCCTGGCGGTGGCGACGGTGGACAGCTTCGACCAGGCGATCGCCGAGAGCAACAAGGTGGAGTTTGGCCTCACCGCCGGCCTGTTCTCGGGGCGGCAGGAGGAGATCGACCGCTTCTTCGACGAAGTCGAGGCGGGGGTCTGCTACGTCAACAAGCGCAGCGGCGCCACCACCGGGGCCTGGCCGGGGGCGCAGGCCTTCTGCGGCTGGAAGGGGAGCGGCGGCAGCGGCAAGGGGGGCTGCGGGCCGTGGTACGTACAGCAATTCATGCGGGAGCAGAGCCGGACGGTAGTGACCTCGTAATTGGTGTCTCCACCAGAGACCAGGGAGGACCCGATTCCATGACCTTTGCCACGCGCGGATTCACGCTGCTCCTGCTGCCGGCGCTGCTGTGGCAGCCGGCGCTCGACGGTCAGGTGTCGACCGACTGGAAGCGGTGCAACATGGACTCCCTGGCGACCTGGAATTGCGCCATGTACTACAGCGGCACCGTGGCGCAGACCTCCACCCTCAAGGTGAGCGGCAAGGACGAGGTGACCACTGTCACGGCGACGATTGCCGCGGGCCGGGTTACCTGCCGGGTGAAGCCGGCGGGGGCGCCGGAGTTCGAGGGCCCCGGCATGCTGGTCGTGGGGCACGCCACGACCGCGAATGCCGGTGAGTACGACTTCCAGGTCTGGTGTCCCGAGGAGGCTGGCCGGCGGCCCCGCCGCGGGGACTATCCGATCATCGAAATGGCCGACCTCCAGGCGGCGGACTACGGGAAGCTGGATGGAAAGTCCACCTATGGGCACCCGGATGCCGACGAAGCCAACGGGGTCGCGGGCAGCGTGACGGTGACCTGGCACCTGGTCCGACCGTAGTCCCCGACGCGGCGCGACCCTCCGCTCCCAGAGCCGGAGGGTCGCGCTGCATCGGGACATACGAACCGCCGAACCGCCCAACCGCCGAACCGTCAATCCTCTTCTTTCAGGCAGTTCTCCAGGATCCCCATCCCGGTATCCACGTCGTACTGATCCAGCACCAGCGGCGGGGCGAGCCGGAAGGCGCTCTTGCCGCAGCCGAGCAGCAGCAGGCCCTTCCGGAAGGCGCGCTCGGTGATCCGGTCGATGATCTCGCCGTAGGGCTCCTTGGTGGCGCGGTCCTTCACGAACTCGATGCCGAGCATCAGGCCGCGGCCGCGCACGTCGCCGATCACGGCGTACTTCTCCTGCATCCGCCGGGCGTGGCCCAGCATCCGGTCGCCCATCTGCTGGATGTGGGGCAGCATCCCCTCCACGATCTCCAGGGTGGCGAGCGCGGCGGCGCAGGCGACGGGATTGCCGCCGTAGGTAGAGCCGTGGCTCCCGGCCTCCCAGGTCATGACCGATTCCTTCGCGATGAACGCGCCGATCGGCATCCCGCTGCCGAGTCCCTTGGCGCTCACCAGGATGTCGGGCTCGACCCCCTCCCAGTCACAGGCCCACATCTTCCCGGTGCGGCCCACCCCGCTCTGCACCTCATCCGCCACCAGCAGGATGCCGTGCTGGTCGCAGAGCTCCCGCAGCGCGCGCAGGAAGCCCATCGGTGGCATCACGTACCCGCCCTCCCCCTGCACCGGCTCGACGAAGATCCCGGCCACATCGCTCGGGTCCACATGCCGGCCGAAGAGGTCGTGCAGCGCGTCGAGTGACTGCCCGATCGGGTCGGTCATCCGGTACGGGTTGGCGTAGGGGACGTGGTACACCTCGGGGAGCAGCGGGCCGAAGTGCTTGTGCTGCCGCGCCTTGCTCGAGGTGAGCGACATCGCGCCGTAGGTCCGCCCGTGGAACGAGCCCTGGAAGGCGATGAGCGCCGGGCGCCGGGTGTGATAGCGCGCCAGCTTGATCGCCCCCTCGATGGCCTCGGTCCCGGAGTTGGTGAGGAACACCCGCTTCCGGCTCGGCCCCGGGGCCAGCCGCGCCAGCCGCTCGGCCAGCCGGGCAAAGCCCTCGAAGTAGAAGTCGGTGCCGCAGATGTGCAGGAACTTCCCGGCCTGCTCCTGGATCGCCGCGACCACCTTCGGGTGGTTGTAGCCCGTGGCGGAGACCGCGATCCCTGCCATGTAGTCGATGTAGCGGTTGCCGTCGGCGTCCTCCACCATGGCCCCCTTCCCGCCCGCGATGACCAGCGGGTACTCCTTGATGTAGGAGGGCGAGGTCCAGGCCGTATCGCGGTCAATGATCTCCCGCCCCTTGGGGCCGGGCGGCGGGGTCAGGATCCGGGGGTAGTCGCGGGTGGTCATGGTACGGTCTTCAGGTTGAGGAATTGGCGATTGGGTGATTGGGCGATTGGGCGATTGGCCGATCGGGGGCCGAAGCCGCCAATCGTCGAATCGACCAATCGCCTAATCGTCCATCATGCGTGCACCGCGTGCGTGCCCTCGGACGCCCGGGCCATCTCGGCCTCGTGCGCGCGCCACCAGCGCTGCCCCGACTCGGGCAGGGTGTGGATCGGGTCGTAGTAGGCGTATTTCTGCTGCAGCGCCGCCTGGTTGCCCCACTCGATGCTGGTCAGGTAGTTCTTGGTCCAGTAGCTGATGCCCTTCTCCCGGTCGTACTCGGCCACCTGGTGCACCCAGCGCTTGCCGACGAAGGGCACGTCGCAGACGATGCGCGGCGTGGCGAACCCGGGGAGGTAGCCCATGATGTCGTGCTGCAGCTGCTGGGCCTCCGCCACCGACACCCGCCAGTGCTCGCTGTTGGGGATCATGTCGCACATGTAGAAGTAGTAGGGCATGATCTTGGCGTGATCGAGCAGCATGAAGCAGAGGTCGAGCAGCTCCTGGGTGGTGGCGTTCACCCCCCGGAGCAGCACCCCCTGGTTGCGCACGTCGCGGAAGCCGATCTCCAGCAGCTTCTTGGTGGCCTTGCCCACGAGGGGGGTCACCTGCTGGGCGCTGTTGGCGTGGGTGTGGAGGGCCAGGTCCACGCCGCGATCGAAGGCCTTCTTCGCCAGCCGCTCCAGCCCTGCCAGCACGCTGTCCTGGAGGTAGTGCTGGGGCAGCCCGATCAGCCCCTTGGAGGCCAGCCGGATGTCACGGATGTTCGGGATGTCCAGCAGGGCGGAGACGAACGGCTCCAGCTGGGTGATGTGCAGGTTGGCGATGTCGCCCCCGGACACTACCACGTCCCGGACGCTCGGCGTCTTCCGCAGGTAGTCCAGCATGGCCTGGTGCCGGTCCTTCTGCGGCATCGCGAACTTGAGCTTGGTGACTTGGGGGACGTCGTTGCCGACCAGGTCCATCCGGGTGCAGTGGCCGCAGTACTGGGGACAGGTGGAGAGCAGCTCCGCCAGCACCTTGGTGGGGTAGCGGTGGGTGAGCCCCTCCGCTACCCACATGTCGTGCTCGTGCAGGCTGTCCCGCGAGGCCTTGGGATGGTTGGCCCACTCGCGGAGCCGGTCGGCGAGGGCCGGCGCCATGTAGCGCCGCACCGGGTCGTGCCAGAGGTCCGCCACGTTCATGGTGTTGAGCATGTGCGGCGGGATCAGCATGGACATGGTTGCGCGCTGCTCCATGTCCTGCCCGATGCTCAGGGCCAGGTCGTCGGGGAGCAGGTGGCCCAGGGCATCCTTGAACTCGCGCAGGTTCTTGACCGTGTGCTTGCGCTGCCAGGTGGCGTTCTCCCACTCCGCGTGGGTGACACCCTTGTAGCCCGGGAGCCGGGTCCAGTCCGGTTCCACGTACTCGCGCCGGGGCGGGTAGGGGATCGGCTGGCCGGCCTTGAACGGCGAATCGGTGTCGCGCATGGTGGCCTCGGTCGTATATTAATGCGTTGTGCGACTTGACTTTGGAAGGATAATATATAATATATCATCGCGCAACCAGGCGGCTCGGCGGCTCGGCGGTTTTCCGGGGAACCAATCGCCCAATCGCCCAATCGCCCAATCGCCCAATCGCCTAATCGCCTAATCGCCTAATCGCCTAATCGCCTAATCGCCTAATCGCCCAATCGCCCCACCACCACTCACCCGGATCCCCAGCACGGTGCACCTCGACCAGCTCCTCG
>JANRJZ010000292.1:0-29616 GCA_033763675.1 Gemmatimonadota bacterium
GCGGCGACGATACGGGGCTTTGGAACTTCGTGGTGGACGGGAACAAGATCCTGGGGCAGGCCGTCTCCTCCCTGAGCGGCACCAACCTCCCGCTGGACGGGAGCATTGGCGGCGGCAACATCACCGTGCTCTTCCCCGGCACCCAGCAGGTGCTGGCGACCGGCAGCCGGAACGGGTCCAGCGTCTCCGGCACCTGGAGTGATCCCAACAGCTCCGACCAGGGGACCTGGACCGGGAGTGTCTGCCCGTAGGGAGGGGGATAGACGATTGGGCGATTAGGCGATTAGGCGATTAGCGTTGATCGCCCAATCGCCCAACCGCCCAATCGCCCAATCGCCCAATCGCCTATATTTCCCGCATGCCCATCTACGAATACCACTGCCCCGCCTGCGGCAAGGACTTCGAGCGCCTGGTGCGCGGCGAGACCCGGGTCGCCTGCCCCGGCTGCGACAGCCGCAAGGTCGAACGCCGGATGTCGGCGCCGGCCCGCCAGTCCAGCGGCCACTCCGATTTCAACCTCTCCACCCTTGGCCCGCCAAAGGTGACCGGCGGCGGGGGCGGCGGTTGTGGCGGAGGCGGGTGCGGCTGCCACTGATGTCGCTGCATCTCCGGCTCGCCTCCGCGCTCTCGGGGCGGCAGCCGATCGCAGGGCCCGACGACGACCCCGACCAGCAGCGTGCCGCCGTCGCCGTCATCATCACCCCCAATCCCGATGCCGTCCTCCTGATCCGCCGGGCCGAACGGGCCGGCGACCCCTGGTCCGGCCACCTCGGGCTGCCGGGGGGGCGGCTGGACCCGGTCGACCAGGCCGACCTCTGCGCCACCGCCATGCGGGAGACCGCCGAGGAAGTCGGCTGCGTGCTGGCGCGGGACCAGCTGATCGGGGTGCTGGACGATGTCTGGCCCCGGAGCCCGCTGCCCCGGCTGATCACGGTCCGCCCCTATGTCTTTGCCCTGCCGGACCGGCCCCTGGTCGCCCCGAGTTCCGAGGTGGCGGAGGCATTCTGGGTACCGCTCGCCGAACTGCGCGATCCCACGATCTACCGCGATACGACCCTCGTCCTCCGCGGCGAGGACCGCACCTTTCCCGCCTACCACCTCTCCCAGGGCGTCGTGTGGGGCCTGACGGAGCGGATCCTCACCCCCCTCCTCGGACTGCTGTAGCCGCCGGTCGCCCGTAGCGGTGGACCGGCCGCCCTTGACATTTCGTATGCACGAAATAACTATTTGCTCCAGCCTATTTCCGGAGTGCCCGTGCAGGTTCCCGCTGTGTCACCGGTGTCCCCGCTCCTCGCCCTGGGGGTGTTCTTCGTGCTGGTTGCCGTCGCGGCGACGCTCTTCTGGCCGCGCCGGGGGGTGATCGCCCGCTGGGTGCGCCTCTACCGGATGACCGAGCGGGTCTGGCTGGAGGATGCGCTCAAGCAGGTGCGGCAGATGGAGGAAGGGACCCGGCCCGCCACCGTCGAGAGCCTGGCGGGGGCGCTGGAGGTCGGGCGCGGTCACGCCATGCGGCTGGTGGAGCGGCTAGTGGACCGGGGGCTGGCCACGAGCGAGGCGGGGCGGCTGGCCCTCACTCCCGCCGGGCGGGAGTATGCCCTGCGCATGGTGCGCACCCACCGGCTGCTGGAGCGCTACCTGGCGGACCAGACTGGGATGGCGCCGGCGGACTGGCACGAGGAGGCGGAACGGCGGGAGCACGCGCTCTCCGCGGCGGAGGCGGAACGGCTCTCCGCCACCCTCGGCAATCCCCGCTACGACCCCCACGGAGATCCCATCCCCACCAGCACCGGCGAGCTGCCGGCCGCCAACGGCCGCGCGCTCCCGGCCTTCGCCGCGGGACAAGCGGTGCGAGTCATCCATCTCGAGGACGAGCCCCGCGAGCCGTTCGAGCGGCTGCTGGCGCTCGGCCTGCGGCCCGGGGTGGGCCTGCGGGTACTGGCGAGCGATCCCCAGGGGGTGCGATTCCGCTTCGACGGCCGGGAGCACACCCTGCCGCGGGTGGTGGGCGACCAGATCACCGCCGTCCCGCTCGCCCCCGGCGACCACCTGGACGAGCAGGTGCACGGCACCCTGGCCGGGCTCGCGCCGGGCGAGGCGGCCCGGGTGGTCCGCATCTCCGCCGCCTGCCAGGGGCCGCAGCGCCGCCGCCTGCTCGATCTCGGCGTCGTGCCCGGCACCGAGATCTCGGTCGAGTACGCCAGCCCCGGCGGCGATCCGGTGGCCTACAACATCCGGGGCGCGCTCATCGCGCTGCGCCGGACCCAGGCAGAGCTGATCCAGGTGGAACCGCGGCTCACCCAGGCGGCGTCCTGACATGAGCGCCCCCACTCTCCCGCGCCCGGGCAAGGGCCAGCAGCTGGTCCAGCTGCAGAGCCGCGCCGGCCGGCACGACTTCCTGGTGGCCCTGGCCGGCAATCCGAACACCGGCAAGAGCACCGTGTTCAACGCGCTCACCGGACTGCGGCAGCACACCGGCAACTGGCCAGGCAAGACCGTCTCCCGGGCCGAAGGGCTGTTCCAGCACGGCGGCCGGAAGATCCGGCTGGTGGACCTGCCGGGCACCTACAGCCTGCAGGCCGGCAGCACCGATGAGGAGGTCGCGCGCGACTTCCTCCTGTTCGGCGGGCCCGACGTCACGGTGGTGGTGCTCGATGCCACCCGGCTGGAGCGCAACCTCCACCTGACGCTGCAGATCCTCGAGATCACCGACCGGGTGGTCATCTGCCTCAACCTGATGGACGAGGCCCGGCGCCACGGCATCGCCGTCGATCCCGCCAAGCTGGAGCGCGAGCTTGGCGTGCCCGTGGTCGCGGCCGCGGCGCGCAACGGCGAGGGTATTCCCGCGCTGCTTGATGCCATGCTGGCGGTCGCCAAGGGGGAACGCACCACCACCCCGTTCCGGGTGGAGGCCTATCCCCCCGAGGTGGATACGGTGCTCCGCGAGGTCGTCCCGGCGGTCACGGCGGCATTCCCGGGGCTTCCCAACGCCCGCTGGGTCGCGCTCCGTCTGCTGCAGGGAGACCAGCGGATCGAATCCGGCATCGCCGAGGGGATCCTGGGCGGTGAGGGGGCGGGGGCGGTGCGGGTGGCCAGCCCGGCGCGTGGCGCCGCCCTGCTGGAAACCGTCAACGCCCTCCGCTGGCGGCTCAAGCCCAGCTTCGAGGACAGCCTGGCGGAGGGGCTCTACCGTGCCTCGGAGCAGATTGCAGGGCGGGTGGAGCTCCGCGGCGTGCGGCGCGCCAAGTTCGACTTCGACCGGAAGCTGGACCGGCTGCTCACCAGCCGGACCTTCGGCTTTCCGCTGATGCTGCTGATCCTCACGGTGGTCTTCTGGCTCACCATCGCCGGGGCCAACGTTCCCTCCGCCATGCTGGCGAACCTGCTGATCGACCAGGCCCATCCCTGGCTCAAGGGGCTGGGCGCGATGGCCGGGCTTCCCGGGTGGATCAACGGCTTCCTGTTCGACGGAGTGTACCTCGCCACCGCGTGGGTGATCAGTGTGATGCTGCCCCCCATGGCGATCTTCTTTCCGGTGTTCACCCTGCTCGAGGACTTCGGCTACCTGCCGCGGGTGGCGTTCAACCTGGACGCGATGTTCCGCCGCGCCGGCGCGCACGGGAAGCAGGCCCTGACGATGTGCATGGGCTTCGGCTGCAACGCGGCGGGGGTGGTGGCCACCCGGGTGATCGACAGCCCGCGGGAGCGGCTGGTGGCGATCATCACCAACAACTTCTCCCTGTGCAACGGTCGCTGGCCCACGCAGATTCTCATCGCGTCCATCTTCATCGGCGCGCTGGCGCCGCCGGCGCTGGCCGGCCTCGCCTCCGCCGCCGCGGTGGTGGGCGTCGCGGTGCTCGGCATCCTGATGATGTTCCTCTCCTCCTGGCTCCTCACCCGCACGGTGCTGCGGGGGGAGGCAACCACCTTCAGCCTGGAGCTGCCACCCTATCGGCCGCCCAATGTCCTGCGCACCCTGTATACCTCGCTGATTGACCGCACCCTGATCGTGCTGTGGCGCGCCGTGGTCTTCGCCGCCCCCGCCGGCGCCGTCATCTGGCTCACCGGCAACGTGCACGTGGGCGGCGCCAGCATCGCGGAGCATGTGGTCCGGGCGCTCGATCCCTTCGGCGTCCTGCTCGGCCTCAATGGGGTGATCCTGCTGGCCTACATCGTGGCCATCCCGGCGAACGAGATCATCATCCCCACCGTCCTGATGCTCACCGTGCTCACCGCGCGGGTGGCCGGTGTCGGGCCGGGGGACGGCGTCATGTTCGAGCTGGACAGCCAGATGCAGGTCGCCACCCTGCTCAAGGGCGCCGGCTGGACCGCGCTCACCGGCATCAACCTGATGCTCTTCTCGCTGCTCCATAACCCGTGCAGCACCACCATCTACACCATCTACAAGGAAACCGGCAGCGCCCGGTGGACCGTGCTCTCGGTGGCGCTGCCGCTGGTGCTCGGCTTCACCCTCTGCTTCCTGGTGGCCCAGGTGTGGCGGCTGGTCACGTGAGCACCTCGCTCCTCTTCCGGGTCTCGGGCATCGACTGCCCGAGCTGCGCCGCGACCATCAGTCGCACCCTCACCGCCGGCGGCCGGGTGGAGGAGGTGCAGGTGGACGTGCTCAAGGGCGAGGTCCGGGTGCGCCTGCCGGAGGGGGGGGCGTCACGGGACGAGGTGGCGCGGCTGCTGGCCGGCGCCGGTTACCCGGTGCGCCCGGACGATCGCTCCGACACCCGCCCGCTCGGACCGCTGGTCGCGGCGGTCGTGTCCGGGGTGCTGCTGGGCTTCGGGCTCGGGCTCGACTGGTTCGGTGGTCCGCCCGCCGGGGCGATCGGCTTCCTCGCCGCCGCGATGATCGCGGGGGGCTGGTACGTGGTGCCGCGCGGCCTGCGCGCCCTGCGCCGCCTCTCCCCCGACATGCACGCCCTCATGTCCATCGCGGCCGTGGGTGCCGCCGTGATCGGCGAGTGGGGCGAGGGTGCCTCGGCGCTGTTCCTCTTTGCCGTGGCGCTGCTGCTGGAGGAGTGGGCGGTGGGCCGCGCGCGGCGCTCGATCAGCGCGCTGTTGCAGCTCTCGCCGCCGGAGGCCCGGGTGATCCGCCTCGGGGGCGACCAGGTGGTCCCGGTCGCGGAGGTGAAGCTCGGGGAACGGATCCGGGTGCGGCCGGGGGAGCGGGTGGCCCTCGACGGCGTGATCCTCACCGGGCACTCGGCCCTCAACGAGGCGCCCATCACCGGTGAGTCGGTCCCCGCCGACAAGGGCCCCGGGGCGCTGGTCTTCGCCGGCACCATCAACGGCCACGGCCTGCTCGAGGTGCGCACCACCGCGCGGGCGGAGGACACCACGCTCGCGCGTATCCTGCACGCGGTGGAGGACGCCCAGGCGGCGCGGGCGCCGGTGCAGAGCCTGATCGACCGCTTTGCGCGGGTGTACACCCCCGCGGTCCTGGCGCTCGCGGCCCTCATCGCGGTGCTCCCCCCGCTCGCCGGCGCCGGCCCCTGGCAGGAGTGGCTCTACCGCGCGCTGGCCATGGTGGTGATCGCCTGTCCCTGCGCGCTGGTCATCTCCACCCCGGTGACGCTGGTCAGCGCCCTCGCCGGCGCCGCCCGGCGCGGGGTGCTGATCAAGGGCGGCGCCCGGCTCGAGGCGCTGGCGGGAGTAGACGCGATCGCCTTCGACAAGACCGGGACCCTCACCGAGGGGAAGCCGGCCCTCGTGGAGGTGATTCCGGTGGATGGCCTGGAGGACAGCGAGTTGCTCCGCCTGGCCGGGTCGGTGGAGCGGCACTCGGAGCATCCGGTCGGCCAGGCCATCGCCGCGGCCGCGACGGCGCGCGGGCTGGCCCTGGCCGAGGCGGCGGAGTTCCGGGCGCTCCCGGGCTGGGGCGCGCGGGGACGGGTCGAGGGCCGGGAGCTGGTGCTGGGGAACCGCCGCCTCTGCGACGAGGTCGGCGCCTGCCGCGAGGACGTGCACGCCCTGCTGGACCGCCTTGAGTCGAACGGCCGCACCGCCATCCTCGTGGCCGACGGCACTCGCCCCCTCGGGGTCCTGGCCGTCGCCGATCGGGTGCGCCCCGGGGCGGCGGCCGCGGTCGCGGCGCTCCGCCAGACGGGGATCGGACAGATCGTGATGCTCACCGGCGACAGCGACACCGTCGCCCGCGCCGTGGGCGCGGAAGTCGGGATCACCGAGATCCGGGCCCGCCTGCTGCCGGAGGAGAAGCACGCCGTGGTGCGGGAGCTCGAGGCCGCGGGGGTGCGCGTGGCGGTGGTCGGCGATGGCGTCAACGACGCCCCCGCCCTGGCCGCCGCCTCGGTGGGCATCGCGATGGGCGCCGCCGGCACCCACGCCGCGCTCGAGACCGCCGACATCGCGCTCATGGGGGATGACCTGGGGCTGCTGGCACCGGCGGTGCGCCACAGCCGGTTCACCCTGTCGCTCATTCGCCAGAACATCGTCTTCGCCCTGGGGCTCAAGGCGGTGTTCCTGGTCCTGGCCCTTCTCGGGCAGGCGACGCTCTGGATGGCCGTCGCCGCCGACATGGGCGCCAGCCTGCTGGTCATCGCCAACGGATTGCGCGCCCTCTCGCCCCGGAGCCCCGCATGACGGCCGACCTCCCGCGCGACACCCTGACCCGCTCCGCCGAGGACTATCTCAAGGCGGTCTATCACCTGACCGCGGATGGCGAGCCGGCGGGTACCAACCAGCTGGCCGAGGCGCTGGACCTGGCGCCCGCATCGGTCAGCGGGATGATCCGCCGGCTGGCGGAGCAGGGGCTGCTGGATCACGCCCCCTACCGGGGGGTGACCCTCACCGCCGATGGCCGCCGGGTGGCGCTCCGGATGCTCCGGCGTCACCGGCTGATCGAGGCCTATCTCGTGGCCCACCTGGGGTACACCTGGGACACCGTCCACGACGAGGCCGAACGGCTGGAGCACGCCGTCTCCGACACGCTGGTGGAGCGGATGGCCACGGTGCTCGGTGATCCGCTCGAGGATCCCCATGGCGATCCGATCCCCGGCCCCGACGGGAGCCTCGCCGAAATGGTCTACGTCCCCCTCGCCGACGTGGCGGTGGGGCAGGAGGCGGAGATCCGCCGGGTGCACACCAGCCAGTCGGACCGGCTGCGCTACCTCAGCGCGGCGGGGCTGGTGCCGGGCGCGCGGGTGAAGGTGGTGGCCCGCGAGCCCTTCGCCGGCCCGGTCCGGCTCCGGATCGGGAAGCGGGACCAGGTCATCGCCCACGAACTCGCCCTCATGCTGCTCTGCTCACTGCCGGGATCCCTCGGATGACGATGCCCCTCTCCCCTCGCGCGCCGGCCCTCCTCGCGGCGGCGCTGCTGCTCACCCCTCCCTGCGCCCTCCGCGCCCTGCAGGAGGGGGGCATCCAGGACAACAGCTTCCTCGTCGAGGAGGCGTACAACCAGGAGGCCGGGGTGGTGCAGCACATCGCCACCTTCGCCCGCTGGCGCGGCGGCAACTGGGGCTCGACCTTCACCCAGGAGTGGCCGCTGGGCGGCATCCGGCACCAGCTCAGCTACACCGTACCGCTCGAACGCGCCGGCAGCACCGGCTTCGGCGACGTGATGCTGAACTACCGGCTGCAGGCCGTGGGGAGCGGGGAGCATGCGCTCGCGGTCAGTCCGCGGCTCTCGGTGCTGCTGCCCACCGGCTCGGCCAAGGCCGGCCGCGGCACCGGCGGCGTGGGGGTCCAAGCGGCGCTGCCCGTCACCTGGCGCTTCGCGCCGCGGCTCGCCACCGTGGCCAACGTCCTCGGCACCGTCGTGCCGAGTGCGGAGAGCGGGGCCGGAGGCACCGCGACCACGCTGGAGCTGGGGCTCGGCGGCAGCCTGATCTGGTCGCTGCACCCGCGGCTCAACCTGCTGGTGGAGGGCGTCTGGACCCACGGGGACGCGGTCGTGGCGGAGGGGCAGACCATCACCCGGGAGGAGGCCTGGCTCAATCCGGGGGTGCGCTGGTCATTCGATCTGGCGGGGGGGTGGCAGGTGGTGCCGGGCGTGGCCTACACCATCGGCGTCGGGCCGACCCAGGGCGAGCACGGGGCGTTTCTGTATCTGAGCGTGGAGCATCCGTTCAGGCGGTAAGGGCGGTAGGGCGGTAGGGCGGCAGGGCGATAGGGCGATTGGGCGATTGGGCGATTGGAGTATGCTCGAACCGCCGAACCGTCGAACCGTCGAACCGCCTACCCCCGAATCGCCTCGAGCAGCCGGATCAGCCGCGCGTCGCGGGCTTCCTTGAGCTCGGTGGAGTGCTTGGAGTAGGCGCGGTCAATCAGCTTGATCAGCCGCTTCTGGTCTTCGGGGTTCAGCTGCTTCCACTCCGCCAGCGAGGCCCAGATGGGCTCGTTGGTGGAGAACAGGTTCGAGAGATAGAGCTCGAGGCCGTACCGGCTTGCGGCGAGGTGCTGCTGCAGGTGCGGTCCCGTCGCCGCCCAGCCGAGGGCCGGCCCCACCGTCACGGCCCGATCCACGTCCTCCACGTCCAGTACCCCCTCCACCACCAGCTGGATGCACTCCCGCCAGAGTGCCGCGGTGAGGCGCGCCGCGATGTTGCCGGGCACTTCCTTCCGGAGGACGATCGGCGCCCGCCCCAGCATGCTGAGCCAGAACCGGATGTCTTCCACCACCTCAGCATCGGTGCGGGGGCTGGGGACCAGCTCGACCAGCGGCATGTATTCGACGGGATCCAGCGGGTGCGCCACCAGGAATCGCTCGGGGCGTTCCAGCCGGCTGCCCAGGTGGGTCGGGCCGAAGCCACTGGCGCTGCTGGTGAGGATCGCCGCCCGCCGCGCCACCTGTTCCGCGAGCTGCAGCACCTTGAGCTTGACCTGGAGGTCGTCGGGCACCGCCTCGATGATCCAGTCGGCGTCGGACACCGCCTGCAGCAGGCTCCGCCCCACCACCATCTTGTTGAGTGCCGCCTCGGCCACGCCGGGGTCCGCGCGCCGGGCGCGCAGCAGCGCCACCACCCGATCCGCGATGGCGTCGGCGGCGGGTGCCAGGGTATCGGCGTCGGCGTCGTAGATCGTGACCGGCCAGCCCGCCGCAATGGCGAGCGCGGCCCAGCCCCGGCCGATCTCTCCGGCCCCGACCACGGCGACCCGCGGTGTCTCGAAGCGTGTCATGGGATGCTCCAACACTAACGTTGAACCGGCGTGGGGCCAAGAGTGGGTAGATTGGCGATTGGGCGATTGGGCGATTGGGCGATTGGGCGATTGGGCGATTGGAGGTGTGCAGTGCGGGGTGCAGTGTTGATGCTCGCCGGTTGGTTCGCGCAGCAGGGCCTGCCCGCGATCGAGCCGCCGAGCCGCCGAGCCGCCGAGCCGACGCCCGTCGCCCTGGAGCGCCGGCTGGCGGAGCGGCTCGGCGTCGGGGTGGGGGACACCCTCGACCTGGGGCTGGACCCGGCCCGCCTCGACGGCCGGGCGGTCGTGTCCGCCATCTACGAACCCGCCGCCGACCCCTCGATCATCACCCGCCGCGAGCTCTACCTCCGGCTGCACCTGCCGGACCTGGCGGCGCTGCTGGGCGCCCCCGACCAGGTGGACCGGTTCGGCGTGGCGCTGGTCCCGGACGTCGCCGCCGAGCCTGCCGCCCGCGAGCTCAACCGGATCGCCTTCGGCTTCCGGGCCTTTCCCTCCGCGGAAATCGCCAACGAGTCGTCCCAGACCTTCCGGGTGGTGAGCCGGTTCCACCAGGCCATTGCCATCATCTCCGTGGTGGCGAGCGCGGTCTTCCTGCTCTGCATCATGCTGCTCAAGGTCGAGGAGCGGCGCCGGGACGCGGCGGTGATGCGCTTCACCGGGATCAGTCGGCGCACGATCTTCACCGCCCGCGTGCTCGAAGCGCTGCTGGTCGCGGCGCTCGGCTCGGTGCTCGGGGTGCTGCTGGCGCTCGGCGCCAGTGCCGCCACCAACCTCTACTACCAGCGCTTCTTCGATACCACCCTGGTGTTCTCCGTCGTGACCGGGGCGACCCTCCGGTTCAGCGTCGCGCTGTCGCTCGGGCTCGGGGTGGTGGCGGGGAGCCTCGCGGCCTGGCGCCTGGTGCGCACCAGCCCGGTGCTGTGGTGGGGGCGGGGGTGAGCAACGGGGAACGGGGGAAACGGGGAAACGGAGAAGCGGCCGTGCGGAAACCTCGACCCGGTTTCCCCGTTTCCCCGTTTCTCCGTTTCCCCAGTGCTTCCGGTCCAACCTGGCGAAATCTCCTCCGCCATCCGGTGCGGACCGCCCTCGCCCTGGCGGGGATCATGGTGACCACGGCCATGCTCCTCGACATGGTGCTCCTGGCCGGGGGCATCGAGCGCTCCTTCGAGCAGCTGCTCCTCGGTCGCGGGTATCAGCTCCGGATCTCCCCCAAGGGAACCCTCCCCTTCGATACCGAGGCGACGATTCCCCGGGCCGGCGCCATTCGGGACCGCATCGCCGCCGATCCCGAGGTGGCCGCTGTCGGCCCGATGCTGGGCGCCGCGGTCTACGCCCGCCGCAGCGACTCGCTGACCACGCTCTTCGGTTACGGCATCGATCCGGCCGCGCAGGCCATCTACCAGCTGGAGTCCGGGGCCGACCTCGGCAGCGCCGACACCACCGGCCTCCTCCTGAGCGGGCCCGCCGCCCGGCTGCTCGGCGCCGCGATCGGCGACACCATCACGCTGGTAAGCGGGCTCGATCCGCAAATGGCGCGGGCCGCGGTGGAGCGGCCGCTGGTCGTGCGGGGGATGGTCCGCTGGCTCTACGACTACCGGGGCCAGCCCTCGGTGGGCACCCTGCTGCCGGTGATGCAGTCGCTGGCCTACGCCCGCGCCGAAGACCGCGTCTCCGTGCTGGTGATCCGGCTGCACCGGGACCAGCAGGCGGAAGCCGTCACCACCCGGCTCCGCCAGCAGTTCCCGGCACTCGAGGTCAACAGCGTGGCGGACCTCGTCCTCCGTTTTCGCGAGCGGCTGGTCTACTTCCGGCAGCTCTCCTACATCCTGGGGGTGATCAGCCTCGGCGTGACCGTGCTCCTGGTGGCCACCCTCATGACCATCACGGTGAACGAGCGCCTGGGCGAGATCGCCACGCTCCGGGCCATCGGCATCGCGCGGGGGACGATCGTCCGCGGCGTCATGCTCGAGGGGGCGCTGCTCACCGCGATCGGCGGCGCGCTGGGCGTGGGGCTCGGGGTGATCACCGCCCGCTTCCTCGACCGGATCCTCACCAGCTTTCCCGGCCTCCCCGCCGCGATCTCCTTCTTCGTGCCGGAGCCGCGGAGCCTGCTGCTCGCGGCGGCGGTGCTGCTCCTGACCGGCATCCTCGCCGGCGTCTACCCCGCGCTGGTCGCGGCGCGGGCCCCGATCGCCGCCACCCTTCGCACGGAGGCTACCTGAGCGCCCTCGTCGCCACCGACCTGGCCAAGGACTACCCGATGAACGGGGAGGTGGTCCACGCCCTCCGCGGGGTCTCCCTCACCGTGCGCCCGGGAGACTACGCCGCGATCGTCGGGCCCTCCGGCTGCGGCAAGTCCACCCTGCTGCAGCTGCTCGGCGGGATCGATACCCCGTCCCGCGGCAGCGTGGCGCTCGGGGGCGTCCCCCTGCATGCGCTCAGCGACCGCGCCCTCACCCGGCTCCGCCTCACCCGCCTCGGCTTCGTCTTCCAGCGGTTCCACCTGCTGCCGGTGCTCACCGCGCGGGAGAACGTCGAGCTGCCCATGGCGGAGGCGGGCGCCAGCCGGGAAGAGCGGCGGGCCCGGGCGCTGGAGCTGTTGGACTACGTGGGCCTCGCCGCGCGGGCCGATCACCGCGCCACCCAGCTCTCGGGCGGCGAGATGCAGCGGGTGGCCATCGCCCGGGCGCTCGCCAATCGTCCCGCGGTGATCCTGGCCGACGAGCCCACCGGCGAGCTCGACGCCGCCACCGGCCGCGGCATCCTGGACCTCTTCCGGCGGCTCTCGCAGGACGGCGTCACCCTGCTGGTCGTCACCCACGACGAACGGCTCGCGGCCGAGGCGGGACGGGTGATCCACATGCTGGACGGGGTGGTGGTGGGAGACACCACGCGGTGATCATCATCCTCGCGTTCCGCCACCTGGTGGTGAAGAAGGGCCGCTCCCTCTTCCTGCTGCTGGGCTACGGGCTCGGTGTCGGGGTGATGATCGTCCTCCTCTCCGTCGGGGAGGCGATGCTGTCCCAGTCCCGCGACGTGTCGCTGGTGGGTGGCGGGGAGGTGACGGTGCTCCCCCAGGGGATCGACGTCGAGGCCATGCGGACCGGCGGGGTGAGCGGGATGTTCTTCGGCATCGATCGCGCCCGGTTCCTCACCCGCCAGCTGCTCGGCGGGCCGCGGCAGGCGGGGATGGTCGCGGCGGTGTCCCCGGCCATCGAGAACAAGCTGCTGTATCTCCGCCGCGGCGACCGAACGGTGGCGGCCCGCGCCGGGGGGGAGATTCCCAGCCGGGCGGAGCGGCTCGGCGCCGGCCTCCGGGTGGTGGCCGGGTCGTGGAGTGACCACGCCGCCGACTCCGCATGGATCAGTCCCTCCGTGGAGCGGCTCTATCACGAGCTGGATCGTTTCCATCTTCCCCCGGTGGCCGATTCCACCTGGGGGGAGTGGCACTACTTCAACGTGGCGGCGGGCCCCGAGGAGTGGTGGTACATCACCTACCTCGTGGGCGGCGAGGTGCTGCGGGGCCGCTGGGGCGGGCAGCTGCTGATCACCCATCGCCTGCCTGGCGGCCGGTACCGGCGGTACGCCGCCGAGATTCCCGCGGCGGCGATCGTCCTCGATACCACGAGCGCGGACCTTACCCTCGGGCCGAACCAGGTCCGGCAGCGGGGCGGGGTGTATTCGCTGCACGCGGAGGCCACCGGGCTCACGCTGGATCTCGAGCTCCGCCCGGTCCCGCACCGCTACTTCCCGCCGGTGGAGCTGCGGGAGGGCGCCACGCCGTCCGGCTATGTGGTACCCGCTCTCGAGGCCCGCGCCAGCGGCCGCGTCTGCGCCGGGGGCCGGTGTCGGACCCTGACGGAGGTGCCGGCCTACCACGATCACAACTGGGGAGTCTGGCGGAACGTCACCTGGGACTGGGGCGCGGCCAGCGGCCGGCACTTCAACGTGCTCTACGGTGCGGTGTACGCGCCCGAAGACTCCCTCGCCAGCACCGGCGCCCCGCCCATCTTCGTGGCGCTGGTGGACTCACTCGGCGTGCGGCAGATCCTGCGGTCGCGCGCGGTGCGCTACGCCGCGGGGAAGGGGGGCGTCCCCGAGCGCTTCACCCTGCGCGCCGCCCGCGAGGGAGACACCCTGATCCTCTCCACCCGCATCCTCGACCACCAGGCCACCCGGATGACCGCGGGCGGCATGGGGCGGACCTTTCTCCAGATGCGGGGGGATTTCACGCTGGAAGGATCAGTGGGGGGCAGGGTGGTCGCGGACAGCGGCGTCGGGTTCTTCGAGACCTACCTGCAGTAGCATCGGAATAAATACACGATCAATCACTTCGACACGGAAACACGGAAGCACGGAAGCACGGAACAAGTACATGTTGTGCTCTCCTGTCTCTTCCGTGTTTTCGTGTTTCCGTATCGTGCAGTTTCCAAACCCCTTCTGTGTTTCTGCGCTTCCGTGTCGTGCAGTTACCCACCCACCTCCGCGTACCGCCGCCGCAGCGCCTTCACCTGCTCCGCATGCCGCCGGGTGTGGGCCGCGACCATGATCAGCCACTGGACGCCGTCCAGCATGCCCATCATCGGGTGAATGTGGCCGTAGGCCCGCAGGTCCACCTCCGGATGCGTCTCCACCCACCGGATGAGCGACTCGGTGGACGTGGTGAAGACCTGCGTGATCTCCTCCGCGCTGGCCCAGCGCCCCTTGGGGAGCACCATCTCTGGCGCCCGCACGGCCCTGCCGCCGTCCCCCAGCCGCTCGGTGATCTGGGCATCGGTCCAGCGCGGCGCGGCGCCTTCCACCGCCAGCGGCTGCTCCAGCAGCTTGGCGGCGTACAGCCGTTCAATCCCGCGCTGCACCACACAGGTATGCTCGGCGATCTCGTACACCGACCAGGTATCCGGGGCGGGCTTCCAGGTCCACTCGGACCGGGAGACACCGTGCATCGTGGCGAGGAAGTCACGGGTGCTGGCCCGCAGTTCGTCGAGCAGGGGTTGCAGGGTCATCAGAGTCCCAGGCGGAGGCTCAGGGCCATGGTATAGAAGTCGAAGGCGCCCGTGGTGCTGCTCACGGCGCTGGTGGAGTAGCCGGTGAGAGCGCGGCCTCGTTGATGGTGGCCCACTTGCGCGCCACCCGGCCCTCCACGTGCCACTCGCTCTGGGCCCGGGCGCCGCTCCCCACCTGCTGCAGGCCGACGCCACCGGAGAGCCGGCTCTCCCACCGCCCGCCCACGCGGGTCCAGGCGGAGCGCACCTCGCCCAGCAGGAAGGGATCCGGGGAGAAGTAGCCCAGGCCCTTGAACTCGTAGCTGAGCGCCCGGCCGTAGAGGCCGATGGTGACCCGAGGGGCCACTCGCTGGGTGAGCGCCACCACGAACGACCGCCGGCTGTTGTCATCCGAGAGCCAGGCCAGCCCCGCGCCTACGCCGAGCGACAGCCGGCGGGTGAGCTCGACGTCGCCGTCCAGCGAGAGCTCGTCCACGTTGAGTTCCCTGGAGATCAGCCCGGCGGTCTCATCGAAGCTGTAATGGGCATAGCCGATCCCGGCGCCGGACCCGGGCGCGAACCGGAGCGAGGCGCCCGCCCGCCAGGTGGCCACCGAGTGGTCGATCCCGAAATCCGAGGAGAGCTTCCGGGCCCCCACCGCCCCCGTGAGCCCCAGGTTGCCGCGGCTGAGAGATGCGCCCACCTCTCCGTGGAGCCGGGTGGCGCCGTCCTCCACCGGATCGCTGGCCTCGAGCGCGCCGACGCTGGCGAAGCCGCGCAGCCCGTCGGCCAGCACCATCGAGGTCGCCAGGCTCTGCCACCAGACGTTGTTGTCGTCGGAGTCGTGGCTCACGCCCAGGGTCAGCTCCAGCCGCGGACGGGTGAGGGCACGGGCCTGCCGCGCCACCTCCCGGGCGGCCCGGTCCTCCGGCGCCACGCGGAGCGCCATCGTGGCGTAGCGGCTGGCCTCGTCGGGACGGCCCTGCCACTGCCGCAGCTGGGCCAGCCCGACCAGCGCCTCCGCGTCCTCCGGATTGCGCTCGATCAGCGCCAGGTATTCCCGCTCCGCCTCCGGGTGCCGGCCCCACCAGGCATTGGCCTGGGCCCGCCCGAACCGCGCATCCCGATTCTCCGGATTCTCCGCCAGCAGGGAGTCGTACCGGAGGATCGCCGCGGCGTACCGCCCGTCCCACGCCAGGACCCGGGCCTCGGCGGCGCGGACATCGGCGTCGGTTGGCTCCAGCTCCCTGGCATCGCGAAAGAGCGCCAGAGCCGAATCGAGCCGGCCATCCCACGAGGCCAGGATCCCGAGCCGGAAGAGCGCCCGGACCCAGCCGGGGTTGTCGTGCAGGGCACGCTCATACTCGACCCTCGCCGCAGCATACTCCCCCGCGGTCCAGAGGGAGTCCGCCGCCTGGGACTGCGCGGCCAGCGGCGCAACCGCGCCGAGCGCCGCCAGGCCGAGTGCGCCGAACGAAAGGGTGGGGGGCCTGCTCATGGGTTGGACCAGACCGCCTTGAGGGAGTCGTACACCGGCTTGAGGCGCTGATGATAGCGGGGAGTCGTCCAGCCGGTCCACTCCCAGCTGCGGAAGTCGGCGCCGTGCCAGCGGCCCCCGGCCCGCGGGCGGGGGAGCCCGGCCAGCACCTTCCCGTCCGGGGCGAGCAGCAGCACCCCGATCCGAAAGCCGTCGGAGGTGGCGGTGCCGATCTCCCTGCCCGCCCGGTTCTCGAAGAGGAGGGTGCGGGTGGAGGGATCGCTGACGTTGATCAGGTTCCACGGCAGCCGGAGCTGGAGCATCCCCGCCGCGCGATCCCAGTACCAGTCGGAGCGCGTGGACCGGGCGGTGGTCCCGAAGCGGAGCCGCCCCCGGTTGATGCCGCTGGCGGGGATGAAGCGCCCGTCCCGCGCAAAGCGCGCCCGGTTGGTGATCACGAACATCGAGTCGAAGCGGCCATCGTCGAGCCGGGGAGAGGTGATCGGCCGCCGGGCAAAGCGGCCGTAGTCATCGCCCAGGGAGTCGATGGCGTCGCCCCCCACGTAGGGGCTGTAGCCCGGGACGATTCGCAGCTCGGCGTCGGCGGTGTCCCGGAAGGTCGCGAGAAACTCGAACCCGACCCCCGTGGCCCGGACCCCGCCCGGCATCAGCCGCTGCCCCCGGTCGGCGCGGTAGCTGTCGAGGGCAATGACCACCTGCCGGCCATCGCGGGGGAAGGGCTTCCCCGCGAGCTCGGGGAATTCGACCGCCAGGTAGACGTAGGACTCGTCGGAAGCGACCCGGAGCGAGATCCGGTCCGTCTCTCCGAGCGGCGCCATCCCCCGCCACCGAATCGCCCCATCGCCCAATCGCCCAATCGCCGAATCGCCCGCCACCATCGCGATGATCCCGTAGTGCTGCTCCGCATCCTCCACGTTGTGCCACTGCCGGGTGTTCTCCAGCGGGCGCTCGTACTCGATCACCAGCCAGTTCTTCTTGAACCACTCGTCCAGCCAGGCGAAGATGATCCCCCCCGCGGCGCCGCTCTCCCGGATCTCCCGGGTGAGCCGGGCGTCGATGCGCGCCATGGCCAGCTCGTCGTGCCCGCCATGATGCCACCCCTGCGGCTGCCGGTGCGCCATGCCGCGGCTGGAGGGGACGCCGTACTCCGACAGCAGCAGCGGCAGGCCGCGGTGGTGGGCCTTGAGCTCCCGCAGGTAGCCGAAGTAGTTCGACGGCCCCTCGCGGGAGCGGGCGGTGGCGTAGCCGGTGTCGTACAGCAGGAAGTCGGGATAGTAGGGATAGGCGTGGTAGCTCGCGAACCACCCCGCCGGATTCTGCGCCGTGGCGCGGACCAGCATCGCGTCGAGGCCGATCACGTCGTTCTCGTACTCGATCGGGTCCCGTACCGTGGGCCGGCCCACCCGGGTGCGCCAGGCGCGTTCCTCCTCCGCGGTGGACTCGGTCGGATGGGTGAGCGGGTCCAGGGTCGGCCAGTTGGTGTAGGCGATCGGCCGGAGGGTGTTGTACCGCTCCACTTCGTAGCCCAGCAGGAAGTCGCATTCCCGTGCCATCCAGGCGTCCATGTGGAGCGCCGGCCGGACGGTCTCGAGGTAGCGACCCTGGAAGCTGGCCTGCCCGGCCGGGAATCGCTGCTCGAAGGCCTTGACGGCGTAGGGCTCCCACTCCCGCCCGATGATGTACCCCAGGGTCCAGCGGGAGACGTCCGCGTCGTAGCGGCCGCCGGCGTGGCCTGGCCGCACCGGGATGGTCGCGTTGCCGTGCAGCAGGTCCACCACCCGCCGCATCTCCTGGCGGAACTCCCCCTTCCACCCTGCATGGTCGAAGTCGTCGTTCGGCGGCAGTTCGGTCCACACCCCATGGACCAGCCAGAGCGTGCGATCGCTGTGGGTCAGGTTCCAGGCCCGGAGCGCGCGGTAGAATGTGGGGGGGAGGATGGTGTAGAGCCGCACCGTGTTCGCGTGCATTCCGGCGAGCAGGGCAAACCACCCGGCGTAGGTGGCGGAGTCGGCGGGGAATTCGGAGGGGAACTTCCCCGGCAGCGCCACCCCCATGTTGACCCCGTTGAGATACATGCGGCGCCAGCGGCCCCCGCCGGCCGGCACCTCGAAGAAGTCGCCGCGGGTGCGGGCGTCCACCCGAAGGCTGTCGGCTCGGCGGCTCGGCGGCACGACGGCACGGCGGTCCCAGTCCGGGTCAATCTGGGTCAGGATGCCGCGCGTCGTCTCGTTGTCGGGGTGGAGCCCGATGGCCCGGCGCCCCGCGGCCAGCGCCCCGGCGCGGTCCCCCCGGCGCCAGCGGGTGAGCGTCAGCCCGTCCCAGGCGTCGCCATTCAGGCTGTCCAGGCCGCTCACCAGCAGGAACAGGGAGTCGGCGCTGGCGGTCCGCTCCCGCCGGAGCAGCGCGTACCCCAGCCCCACCTTGGCGTCATACCTCCCGGGGCAGAGCCGGTCCGCCCGGCGAAACCGCTCCTCCGCCACCGTGATCGAATCGGCGCGGTACGCGGTCCATCCGCTGGCCACCAGTGCGGGGACGGCCGGGGGACAGGGGTCCTGGGTCAGTGCCGCGCAGAGGTGCAGCAGCGAATGTAGATTCGAGGCCATGACAGTCACCGAATCATACCACGGAGCGGGCGCGTCGCATGAGTGAGTCGAACGAGGGGGACCTGCGGCAGGTGGGCCGGGCGCTGGTGGACGAGTTCGGCCGCGGCTGGTCGAAGGCCAAGGTGGACGTGATGATGAGCGTCTTCGCCCCCGATCCCGTCTTCCAGGAGACCCCCTTCAGCGAACCGCTCCGGGGCCACGACGCCGTCCGCGGCTACTGGGCCGACGTGCCCCTGCACCAGTCGGAGATCAGCTTCACCGCGGGGGAGATCTTCGTGGTGGGGCCGTGGTTCGCCACCGAGTTCAAGTGCACCTTCCGCCGGCGCCGGACCGGCGAGTGGGTGGATGCCCGCGGTGCCATGTTCTGCGAGACCGACGGCGCCCGGATCACCGAAATGCGATTGTATTGGGATCGCCGATGAATTGACGAAGGGGCGGAGCGTAGCTCCGCCCCTCCCCGATAATCACCGGTGCCGCGCGCTGTATCCCAGCCCCCACTGCAGCAACTCGGGGGACCGGAGTCCCACCCGGCCGGCGATCGCGATGGCGTCCTCCTCTTCCATGACCTGGTCGAGGATGAGGTGCGGCAGCAACGCCCCGCCCACCCGGTTCCCGGTGGCGCAGTGGAAGAAGATGGTCTGGCCGGCGTTGGCGCGGAGCACGTCGAGGATGGTCGCCATCAACTCGTCGGTGAGGGGCGTCGGACCCACCGGGATGTTGACGTACCGCATGCCCAGCCGGGCGACCTCGGCCGGCTCGTCAAACCCGCGCGGCTCCCGCGGATCCCGGATGTCAAGGATGACGCTCGCGCCCGCCGCCTGCAGCGCCGCCAGGTGGTGCGGGGCGGGCTGGCCGCCGGTCACCACGGTCGGCAGGGCCTGGCAGGCGTTGGTCACCCCCCGGATGGCATCAATGGCTGTCATGGCGCCGTAACCTAAGGACTCCCGGAATGATCTGGTACATCGCCCTGGGCAGCGCCATCGGCGGGATGCTCCGCTACCTCCTCGGCGGCTGGATCCAGCGCGCCGCCGGTCACGGCTTCCCGCTCGGGACCCTGGTCATCAATGTCAGCGGCTCCCTGGCGCTCGGGCTCCTGCTCCGCTGGGCCAGCCACCCGCCGACCCTTAACCCCGACCTGCGCGCCTTCCTGACCGTCGGCCTCTGCGGCGGGTTCACCACCTTCTCGACCTTCAGCGCCGAGTCCATCACCCTGATGCAGGATGGGCAGTGGGGGAAGGCGATGACCTACGTGCTGCTGAGCGTCACCCTCTCCCTCGCCGCCACCGCGGCGGGGTTTGCGATGGCCCGGGTGGGGGATTAGGCGATTGGGCGATTGGGCGATTAGTTCCAATCGCCTAATCGCCCAATCGCCGAATCGCCTGCTACATTCCCCCCATGCTCCGCCTGGCCATCGCGCAGTTCCGCCCCGACAAGGGCGAATACCCCGCCAACCTCGCCCGCGCCGGCGCGGTCTTCGCCGAGGTGGGCAAGTGGCCCGAGCCGCCGGACCTCGTGGTCTTCCCCGAGTCCGCCCTCACCGGCTACTTCCTCGAGGGCGGGGTGCAGGAGCTGGCGCTCCCCGCCGAGCGGCTGTTCGAGGACCTGGGCCGGGTCCACAAGGAGAGCGGCGCCCCGCCGTTCGATGTGGCCATCGGCTTCTACGAGCTCTGGCGCAATCACCTGCACAACTCCGCCCTCTACGCCAGCCTCGGCGGCGCCGATGCCGGCATCCGGCACGTCCACCGCAAGGTCTTCCTCCCCACCTACGGCGTCTTCGATGAGGAGCGCTTCGTCGAGCCGGGACGCTCGGTGCAGGCCTTCGACACCCGCTGGGGCCGGGCGGCCATGCTGGTGTGCGAGGATGCCTGGCACTCGCTGGCGCCGACCCTTGCCGCGCTGGACGGCGCCCAGCTCATCTTGGTGCCCAGCGCCACGCCGGCGCGGGGCCTCGCGCCGCGGGTCGGCGCGTCGCGCCCTGCCAACCTCGATCGCTGGGACCGGCTGGCGCAGGGGATTGCGGAGGAGCACGGCGTCTTCGTGGTGGTGTGCCACCTGGTGGGATTCGAGGGGGGGAAGGCCTTCGCCGGCGGTTCCATCGTGGCCGGCCCGCGCGGCCAGGTGCTGCTGCAGGCGCCGCTGTTCGAACCCGCCACAGTGCCGGCCGGGCTCGACTTCGCCGAAATCACCCGGGCCCGGGCCGAGGCGCCGCTGTTGTCGGATCTGCAGGTGCGGTTGCCGCATCTGGTCGGCGATTGGGCGAGTGGGCGATTCGGCGATTCGATGGGTGGGGAGCGCCAGGACGCGGCGAGTCATGCCCAATCGTCCAATCGCCCAATCGCCCAATCGTCCAAGAGCCCGGCCGCCCTCACCCCCGACCCCCTCACCATCGACCCCGAGCTCACCCGCCGCTGGCTGGTCGAGTTCCTGCGCGATGAACTCACCCGCCGCCGCAAGTTCGGCAAGGCCGTCATCGGCCTCTCCGGCGGCGTGGACAGCTCGCTCGTCGCCTTCCTGGCCGCGGAGGCCCTCGGCCCCGAGAACGTCACCGCCGTCCGCATGCCCTACCGGAGCTCCAGCCCGGAGAGCCTGACCCATGCCCAGCTCGTCATTGACCAGCTCGGCATCCCCAGCCGCACCGTGGACATCACGGCCGGGGTGGACGGCATCGTCGCCGCGATCGGAGGCGACTCGACCCCCGCCCGCCGCGGCAATGTCATGGCCCGGATGCGGATGATCACCCTGTTCGACCTCTCGGTCGAACTCGGCGCCCTCCCCCTCGGCACCGGCAACAAGACCGAGCGGCTCTTCGGCTACTTCACCGGGCACGCCGACGACAGCCCGCCGGTGAACCCCATCGGCGACCTCTTCAAGAGTCAGGTCTGGGCCCTCGCCCGCCACCTCGGCGTCCCGGACATCATCGTCAACAAACCCGCCAGCGCCGACCTCATCCGCGGCCAGACCGACGAGGCCGACTTCGGCATCTCCTACCCCCGCGCCGACGTCATCCTCCACTGGCTGCTCCAGGGCTACCACGCGGCCGACATCACCCCCCTCGGCTACACCGAGGCGGAGGTTGCGCTGGTCGGGCAGCGGCTGGAATCCACCCACTGGAAGCGCCGCCTTCCCACCGTCGCCATGCTGAGCCAGACGGCGATCGGGGAGTATTACCTGAGACCGGTGGACTACTAGGCGATTCGACGATTAGTCGATTAGGCGATTGACCGCCCAATCGCCCAATCGCCCAATCGCCTAGTCGCCTAATCGCCCTCGCCGTATCTTCCCCCCATGCCCGACTCCCACCCGATGTCCTTCAGCAAGGCCGAGCTCACCACGCTCGTCATGCCCCACATGCAGAACATCCTGGGCGACCTCTTCGGCGGGCACCTGCTCTCCATGGTGGACCAGGCGGCGGCGGTGGCGGCGATCCGGCACGCCGGCGGCCCCGCCGTCACTGCCAGCTTCGACCGGGTGGACTTCCGGGAGCGGATCAAGCTCGGCGCGCTGGTCACCTGTGCCGCGACCGTGGACTACGTGGGCAACAGTTCCATGGACGTCTCGGTCGAGGTCTACGCCGAGAACGTCGCCACCGGTGAGCGGCGCCATACCCATACTGCCCGGGTGGTCTTCGTGGCCATTGACGACAAGGGAAAGCCCCGCCGGGTCCCCCGGCTGGTGCCCGAGAGCGCGGAGGAGCGGGAGCGCTACGAGCGGGCCCGGGTGGCGCGCACGGAGCGCCGCAGGTGACGGCTGCCGGGCCCGTCACAATGGTCTGCGGGGGCGGGGGGGCCAAGGCCGCCGCGCATGTGGGTGCACTCCGGGCGCTGGAAGAGGCGGGACTCGTCCCCACGCAGTTCTACGGCACCTCGATGGGCTCGGTCTTCGCCACCCTGTTCGCCGGCGGCGCCACCTCGGCGCAGGCCCTGGAGCGGATCGCCGGGTTCGGGCCGGGCGTCATCAAGCCGGAGCGCCTTGCGGTCCTCAAGGGCCTCTGGGCCCGCTCGCTGCTCCAGGCGGCGCCGTTCCGCGCCGCGCTCGCCGCGCTGATCCCCGAGCGCCGCTTCGCCGACCTGCGCTATCCGTTGACCGTCACCGCGGTGGCGCTCGACACCGGGGAGCTGATCCTGTTCGGCGCCGGCGGCACCGACGCCCCCCTGCTCGACGTCCTCTACGCCAGCTGCGCCCTGCCGCTCTTCCTGCCGCCGGGGGAGGTCGCCGGGCGGCGCTACGCCGACGGCGGCCTCCGCGCGGTGGTGCCGCTCGAGGCCGCGGCGCAGGCGCCGGCCCGGCTGGTGGTGGCGGTGGACGTGGGGCCGGGGTTCGACGAGATCGCCCAGACGGGGCCGCCCAGCGGGCTCCCGCCGGCGGTGGACATCCACAATGAAGCGCTGGGGATCCTCATGGCCGGGCAGACGATGACGGCGCGGGAGCTATGGCGTGCCACGCCCGGCCGGCCACCGCTGGTCTATGTGCGCCCCGCCACCCGGCGCGGCTCCACCTTCCGCGTGGACCAGGTACAGCGCTATGTGGAACAGGGTTACATCGCCACGCGCGCGGCCCTGGCGGGCTTGCAATCGGGGGGCGGATGAGCAGATTCCGCTCAGCGTACGGCCACCACCCATCCCGGATCCCGTCCCGCCCATGAAAGCTTCCGAAGCCATGGTGCCCAGTCCCTTCGTCGCCGTGGCCAACGCCTCGGCGAGCGAAGTGGCGATCATGTTCCGCACCCGCAACATCTCCGTGGTCCCGGTGGTGGACGATCACCGCGCCCGCCGCTTCCTGGGCGTGGTGAGCGACCGCGACCTCGTCACCCGCTGCCTCGCCATGGGGCAGGACCCGACCAGCACCCGGGCCGACGAGATCATGCGCACCGACACCTCGGTGGTCGGGCCCGACACCGAGCTCGACGGCTTCGCCCTCTACATGAACCAGGACCCGGCCGAATCCCACCTCCGGCCCACCATCACGGTGGTGGACAGCGAGCACTGCGTGATCGGCTTCATCAGCCATCCGGAGCAGATCGCCGGCATCCGGATCGTCTGGCGCTGAGCATGCCCGCCCCCCGTCTCTTCACCGTGCGCGAGGCCGAAGCCACCCTGCCGCTGGTGCGCCGGGTGGTGGGGGACCTGCTCGCCGCCTATCCCCGGTGGCGGGAGCTGGTGGCGCAGTACGAGGTGCTGGTCGCGCCGCGCACGGCGGAGCAGGGGGAGAGCCCCGAGGTCCGGGCGCTGCGGGAGGCCGCGGCGCGGGAGGCACAGCGGATCCACGACTTCCTGGTCGAGCTGGAGGGGGTCGGCTGCGTGTTCAAGGGATTCGACGCCGGGCTGGTGGACTTCTACGCCCTGCGGGAGGACCGGCTGGTCTTCCTCTGCTGGCGCCAGGGGGAGGAGCAGATCACCCACTGGCACGAGGTGGATGCCGGCTACGCCGGGCGCCAGCCGCTCGACGAGATCATGCTCGCGGAAACGGTCAACGGATGACGTTCTGGCACCTGGCGCATATCCTGGGCTTCACCCTGTGGCTGGGCGCGGGCCTGGCCGCCATGCTGGTGGGCATCCGCGGGCGGGCCGAGGACCGGCCGTCGCAGGCGCTGATCGTCCGCCTGCTGCACGGTATCCACCGCATCCTCATGCTGCCGGGGATCGGGCTCACCATCGCCTCGGGGTTCTACCTGAGCGTGCCGGCGGCCAAGGCCGGGCAGCCGAGTTCGTGGCTGCTGGCCATGCAGCTGGCGGGCATCATCGCGGCGCTGCTGGTGATCTTCGTGTCGCTGCCGGCGCTCGGCCGCCTCAAGCGCCTCTCCCCCGTGGGCGACACCGCCACCCTGTTCGACGCCCTCCGCCGCCGCCAGGCCCGCGCCGGGATGATCGCGGGGAACCTGGGGCTGATCTCGCTGCTGGCCGGGGTGTTGCACAGGTACTAAGACGGGGAAACGGAGAAGCGGGGAAACGGGGAAACGGGGAAGCGGGGAAGCGGGGAAACGGGGAAACGGGGAAGCGGGGAAGCGGGGAAGCGGGGAAACGGGGAAGCGGGGAAACGGGGAAGCGGGGAAACGGAGAAGCGGGGAAACGGAGAAGCGGGGAAACGGAGAAGCGGGGAAACGGAGAAGCGGGGAAACGGGGAAACGGAGAAGCGGGGGCGGTGGGGAAAGGCCACAGCCCGCGTTGCCCTGATTCCCGCCTCGGCCCCACCCAAGAATATCCTTCCCGGATGTATGATCACCGCTCCCTCAGGGCATGGAAGGCTGCGAACGTCGTCTCTCTGGCCAGCTTTCTGCTCGCACGAGACCATTGGGTCCCGTGGGCTTCCGCCTTGTTCAGTCAGCTCCAGCGAGCGGCACTCTCTGTGCAGTTGAATATTGCGGAGGGCTGGTCCTTCGGCCCATCACCCACCTACAATCGTCACCTCGGGATCGCGTTCGGCTCCGCTGTTGAGACGGCTGAGCTGCTTGAATTGGCCAAAGAGCTGGGGCTCGCACCACCTATCCGGCTGGAGCCGATTCAGGAGTCCAATCGGCTCTCTCGCCAACTCCTACTTGGTCTCCTGCGGCGCCGACGGCCGCTTTAACGGCTTACCGTCTCCCCGTTTCCCCGTTTCTCCATTTCCCCGTCCGGCAGACCCCGCGCACCGGGCACTCCCCGCATTTTGCCACCCGCGCCGTACACACCAGTGCCCCCAGCTCCATGATCGCCTGGTTGAACGTCCAGGCCGGATTCCCGGCGCGAGGGACCAGTAACTGGGCCAGCTCCCACACCCGCCGCTCCTCCTCCGCTCGACCCGCCCTATTCCCCGCTTCCCCGCTTCTCCGTTTCCCCGTTTCCCCGCTTCCCCGTTTCCCCGTTTCCCCGCTTCTCCGTTTCCCCGTTTCCCCGCTTCCCCGTTTCCCGGGCTGTCGCTCGCCACCAAAGAACGCCCTCCGTATCACCCTTCCCACGTTGGTATCCACCGCCGGGTGCGCCTGCTCGAACGCGAAGGTCGCCACCGCGCCCGCGGTGTAGCGCCCCACGCCCGGCAGGCGGCGCAGCGCCACCGGATCCTCGGGCAGCACCCCATCGAAGTCC
Organism: Gemmatimonadota bacterium; assembly: GCA_033763675.1. Classification (GTDB taxonomy): domain Bacteria; phylum Gemmatimonadota; class Gemmatimonadetes; order Gemmatimonadales; family GWC2-71-9; genus JADJOM01. Next base: position 25,310 of record JANRJZ010000292.1, read on the forward strand.
GCCACCACCGTCCGCGCCAGCCGGTGCAGGTTGGCCGCGCGGCGGTAGTAGCCCAGCCCCTGCCACACCGCGTGCACGCCCGCCGGCGTGGCCCGGGCCAGCGCGTGGATGGTGGGGTAGCGAGCCAGGAAGCGGGGGTAGTACTCCCTCACCCGCGCCACCTGCGTCTGCTGCAGCATGAACTCGGACACCAGCACCCGGTAGGGATCGCGGGTGCGGCGCCAGGGGAGGTCCCGGCCCTTGCGCCGGAACCAGCGCATCAGTCGCTGGCGGAAGGCCCGTAACTCGGGGGTGGACTTGGGGGGCATGGGGGGGCAAGATATTAGGGCCTGGGGGCACATGACTACGACCACGTTTGACCTGCGCCGGCCTGTCGGGCGCTTCGTGCTTGGGGGGCTGGCCCATGTGGGTCGGCTCAGCCTTCTGGTGGCCGAGATGATCCGGGGCCTCGGCGAGGTCCGGGTCTGGTTCCCCCTGGCCATGACCGAGGCCTGGAAGGTGGGGGTGGGGAGCCTGCCGATCATCCTGCTGGTCGCGGGATTTGCCGGGGCGGTCACGGCGCTCCAGACCGGGTACCAGTTCAGCGGCAACATTCCCTACTACGTGGCCGGCTCGCTGATCGTCGAGTCGGTGGTGCTGGAGCTGGGGCCGGTGCTCACCGGCCTGATCCTCGCCGGCCGCATCGGGGCGCGTTACGCCGCCGAGCTGGGCACCATGCGCGTGACCGAGCAGATCGACGCCCTCGAGACCCTGGGCCGGTCTCCCGCCAGCCACCTGGTGATTCCCCGGGTCCTTGCCGGCCTGGTCATGATCCCGGCGCTCACCGTCATCGCCAACGTCACCGGCATCATCTCCGGCTGGACCGCGGTGCAGGCCGTCCTCCCGGTCACCGACTACGACTTCACCTACGGCGCCCGCTTCTTCTGGCGCCCCTTCGACGCCTACTACTCGATCATCAAGGGCTTCGCCTTCGCGGTCTGCATCACGGTCACCTCCTGCTACTTCGGCTTCAGCACCGAGCAGGGCGCCGAAGGGGTGGGGAAGTCCACCACCGGTGCCGTGGTCGCGAGCTGCGTGCTGATCCTGCTGCTCGACACCCTGCTGGCCAAGCTGCTCCTGCACTGATGACGGCAACCGTGTCGCACCCAGGGCGAGTCGCCGGCCGGATGGGCGGGGGGTTGGCGGGGCTTGGCCACGCCCATCCGGCCGGTGACAAGCCCGGAAGCGGGGAGCACCGGTGATCGAAATCCAGGGCATCCGCAAGCGCTTCGGCCAGCAGGTCGTCCTCGACGGCGTGGATTTCGTGGTCCAGGACGGCGAGACCGTCGCCCTGCTCGGCCCCAGCGGCACCGGGAAGAGCGTCCTGCTCAAGCATATTGTCGGCCTCATCCGGCAGGACTCCGGCGTCGTGAAGGTGGACGGCAAGGAGGTCGCGAAGCTCAAGCGGCAGGAGCTCCGCGCCCTGCGTTCGACCATCGGCTACGTGTTCCAGAACGGCGCCCTGTTCGACTCCATGTCGGTATTCGAGAACATCCGCCTCGGCATCACCGACGACGCCCAGTATCGCGACCTGGACTACTGCCGCGAGCGGGTGGCCAGGTGCATCGCGCTGGTGAACCTCTCGCCGGATACGGCCACCAAGTATCCGGCCCAGCTCTCCGGCGGCATGCGCAAGCGGGTGGGGATCTCCCGGGCCATCGCGGGCAGCCCCAAGTACCTGCTGTATGACGAGCCCACCAGCGGGCTGGACCCGGTCAACTCCGACATCATCGACGACCTGGTGAAGACCCTTGCCAGCGAACTGGGCGTCACCAGCATCATGGTCACCCACGACGTGCGCGGCGCCTTCCGGGTGGCCGACCGCCTGGCGCTGCTGACCGGCGGCAAGATCGTGCAGCAGGGGACGCCCAAGGAATTCATGGCGTCCACCGTCCCCGAGGTCCGTGAGTTCCTGGAACGCGACTTCGGCAATATCACCTTCGCCGCCTGAGCCATGGATCTCCACTACCAGAAGGAAATCGCCGTCGGCACCCTGGTGCTCACCGCGATCGGCCTGTTCATCGGAGGCACCCTGTGGCTCAAGGGTGCCTCCTTCCAGCGGAGCGGGCGGACGGCCACGGTCGTCTTCGCCGACATCGGCACCCTGCAGCGGGACAACGAGGTGGTGGTCTCCGGCTACTCGGTCGGCAAGGTGGAGCAGGTGGACTTCAAGGCTCCCGGCCGCATCCTGGTCACCATCTCGGTGCCGCCGGTGCTGGACCTCCATGCCGACGCCAGCGCCAGCCTCATCAGCAGCGTCTTCGCCGGCAGCACCAAGCTCTCCCTCCATCCCGGCACCGCGGCGGCCGGCCCCCTGCCGCCCGACCAGCCGATCCCGGGCGCCACCGGCGCCGACCTCTTTGCCCGCGGGGCCCAGCTCGCCGACCGCGCCGATTCAGTCCTCATCGGGGTGCAGGCCCTGGCGAACCAGCGTACCGCCGACGAGCTGATCGCCACCCTCCAGGCCATGCAGCGCACCCTCAACACCATGAACAACCGGCTGCCGGCGGCCACCACGGAGATCGAATCCACCCTCCGCGCCTTCCGCCAGCTGAGCCAGAAGCTGGACAGCACCATCGGCACCATCCCGGTGGGGAACGCCGTGGAGCGGGCCGACACCCTGGCCCGCAACCTCAGCACCATGTCCCTCCAGCTCACCGCCACCGGTGCCCGGCTGGACACCCTGCTGCAGCGGATCAACGCGGGAGAGGGCACCATGGGCAAGTTCGCCGCCGACACCGGTCTCTACAGCGACAGCCGGGCGGCGCTCCAGGCCCTGAAGGTGCTGCTCGATGAGCTCAACAAGCACCCGGGGAAGCTGAATATTCAGGTGAAGTTGTTCTGAAGGAGAACGGAGAACGGAGAACGGGGAACGGAGGCGTTAGAGCGGTCGGCGAGTCTTGAGCAGGCCAAGCAGCAGGCGCTGTGACCGGCCGTTGCAGGCCATGATTGGCTCCAACCGTGCTGGGGCTGCGAGATGGAGCCGGACCACCAACTGCAGCAACTCCCCAGCCTCGACGGCAGAGCCATACGCTATTCCCATGTGCCTGGTGCACGTCGGGGTGGGCCCGAAGGACCACCCCTCGGCAATGTTCAACTGGACGGACAGGGCGGCGCGTTGGAGCTGCCCGAACAGGGCCGAGGCCCACGGGGCCCAGCAATCACGCGCAAGCAGGAAGGACTGCTCAGCAACCTGGGCGGAGGCTCGCCAGGCCTCGAGGTTCTTGTGGGTGTTCATCCGGGAACGATGGTTGGCTGGATGTTCGATCAACGGATCAATCCAACGCTACCTGGCACGTATTGTCCCGTTCTCCGTTCTCCGTTCTCCGTTCTCCGTTCCCCTGTTCTCCCGTTCTCCGTTCCCCGTTCCCCTGTTCCCCTGTTCTCCCGTTCCCCCGGCCTCATGCCCTCCCACCCCTCCGCTCACACCCTCAGCCCCAAGTTCACCGAGGCGCTGCTCTACGCCGTCGAGCTGCACGGCCGCCAGCGCCGGAAGGGGAGCGGCATCCCATTCATGGCCCACCTCCTCGGGGTGGCCGCGATCGTGCTCGAGGACGGGGGAGACGAGGAGGAGGGGATCGGGGCGCTGCTGCACGACGCCGTCGAGGACCACCCGCGGCGGGGCGCCACCGAGCGGGAGATCCTGGAGCGCTTCGGGCCCCGGGTGCACCGGATCGTGATGGGCTGCACCGAACCCGATCCCCATGCCCTCGAGCATGGCCACAAGGGCCCCTGGGAGGACCGGAAGCGCCGCTACGTGGAGCACCTGCGCACCGCGGCCGACCGCTCCGTCCTGCTCGTCGCCGCCGCCGACAAGCTCTATAACGCCCGCTCCATCATCAACGACATGCGCGTCGTCGGCGACGACGTCTGGAGCCGCTTCAGCGTCCCCCGGGAGAAGACCCTCTGGTACTACCACGCCGTCACCAGCGCGCTGCGCGCCGCCCCCGGCAGCCCCACCCGCCTGGTCCGCGAACTCGACGGCATCGTCGCCGCGCTGGAGCGCGGGGTGCAGCGGGGCTAAGGGGCAGGACGGCAGGACGGCAACGGTGGCGGTGGCCGCATGGGACGGCGGGGTGGAGCGCGCGTCGGTGAGCGGTGGCACGATTGAGCACTGGCCCTGAGTAGCGGAACCGCAGCGCGTGGAATCCCCGCCGGCCCATACGGCCGTCGGAATGGCTCGGAGGGCGGGGGATTGCTTCGGCCCCTCCGGGGCCTCGCAATGACAGCCGTTCCCCGTTCTCCCGGTCTCCCCTTACTTTCCGCCC
>JANRJZ010000293.1:0-4578 GCA_033763675.1 Gemmatimonadota bacterium
GGCCGGAGGTGATGAACTGGTTGGCGGAGCTATCCTCGCCGGCGATCGCCGCGATCATGATCTGCCCCAGCGTCACCGGCACGCTCGGGGCGATCGGAATAGAGTTCGAGAATCCCCCGAAAAGGCCCGAGCTGACCCCCACCATCGCGGCGGGCGAGTTGCCCGCCGCCCTCTTGCGCGGGACGCTGATTATGCTCATGTGGTCTCCACCGCCCACAGCGAGATGGCGCCATCCGCCAGGGTCGCGTCTTGGATCGAAGGGGCCACCAGTACCAGGGAGTCACCGACAGCCAGCGTGAAGGCACCAACGATCATGACCGAACCTGTGCGGTCGCCGGCGGCAAAGGTCACGGTACCGAGGCTCGAGCCCAGGGTCTGAGGGCTTGCCGAGAGCGCCCGGTGGATGTTGAACACCGCATTCGCAGTCGGGGCCGTCTTAATCCTGGCGATGTGGAGTCGCCCGCCGGGGATACTGCCAGTGGCGTAGACCGACTTCGGAGAGCCGCTCACGTAGCGGAACTCGTCGGACGCGGCGGGGCGGCCCGCGATCTGGAACGCGATCTCGATCGACCGATACCGCACGTCGGCTGCGGCCTGGGAGATCCCGACCGGCGACTCGAGCCAGCTGGCCAGCTGCGTGGGGTCCGAGCCGACCAGGAACCAGATCGAGCCCAGCCCCCCGTTTGTGTCGGTGCGCAGGCAGTAGTCACCCACCTCTCCCTGCAGCGCCAGCATGGCGGCCTGGCTGACGGCGGTGCCGGCGAAGCGCTCGAGGGCCCCGGTCGGGACCTGGGACAGCAGGATCTTGCCGTCGTTGCCCAAGTCCGCCTTCTTGGCCAGCTCGCCGTTGATCTCGTCCACCAGGTCGAAGTCCACCTCGGGGTCGTAGTGGGGCGGGAGCGCCCCGGCCAGCAGCGACTGGACGTACTGCTGCACCGCCTGCAGGGTGGCGCGGGCGTCGGTCGAGCGGAACAGTCCGGGTCTGCGGATAGCCATCTAAACCTCCGTGATGTTGATGGTGATGGGGGTGAACCTGACCACCTGGACGTTGGACAGGTTGATGTCGTCTGCGGGCGCGGAGAGCGCCACGTTCTGCACCATTCCAGGAACGGCGCTGTCTACGACGAACAGGGCGTCCTGCACCTGCGAGCGCCACAGCTTGCCGTCCTCGCCCCCGATGGGGTAGCGGTTCTCCAGCGCCTGGAGGGCGAGCACGGCGCGGGAGTTGGCCGCCGCCGCGTAGCCGGTCCGCACGCGCAGGTTTGCGGTCACGGGCACGTCCAGCACGGTGGCGGGGTACACCCAGTCGGCCACCGGGGTTCCGACGTTGGCGGTGATCCCCTTGAGCCTGTCCAGCTCGGCCCTGGCTGCCGCCAAGCCCTGTGCGCTGAGGCCGCCCGCGCCCCAAAGCACCACGTCGAGCGTGTTCTGCCCGCGCGGGAGGTCGTCGCGCACCCGCACCTTGAGGATGTCGGGGTGGGCGTCCAGGGCGATCTTGGCGTAGGCGTCGCGCACCCGCTCGGTGGCGCTCACCAGCGGCCAGCGCAGCCGGACGCGCTCCCGCAGGGCCGCGTCGGTCTCGCGGTCGCGGCCCGCTGCCACCAGGGAGTCGGGCGGGTTGGCGATGCTCACCCCGGGCAGGGGGGTGTTGAGGATGCTGATCTGGCCGGCGGCGACGTTGTAAATCGCGCCGGGGTGCTCGGCGATCACGGTGATCTGGAGCGTGCCGCCCTGGGCCAGGTTGCCGCCGCTCAGGCCCTGAAAGTACAGACCGCCGGGGGTGCTCGCGCGCACCTGCCCTGGGACCACCGTGTACGGGCCGAAGCCCGGCTGGGCGGAGAGGGTCACGGTGTGCCGGGCGAAGGACTCGAGGTTGCGGGGAACACCCTCGTTGGCGGCGGCCATATCCAGCCATTCCCCCTCCGCCAGCTCGGTGAACCCGCCCTTGATGAGGTCGGGGATCAGCAGCTCGAAGTCGGCCTGGGTGCGGGCCGCCGCCTGCAGGGCAGTCCGGTACTCGGCGCCCTCGTGCCAGTTCGTGGGCAGCGTGGCCCCCATCTCCAGCGCGACTTCGTTCGCGCGGGCGACCAGTGAGGCCAGGATCTCCTGCTCGGAGCGCACGGCGATGAGATCAGCTAGGGTCGGCATAGAGTACGCTCACCTCCAGGTTGCTGGCCTCGAGGACCAGCGCGAAAGGGCCGTCCGCCGTCTGCAGGTCCAGCCGCAGGCGCAAGCGCTCGAGGCTGACCTGGCTGGCCTCGGCTGCGGCCTGCAGGACGCGCGGGTCGCGCTCGGCCTGGTCCTTGGCCACGGTCTCCAGCTCGAACTTGAGATCGGCGTCCCAGGCCCCTTGCACGTACTCGCGGATGTCCACGCCGTACTCCGGGGCGTAGAACAGGCCCCCCAGCGGGGTCTGGAAGCGCCAAAAGAGGTCGTCCCGGAGGCAGTCGAAGCCCTGGACGCGCCGCCCCTTGGCGAAGTTGAAATCCGTTCCGAAATCTGGCATGTCAGACCGCCTTGACCGTCGAGCTGCCGGAGGTGACGCTGCCCGCGAGGGTGATCGCCGTGGGGCTGGGGATGGCGGGGCCGCCCGCAGGGTTGGGCACCATCACCGCACCGGGCGGTATGGTCACCTCGACCGGGTCGCCGCTGCGGGCCACGCCGGGGCCCCCGCCGCCGCCGAGGTCCACCGAGGGGGCTACCAGCTCGACCACCGCGCTGGCCTCCACCGTCACCCGCACCAGGCCCCCGGCCTGGAAGAGCTGTGCGTAGGGCTGGGCCGGGTCGCCGCCGGCGAACCCCACCAGCACGCGGGTCTGGGGGGCCACCTCGACGCTCACGCCGGGGAGGAAGGTCCACAGCGGGATGCTCACCAGATCGGGGAAGCCCTCCTTGTCCAGGCGCACGTCCAGCCGCTGGTCGCCGTGGTCGCGCAGCACCACCCCGGCGTACATCGCGGAGGTGTCCACGCGCGCGTCGTGGACAAGGGCCCGCAGCGCCGCCTTGAGCCTCTCCCTAGACACACAGCACCTCGGTCTGGCTGCGCGGGCCGATCCGGTGGATGACGCGCTCGAGGCGGCCCAGGTCGCGCACCTGCCCCAGGTACCGCGCCCGCAGGCGCTCGCCCACGCGCAGCGCGGGGGACAGCGGCAGGATGTAGCGGCCCAGGCCGAACCCCGCCTCCCAGACCTCAGGGGTCTCGGGGTGGGTCGCGTCGGTCTCCCGGCCCACGAAGACCGCCCCGTCGGGCCTGACCCGCCAGACGCGGCCCGGCAGGAGGTCTAGCGCCCTGTGCAGCTCCACCCAGGCCGGCTTCGCCTGGCGGACGTAAGCCGTGAACAGCTCGGGGGCGTCCACCGCGCCCGGGGTCTCCCCCGCCTCGTTGAGTATGTCGAGAATGGCCAGCTGGGCCGGTATGCCCTGGTAGAAGCGCGGGCCGAGTACGGTCTCGAGCTTCCCCCTGCCCCCCACCACCCGCACCTGCTGGCCGCCCTTCTCCGGGCCCGTGCGGGTGCAGGTCATGGCGAACTCCTGCCCGGTCTCGAAGCGCAGGGTGACGGCGCCGCCCACCTCGGCGGGCGGCAGTGCGGTGGCCAGGCTCAGCAGGGCGGCCGGCCGGCCGGTGCGGGGCACGTTCAGGGTGCCCTCGGCAACCGCGACGCCGTTAGCGGTCAGGATCGCCATCAGTTGCCCCCCACGAATGCGCTGCCGGCGGCTACCCCGCGCGCGTACGCCGCCCCGATGGCGCCGGCGGCGGTCTTGGAGGGCGGGTTGGCGGCGGTCTGCTGGGCGCGGGGGGCGTTGGGGTTCGCGGGCGCGTTGCCCTGCCTGCCGTCGTTCGCCCCGGAGCCCCCCGCCCCAGCCCCGCCCTGCACCTTGCTGGCCCCGGCGGTGCCGGTGGTCTTGCTCTGCCACTGCCTCAGGCTGAACCTGGTGACGAAGCCGGTCTGGGGCGAGTAGTCCGGCGTCTCGACGCGGAAGATGTAGACGCCGGTGATGCCGTGGAGCTGGATGTTGGGGTGTATGGCCGTCACCACGGCCGGCCTGCCGCCGTCGCGCCGGTTGCCGTACAGCTCGACCCCGGCCTGTACCTTGCGGAACTCGGCCTCGGTGTCCGCAACCGACTCGACCTCGATCTCCGCGTCGCCGAACCCCAGGAAGGTCACCTCGCGGCCGTCCTGCCCCGGCACCGGCCTGCTGTCCTCCTTGAGGCCGCCGCCCCGAACGTTGACCGTCACGTTGGGGACGGTGACCGTACCCCTGGGGCCGACCAGCTTGAGCGACTCCCACAAGGCCGGTGAGTCGAACGGGCTGGGGATGCGGTTACCCACCGCCGACCCCCAGGTAACCCTCCTCCTCGGCCAGGGCCTCCAGCTCGAGGCCCAGCCGGGTCAGCGCGATTTCGGCCACGTGCTCGGCGAAGCGGCGCTCGTCCAAGTCCGGGCGGTTCGCCACGTGGAAGTGCAGCTCGACCCTGGGCCGGGAGCTGACGGTGGTGCTGGCGGCGGGGGCGGGCCGCTCGAGGCGCGGCGGGGGCGGGGCGACGGGGACGGGGGCGGGGTCTGCCCGCTCAGGGGC
>JANRJZ010000294.1:0-11268 GCA_033763675.1 Gemmatimonadota bacterium
ACCGTGCCGGTCTTGTCCAGCCCGGCGACGGTCACCTCGGCCAGGTCAAGCAGGTTGCCACTGGAGCGGAGGAGCAGTCCCCGGCGCGCCGCGGCGGCCAGGCCGGCGGCCGCGGCCAGCGGGTGGGCCAGGGCGAGCGCGCAGGGACAGGCCACCACGAGCACCGCGACCGTATTCGCAATGGCGGGCGCCGCGCCGCGCGCCACCCACCAGCCGGCGAGCGTGACGGCGGCGAGCCCCAGGGTCGCCACGGTGAACCAGGGCGCGATCCGGTCGGCGGAGGTCGGGGCCATGCCCCGGTCCTGGGCCGCGCGGAGTTCCGCCGCCATCCGGTGGACCACCGTTTCGTGGCCCACGGCCTCCACCTGCACGGTGATGGCGCCATCCATCAGGAGCGTGCCCGCGACCACCCGGTCGCCCGGCCCCACCAGGACGGGGGCCGCCTCCCCGGTCAGCAGCGCCAGGCGCACCTGGCCCGACCCTTCCGCGACCACGCCGTCCGCGGGGAGTTCCTCTCCGGCGCCGGCGTCGATCCGGTCGCCGGGGCGCAGCGCGGCGACGGGGACCGTCTCGAGGGCCGATCCTGCCAACCGGCGCGCCGTGCGCGGCACCGTGCCGACCAGCGCGGCGGCTGCGTCGGTGGCGCGGCGCCGGCCCCGCGATTCGAGCACCCGGCCCGCGAGGAGGAGCGCCACCAGCATCGTCAGCGAATCGAGGTAGGCGTCCTGCCCCCGCAGCGTCGCACCGAGGCCGTGCAGCCAGGTGATCCCGATGCCGAGCGCGATCGGCAGGTCCATGTGCAGGACCCGGTGCCGGAGTCCATGCCAGGCGCCGGCGAAGAACGGTTCCGCGCACCAGATCGTGACCGGGGTCGCGAGCAGGAGGCTCACCCAGCGGAAGAGCGCGGCGAATCCCGGATCGATGCTGCCGTACCACCAGCCGGCGTAGAGCCCCTCGTACAATCCCATGACCGCCACCGCCGCCGCGGTCGCGAAGCCCAGCCGGAGCATGAGGCTCCGGTCGGGTGCGGTTTCCAGGCCGAGGGGGCGGGGCCGGTAGCCGAGCGCCGCGATGCGCCGGACCAGGGTGGGGAGATCCACCGCCGCCGGGTCCCAGCGCAGCGTGGTGCGCCCCGTGGCGTAGGACACCATGGCATGCGCGACGCCCGGGGTCCGCTCCAGCATCTTCTCCGTGACCCACACGCAGGAGGCGCAGCGCAGGCCGTCCACCACCAGCCGGGCCTCGCAGTGGCCGGCCGGATCGGTGAGGACCTCGACCCGGGTCCAGTCGTCGGCCGACGGCGCATCGGGGCGCGGGGCGAAGGCGGTGCGCTCGGCGTAGTACCGCTCGAGCCCTGCGCCGCGGATGATCGCCGCGGCCATCTCGCAACCGCGGCAGCAGAAGCTGTCCTCGGCCCCCTCGACGACGGCGCCGCAGTGGGGGCAGGATGCGGCGCCCCCGGCGGCGGGCCCGCCGCTACCGGGCTTCGGTGTCGTAGGAGCTGACAACGCCGTCGGCGCCGCGGATCGCGACCCAGGCAAAGAGCACATTCACCACCACGACCACCGCCAGACCGAGGGCGATCGCCCAGGGCCAGCGGCGTCCGGCCGCGCTGCTAGTTGACAAGGTGGCCTCCGGTCTTGAACGTGGCCGCGAGCTCCACCTCGCGGGTGGGGGAGCTGACGTGCACGGTCATGTTGATGGTCCGCGGCATGTCCGGGGTGGAGCGCACCCGGACGATGAGCGGCACGGTGCTGCTCTCGGTGGCGCCGAGCCGGATGTCCTGCACGGTGACCTCCGCCGCGGGAAGGCCATCCACCCGCACGTGGAACGGCACCGGCGTGCTCACCGCTTCCTTGTTGGTCACCCGGAGGAGGTAGGTGTTGCGGACATAGCCGTCCGCATCCTGGGTGTAGAGCGTCCCTGGCGCCCGCTGGACCGCGGCGTCGAAGGGCGCCCGGGCGGCCATGAAGACGGCCGCCGCCGCCACGATGCCGGTCAGGAGTCCCCCGTAGACCACCGTCCGGGGGCGCAACCGGCGGGGCTTCCGCCCGGCCTGCGCGGCCATCGAGCCGAACTGGATCAGCCCGGCGTGGCCCTGCTTCTCCATGACCATGTCACAGGCGTCAATGCAGCGGGCGCAGGCGATGCACTCGAGCTGGAACCCGTCCCGGATGTCGATGCCTGTGTGGCAGACGAACACGCACTTGTTGCACTCGATGCAACGCCCCGTCTGCCGCGCGTCCGTCCCGCCCCGGGGCTCGCCTCGGGTGATGTCGTACTGCACCAGCACCGTCTCCTCATCGGTGAGGGCGCTCTGGAAGCGGGCGTAGGGGCAGAGGTAGGTGCAGAACTGCTCCCGGAACCAGGCGAGGTCCCAGAACCAGAACGCGGTGAAAATGCCGACCAGCGCGTAGCTCGTGGTTCCCGCCTGCCCGGTCCACAGCTCCCGGGCCCCGGCAAAGTAGCTCATGAAGGCCATGGAGATCACGAGGGAGAACGCCGCGAAGATCCCCCACTTGGCGGCCTTGCGCCACGCCTTGTCCAGCGTCCACGGGCCTTCGTCCCGCCGCCGCCGCTGCACCCAGTCCCCTTCGATCCACCGCTCCACCGGGCGCACCCAGGCATCGAGAAAGACGGTCTGGGGACAGGCGAACCCGCACCAGAGCCGCCCGAAGAGGGACGTGAAGAAGAACAGGGCGAACGCGAGGAACAGCAGCAGGAAGAGCAGGAAGATCGTGTCCGCCGCCGTGAAGATCGCGCCCAGGGCGTAGAGCTTTCGCCCCGGCAGGTCAATGCGCAGCGCCGGGTTGCCGTTCACCAGGATCCACGGGGTGACGAACAGGATCAGGTGAAGGGCGGCGAAGGTCCACTTGCGCAGCCGCTGCCACCGTCCCGTCACCGCCTGGGGATAGAGCCACTTCCGCTGATGCGTGAAGCCGATCATCATCGCCGCCCGTTCGTCCCGCGGGAGTTCATGACGCGTCGTCGTCCGTCGCCTTCCGCCCGCCCTGGCCGGTGGCTTCCTGGTTCCGGTGCACCACGTAGGCCGTCACCTGGGCCACCTTTTCGGGGCCGAGGATCGGGCCCCAGGTGAGCATCCCCTTGTCCGGGACCCCCACGGTGATGATGTGCTGGATCGCCTCCGGCGTCCCACCGTGGATCCAGGTGGTGTCCACCAGGCTTGGCCCGATGCCGCCGGTGAGCTCCGCCCCGTGGCAGGCGACGCAGTTGGCCTTGAAGACCGCCTCGCCGGCCTCGACGTTCGCCTCCGACAGGTCCACGGTGGCCGCCGCGGCGGCGGCCGCCTCGCGCGGCCAGCGGCGGTCCGCCTCCGCCATCTCCGCGGCGAGGACCCGGGTCTGCGAGCGGTGCGCCACGAAGTGGTAGTGGACGGTGTACACCAGCGCCCAGGCGATCGTGAAGTAGAAGAGCCCCAGCCACCAGTTCGGCAGCGGATTGTCGTACTCCTCGATGCCGTCCGCCTCGTCGGCGTGGCCCAGCACCTGATTCAGGTCCCGCTTGCTCACGAGTCGCCTCCGTCCATGAAGGGCAGGCGGCTTGCCGCCTCCCATTTCGCCTTGTTCCGGGCCGACCAGGCCCACCAGGTCCAGAAACTGAACGCGCCGATGAACAGCACCGTCGTGACCCCGAGCACCCAGCCCATCGTCACCGAGGCCGCCGCCTCCCGGAAGATCGGGTTCATGGGGTGGGCACCGTGTCGGGGGTGGCGCCGGTGGCGCCCGCCGCGATGGCCGCGCGGCCGTCCTTCCCGAGCCGCTGCAGGTAGGCGATCATCGCGATGATCTCGCGGTCCGGCTGGGCGTCGATGCCGGCGGCCTTGAGCCGGTCGATGATCCCGGCCGCCTGGGCCTGCATGTCGGCCGGCGCCCCGTCGATCTGGGCGTCGGTGTACGGCACGCCGACCCGCTGGAGCGCCCGCAGCGACGCCTGGATGTCGGCGGGATCCACCACCCGCCGATGCAGCCAGGTGTATGGCGGCATCACGCTCCCCGGCGAGGTGCTGCGGGGATCCCGCATGTGCTCGTAATGCCAGGCGTCGGGATACTTGCCGCCGAGGCGCTGGACATCCGGTCCCAGCCGGCGCGAACCGAGCTGGAACGGGTGGTCGTAGGCGTACTCGCCGGCGCGGGTCCATTCGCCGTAGCGCAGGACCTCGGCGCGCATGGGGCGCACCATCTGCGAGTGGCAGGTGTAGCACCCCTCGCGGATGTAGATGTCGCGCCCCGCCACCTCGAGGGCGGTGTACGGCGTCACCCCGGCCAGCGGGGCGGGGCCGGCGCCGGCGGAGAACATCGGCAGGATCTCGACGATGCCGCCGATCAGAGTGGCCACCGTCGTGAGCACCGCGAAGACGGCGCTCTTGCCTTCCAGGGTCCGGTGGACCGAGGTGTAGCCCGTGGGGGTCGTCTGGTCGCTCATGGTGTGTTCTCCCTTACCGCGCCGGGGCCGGTGCGGGCATCGCCGTGCGGGCGGGGCCCATGATGGTCTGGAAGAAGTTCACCAGGAGCATGAGGGCGCCGGTGAAGTACAGCAGGCCGCCGATCAGGCGCAGCACGTAGAACGGCTGCAGCTGGTGCACGATGTCCACGAAGTTGGGGTACTTGAGCTGGCCCGCGGCGTCGAACGCGCGCCACTGCAGCCCCTCGGTGAGCCCCGCCGCCCACATGGAGACGGTGTAGAGCACGATCCCGATGGTCGCCAGCCAGAAGTGGGTGGTGGGCCAGGAGGGATGCGCCAGCGGCCGGTTCCACAGCTTCGGCACCAGCCAGTAGAGGATCCCGAAGGCGATCATCCCGTTCCACCCGAGCGCGCCGGAGTGGACGTGCCCGATGGTCCAGTTGGTGTAGTGCGACAGGCTGTTGACCGCCCGGATGGACATCATCGGGCCCTCGAAGGTGCTCATCCCGTAGAAGCTCACCGCCACGACCAGGAACTTGAGGATCGGGTCGGTCCGCACCCGGTCCCAGGCGCCGCGCAGGGTGAGCAGCCCGTTGAGCATCCCGCCCCACGACGGGGCGATCAGCATGATGCTGAACACCATCCCCAGGGTCTGGGCCCATTCCGGCAGCGCCGAGTAGAGCAGGTGGTGCGGCCCGGCCCAGATGTACAGGAAGATCAGCGCCCAGAAGTGGATGATCGAGAGCCGGTAGCTGTACACGGGCCGCTCGGAGATCCGGGGCAGGAAGTAGTACATCAGGCCCAGGAACGGCGTGGTGAGGAAGAAGCCGACGGCGTTGTGCCCGTACCACCACTGCACCAGCGCATCCGTCAGGCCGGCGTAGACGGGATAGGACCGGGCCAGGGTGGCCGGCACCGCCAGGCTGTTGACGATGTGGAGCACCGCGATCGTGATCACGAACGACATGTAGAACCAGATCGCGACGTAGAGGTGGTCCACTTTCCGGATGGCGATCGTGCCGAAGAAATTCACCGCGAAGATCACCCAGACCACGGTGATCAGGACGTCGATCGGCCAGATCAGCTCGGCGTACTCCTTGCCCTGGGTGAGGCCGAGCGGCAGGGTCACCGCGGCGCAGACGATGATCAGCTGCCAGCCCCAGAAGTGCAGACGCGAGAGCGCGTCGCTGTACATGCGGGTCTTGAGCAGGCGCTGCATCGAGTAGTAGATGCCGGTGAAGCAGATGTTGCCGCCGAACGCGAAGATGACCGCGTTGGTGTGGAGCGGCCGCAGCCGGCCGAAGGTCGTCCACTCCAGCCCGAGGTTCGCCTGCCAGTACGCGATCTCCAGCGCCACCCAGACCCCCACCAGCATGCCGACGACGGCCCAGATCACCGTGGCCGTGGCGAACCACTTCACCACGTCGTCGTCATAGCCGGTTTGGTCCACGGAATTCACCGCGGTATGTTGCACGGCGTCTCTTCCTCCACGTCCGACGGTTTATGGTTGAACTCCTCACCGCTGCGCTGCTCGCCGGCCTCCTCGGCAGCGTTCACTGCATCGGCATGTGCGGCGCCTTCGCCGCCTCCTGCACCCGCGCCCGCGGCGGGCTGGCCGCCTGGCACCTCGGCCGGATCCTCACCTATACCGGGCTCGGGGCGGCGGCGGGCGCCCTGGGGAGCCTGATCCCCGGACCGCCCTGGGTGCCCGGCGCCGTGGCCGCCCTGCTCCTCGTCTGGTTCGCCCTCGCCCTCGCCGGGCTGGTGCCGGAGCCGCGCCTGCTTCCGCCGGCCCTCTCCCGTGCCGGTTCCCGCGCCGCCGCGACGCCCCGGGCCGGGGCCCAGTTCCTCTTCGGGCTGGTCAACGGCCTGCTGCCCTGCGGCCTGGTGTACTCGGCGCTCGCGCTCGCCATCGCCGCGGACCGGCCCCTCGCCGGCGCCCTCGCCATGCTCACCTTCGGCGTGGGCACGCTCCCGGCCCTCTCCGTCGCCGCCCTCGGGCTGCGGAGGGTGATCATGACCAGCCTCTGGCGCCGCCGGCTCTTCGCGGTGCTGCTTCTCGCCGTGGGCCTGCGGACGGTCTGGATGCGCGCCAGTCACGCGGGGCGGGTTGAGCCCCACCGGCACGGCGCACCCGCCACATCGCATTCGCCCGGGGAACGGGGGGAAGAGTAGGAGTCGCCGTGTGAAGGGAGGGGGGAGGAGACATGAAGCCCGCTTCATGACACCCCAGAAGCATGAACGGGACAGGCACTTGGCCTGTCCCGTTCGGTTTTCGGACAGCGGCAGGAGGTTGCTAGGCGGGGGGGACCGTTTCCGCCGGCTCCCGGAGTCCGGCGAGTGCCTCTTCCAGGCTGCCCGCCACGTTCTCCTCGCCCAGCTCATCCAGCAGGCCGGCGTTGGTGAGCGCCACCACCGGTTGCGAATGGACCTCTGTCAGGATGACCCGGGTGCCCTCCTGCCGGCTGCGGTGTATCAGGTCCCGGAGGGTGGCCAGGCCGGTCGAGTCGATGACCGGCACCCGCCGGAGCCGGATCACCAGCGCCTTTGGTTTCCGGGCCACGCTGCTTACGGCATTCTTGAAGGACTCCGCGGCGCCGAAGAAGAACGGGCCGTCGATTTCGTAGACGTCCACTCCGGCGGGGATCATGGGTCCGGTGCGGCGATCCAGGGTCATTTCGCGGTCGGCCTGGTCCTCGAATTCCCGGGAGAGCACGCTCACGTTGGTCACCTCGGACATCCGCTTCATGAACAGGAACGCCGCAAGCACCATGCCGACCTCGACCGCGACCGTCAGGTCCACGAGGATGGTGAGCGAAAAGGTCACCAGCAGCACGGCGACGTCACTCCGCGGCGCCCGCAGTTCCGCCTTGAACCGGCGCCACTCGCTCATGTGGTAGCTCACCACGACCAAGATCGCCGCCAGCACCGCCATGGGGATGAGCGCCGCCCAGCGCCCGAAGAACAGCATGATGAGCAGGAGGGTCAGGGCGTGGATGATCCCGGCGATCGGGGTGCGCCCGCCGTTCTTCACGTTGGTCGCCGTCCGGGCGATCGCGCCGGTGGCGGGGATGCCGCCAAAGAGCGGCGTGACGATGTTGGCCACCCCCTGGCCGACCAGCTCCATGTTGGAGCGGTGCCGGGCCCCGATCATGCCGTCCGCCACCACCGCGGAGAGCAGCGACTCGATCCCGGCCAGCATCGCGATGGTGAAGGCCGGCGCCACCAGCTCGCGGGCCATCTCCCAGGACACTCGCGGCAGCCGGGGCGCGTCCAGCGTGGCGTGGATCTCCCCGAAGCGGTCCCCGATCGTTTCCACCGGCAGGTCGAAGAAGGTGACCACGGCGGTGCAGACCACGAGCGCCAGGAAGGGAGAGGGGACCCGGGTGCTCACCCGCGGCCAGTAGACGATGAGCGCGAGCGCCAGCAGCGCGAGGCCCACTGCCCAGGGATTGATGCTGCCCAGGTTGGCACTGTAGCTCTCCCACTTGGCGAGGAACTCCGCCGGCACCGCACTCATCCGGAGGCCCAGGAAGTCCTTCACCTGGCTCGAGAAGATGATGACCGCGATCCCCGAGGTGAATCCGGTGGTGACCGCGTGCGGGATGAACTTGATGGCGGCTCCCAGGCGGGCCACACCCAGCCCCACGAGGACCACCCCGGCCATGATCGTGGCCACCGTGAGGCCGTCCATGCCGTAGCGCTCGATGACGCCGTAGACGATCACCACGAAGGCCCCGGTCGGGCCGCCGATCTGGACCCGCGATCCGCCCAGCGCCGAGATGAGGAAACCGCCGATGATGGCGGTGGTGATGCCCGCGCTGGGGGAGGCCCCGCTGGCGATGCCGAAGGCGATGGCCAGCGGCAGCGCCACGATCCCGACCACGAGCCCGGCGCCGAGGTCGCCCTGGAAGTCGGCGCGGGTGTAGCCGCGCAGCGTGGTGAAGAGCTTGGGAATCAGCACGACTCAGGCCAGGTCTCTGGGGCCCAGCGGCCGGAACGAGAGGTCGAAGGCGAGGAACAGGGTCCGGGCGAAGGGCCAGATCAGCAGCGGCATCACGATCGCCTCGGCGGGGCCGAGCACCTGCAGCACTTCCCAGGGCGGGGTGGGCCAGGTCCGCGCCAGGGTGCCCACGAACACCGCCATGGTGATGGTTTCGGCCAGCAGCAGGTTGAACCAGAGCGCGCCGAGCGTGTAGCCATCCTCCCCGCGCCGCATCCGGATGCCGCACTGGGGACAGTGGTCCTTCATCCGGAACCAGCCGCTGAAGAGCGAACCGCCGCCACAGATGGGGCAGCGCCGCCGGAGGGCCCGGAGCAGCATCACGCGGGTGGAGGGTTGCTGGGGCAGGACAGGGGCAGTCATCTCAGTCGGAACGGGACGGGGGTCGGGGTAGGGCATCAATCCGTGCTGGCGCGGAGCGCGTGGAGGATCACGGCGACATCGATCGCCTCCTGCAGCAGGGCGCCCAGGGTCGGGGGAATGTAACCGAACGCCGCAACCACCATCGCCACCGCGGACAGCCCGAGGCCGGCCCACACGCTTTGCCTGGCGATGCGCATCGTCCGGCGGCTGATCGCGACCGCCTCCGCCACCCGGCTCGCATCATCGGCCAGGACGACGACATCGGCGGCTTCCGCGCTGATCCCGCCCCCGTGCGCCGCGAGCGCCACGCCCACGCTCGCGCGGGTGAGGGCCGGGGCGTCGTTGGTGCCGTCGCCCACCATCAGGACCTTCTCCCCATTGGCCTCGAGCGCCTCCACCACCAGGACCTTGTCGGCCGGCAGCTGGTCTGCGCGTACCTCGGTGATCCCGGCCGCCCGGCCCACGGCGAGGGCATGCCCCAGGTGATCTCCCGTCACGAGGATCACCCGGCGGAGCCCCAGCCGGCGGAGCTCCTCCACCAGCCGGGACGCTTCCGGGCGGAGCCGATCGGCGAACTCGATGGTGCCCGCCGCCTGCCCCTCGACCGCCAGCCAGGCCCGGAGACCGCTGGCCTCCCCGTCGGGCCAGGTGCGATCCAGCGCCGGGTGCCGGGTGAGGACGAAGCTGCGCGCCCCAAAGGTGACCGCGCGCCCGCCGACCCGCCCGGTGACTCCCTGGCCGGGGCTTTCCGCGATGCCGGTTGCCGGCGGCAGCGTAAGCCCGTCATCCGCCGCCGCCTGCACCACCGAGCGGGCGAGCAGGTGGCCCGACCCGAGGTCCGCGGCCGCGGCCAGCGCCAGCACTTCATCGCCAGTGAAGGGTGGCACGGGGATCACGGCGGAGACCAGCGGCCGGCCGATCGTGAGCGTCCCGGTCTTGTCCAGGACCGCGACGGTGACCTGGCCCAGCCGCTCCAGCGCCTCGCCGTGGCGCACGATCACGCTGCGCCGCGCGGCGCGGTTGATCCCGCCGATCATCGCAACCGGGGCGGCGAGCAGCAAGGGGCACGGCGTGGCGACGACGAGCACCGCCAGCACCCGGTCGGCCTCGCCCGAGGCCAGGTAGGCGAGGGCGCAGACGGCGAGGGTGATCGGGGTGAAGTAGACCGCATAGCGGTCCGCCATGCGCTGCAGCGGGGACTTGCTCGCCTCTGCCTCCCGCACCAGCTGCACGATACGGGCATACTGGCTCTCGCTCGCGAGCGCCCGGGCCTCCACGGTCAGCGGCCCTTCCAGGTTCTGGCTGCCGCTCAACAGGCACGCGCCGGGCTCTGCCGTGACCGGCACCGGTTCCCCGGTAAGCCGGGAGGCGTCCACGTGGGAGTAGCCCTCCACCACCAACGCGTCACAGGGGAGCAGTTCGCCGGGGCGGACCACCAGCCGGTCGCCCGGGCGCACCAGGTCCGCTGCGATCTCCTCGATGGCCCCCCCGCTCACCCGGTGGGCCAGCCGCGGCGCCTGTGCCTCGAGCTCGGCCACCGCCCGCGAGGCGCGCCGGGCGGCGTAGCTCTCCAGCGCCTCCCCTCCGGTCTGCATCAGGACCACGACCAGCCCGGGCAGCGGCTGGCCCAGCACGACCGCGGAGATGATGGCGAGGGTGGCGACGAGGTCGGCGGCGAAACGTCCCCGCAGGGCGCCGCGCAGGGTACGGAAGACGACCGGCAGGCCCAGGACCACCAGCCCGCCCAGCCAGAGCGCCTGTGCCCCAGCGGAAAACGGCCCCGCCCGGAGGGCGAGGCCGCTCATGATCACCGTCAGGGCCAGCACCGGCGGCAGCCAGTGCCGCCACCGCGGGCCCGTCACGAGGCCTGCGCGCTCGGCTCACCGACGGTGTCGGTCTCCCGCCGCAGGGTGAAGCCCACGCCCCGCACCGTCTGGATCAGGCTCTCGCCCGCAGCCTTCTGCAGCTTCCGGCGGACGTTGCCCACGTGCACGTCGACCACGTTGCTCTCCGGGTCGAAGTGCATGTCCCAGACCTTCTCCAGCAGCGTGGTGCGCCGGACCACCTGCTCCGGGTGGAGCAGGAAGAACTCGATGATCTGGAACTCCTTGGGCGTGAGGTCCATGGCCTTCTCGTCGACCAGGACCACGTGCCGCAGCCGGTCCAGGGTGAGGGGGCCATACCGCAGCACCTCCAGCCGCTCGGCCCCGCCGCGCCGGGCCAGGGCCCGGATCCGCGCCAGCAGCTCGTCGAAGCGGAACGGCTTGGCGAGGTAGTCATCGGCGCCGGCGTCCAGGCCCCGCACGATGTCCTCCACCGCGTCGCGGCTGGTGAGCATCATGATGGGGGTGTTGCGCCCCTCACGCCGGAGCTCCATGGCGATCTGGAACCCGTTCTTCTTGGGGAGCACGACATCCAGCAGGATGACATCGTACTCGTAGACGTGAGCCAGGGTTGTGGCCTCGTCGCCGTCCGCGGCG
>JANRJZ010000295.1:0-3005 GCA_033763675.1 Gemmatimonadota bacterium
CGACGCGGCCGGCTGGAAGGCCACGATGACCAACCCGGCGGTGACCGGCAGCCCGAACACCTGCGGCATCTACACCGGCCCGGCGGCCAACACGCCGAACGCCGCGGTGACCCAGGAAGGCTCCCCGGCCTGCTGGTAAGCTGAGCCGAAGCTGAACACGCGGGGCGGCGGAGCAATCCGCTGCCCCGTGTGCCTTTTCCGGTACCGCCCCGCGGATTCCGGTGTCCCGGCACCGAGCGAGGGTCATCATCTTGGGGCCATCTCCAGCGGACCGGCTCCATGCGCGCCACCTCCGGCTTCTCCCTCGTCGAACTGCTGCTCGCCCTCGTCATCTTCGCGATCGGCGCCCTGGGCGCGGCCGGGACCCTCGCGTGGGCGTTCCGCGCCACGACCGCCGGGACCCACGCCGCCCACGCGGCCCGGCTGGCCGTTACCGCGCTCGGCGCGGTCACCGCGCCCGCCGCCGTGGCCAGACCCTGCGCGGCCCTCCCCGCCCCCAGCCTCGCCGGGCCGCTGGGAGAGGGCGCCACGGTCACGCAGATCCCCGCCACTGGCGGCGTCACCCTGGTCACCCAGCTCCGTTACCCCGCCCAGCGGGGTCTTCGCACCGATACCGTGTGGAGCTTTGTCCGATGCCATTGAGCCGACGGGCCGGGGCTACCCTGGCGGAGCTGGTGATCGGGCTGGTGCTGTTCGGGCTGGTCGGGACGCTCGTGGCCCGCCAGGCGCTCGGCGCCGAGCGAGTGGCCCGGGAGGAAGAGGCCCGGGTACGGCTGCAGGCGGCCCTCGATGCCGGGCTGGCCTTTCTCTCCGCCGAACTGGCCGATCTGGGGCCGGGCGATCTCATGATGGTCGCAGCCGAGTCGCTCCGCTACCGCGCGACCCGGGGTCACGGCCTGACCTGCCAGGTCTCCGCGACGGAAGTGCGCGTTGCCGGCGCGACCCTCAGTGGAGCACGGGCCCCCCAGCCAGGTCGAGACAGCCTCCAACTCCCCCTTCGTGCCGATGATGCCCTGGCGGGAGACACGGGATGGACCGCGCTCCCCCTGCTGGGGGTACACCCGACAACGTGTGGCGGCCGGCCGGCCATCGCCCTGGTCACCGCGGTCGACACGCTGGCGCATCCGATCACCGGCGCACCCGCGACCCTGCCGGTGCGGGTATTCGAGGTGATGCAGACCCGGCTGTATGCCTCGGCGGGCAGTATCTGGCTGGGCGCCCGATCGGTCAGCGCCGGCGAGGTCATCCAGCCGGTTGCGGGGCCCTTCGAGCTGCCCGCGTCCCGGTTTGTTCCCAGGGATTCCAGCGGCCTCCCGACGGCTGCGGCCGCCGCGACCCGGTCCGTCCGGGTCAGCCTCAGCGGACAGCGGGCACGATGGCAGGGCGGTGGAGGCGTGGTGGTGGACAGCGCCTACGTGGAACTCGTTCCCGCGAACCTCGGGCCATGACCGATCGGCGCGGGGCTGCCTTGCCGCTGGTCCTGCTCCTCGTGGCGCTGCTCGGGGCCCTGGCCGCGCTCACCCTGCTTGGGAGCAGGGTGCGAAGCCTCGCCGGGGAGCGGGCGCTCGACCGTGCCCGCGCCACCGCGGGTGCCCAGGGGACCATCCAGCAGGTACTCGGCAACTGGCCCGCACTGGCGGCGGACACGCTGCCGGTCGGGATCGTCGTGGGGTTGCCGACAGCGGCCGCTCCCGGGATCCGGAGTACCGACTCCATTCACCGGCTGGGCAAGACCCTCTACCTCGTGCGCAGCGAGGCGGAACGAGTCAGGGCCGATGGCGGCACTCTGGCTCGAGCCGGCCTCGGCTACCTGCTGCACCTGGTCCGGCCCGCGCTACCAGAGAGCGCCGCCGTGGTCGCCGCCGGGGCAGTGACACTTGAGGGAACTGCACTGGCGAGCGGATACGATTCCCTGCCCTTGGCTTCATGGTCCGCCGGATGTCCCCCGCCGGGGGCGCCGAGGGCGGGAATCCAGAGCGCCGGGATGGTGGCCGACTGTCCGGGTGGCGGGTGCACCCGCGGTGCCCCACCCCTGCTCACCGATACGGCGGTCACCACCGCTCGGCTGGGTCTGCTGGGCGCGGTGACGCTTCCGTCCCTCATGGCCCAGGCGAACCATCGAGTGGGTGGGGCCATCCCGTGGCCCGGACCGGCCCTCACCGGGGGCAGCTGCGACCGGGGCAGCACGAGCAACTGGGGAGACCCGCTCCCGGGGGGAGGCCCCTGTGCGGGATGGTTCCCGGTGATCAGCGCCGGGGCGGGCACCGTGGTGGGTGGCGGGGTCGGGCAAGGAGTCCTGATCGGCACGGGGACTCTGGAGCTGTCCGGGGACCTGGGCTTCACCGGGGTGGTGATAGCGGTGGGTTCCCTCCGGCTACGCGACCGTGTGCGGGTCACGGGGGCGGTGGTGGCGCTGGACAGCGTTACCCTCTCCGATTCGGTGATCGTGGAGTGGTCCGATTGTGCCGTGACGATGGCGCTTGGCGGTGCTGCTCGTCCGGCGGAACGGCCGACCCGTCCCTGGGTGGTCGTGCCGTGAGAGGGCGGGTGCTGGAAAAATGCGGGCGTGAGAGGGGGATTCCTGCAAAATCCGGCATCCCGGGCGGGTGGGACGAGCCTCTCCTGCTTGGTGCATGTCACTCAACTCTTTGCAGGACAGCAGGTTGGCGCGAGCGGAGTTGGGCTGGCATATGTGTTGCTTTGTGCGCCACCGACGTGCGCGCGCGCGCCGGTGGGTCTTACCCCATAGTTCAATTCCTGGAGGCGGTATGAATCGGAAGGGCTTTACCCTGATCGAGCTTCTGATCGTGGTGGTGATCATCGGCATTCTCGCTGCCATCGCGATCCCGAAGTTCGCCAACACGAAGCAGAAGGCGATCGTCGCCTCCATGAAGTCGGACCTGCGGAACCTGGTGACGGCGCAGGAAGCGTTCTTCTCGGATAACAACGACTACGCCGGCAGCACCACCGCCGCGGCCCAGGCCAACGGCGTCGCGGGCGCGGGC
>JANRJZ010000296.1:0-3429 GCA_033763675.1 Gemmatimonadota bacterium
GAATGGCCATCTCTGGAGGTTTTCTCGGAAGGCCGATCAGCGGGCTGGAGGGAGGGAAATGGGGAGGCCTGAGCGGCACTCACGGCGCTCAGGGAATGGGGACGCCGACGTGCAGGCGGAACGGGAGTAGCTGACAACCGACGGGCCGCCCGTCCGTCCGTCCGACCCCCTACCGCAGCGCAATTACCAGCCCCATGACCGTGAGTGCGGTCCCGGTCCAGAACAGGAACATCCACTTGAGAATGTCGGCCCGAAGCCGAGCCAGCCCCACATCGAGATCAGCGCGGAGGCCGGTCAACTCCTGGTGGAACTCGGCCCGGAGGGTGGCGGTCATGGCGTCCATCCTGGCCTCCACTCGGGCCTCCGCCTCCCGCATGCGCGCCTCCACCCGGCCCCAGTTGAGGTCGTTCTGTTCCCGCAGCTCCAACCGGTACGTGGCATCCACCTGGTTGAACCACTCCACGAGATCGTTCGCGATCTCGTCGCCGAAGGTGTCGTAGAACCGCTTCGAGAGCCTGGCCGTCACCGGCATCGCGTGCCACCCGTTGGAGGAGGCACCCACCATAGCATACGCTCGGCGACGCCGAGGGCGCAATTGCCGGCTGGCCGGTACGCGACAACGCACAGAAAGGGCGGAGCTGGCGCTCCGCCCCTACTTCCCGCGTTTTTCTGGTTACCACTCGCCCCGACCCGCGCACTATCGTGGCCCATGCCCCCTTGCCCGTCCCAGCGCCGAGGCCCCACCTTATGGCCATGCCCGTGCCAGCCACTCCGCCGTCCCTCTTGCCCCGATTCACCCTCGGCGACCTCGACGCCTTCCCCGACGATGGGCAGCGCTACGAGATCATCCAGGGGCACCTGCTCGTGACGCCGCAGCCCAAGTCCGGACACCAGTTCCTGGCGGCGGAGCTGACCGCGGCGCTGGTCACGTACCTCGGACCGGTGGCCCGAGTAGCGGCCCCTGGCGTCGTGGAGCGGGCTCCGGACGTGCACCTTGAACCGGATGTTCTGGTGGTCCCCACGCCCCTGCCTGAGAGCATGGAGTGGGCGGACTTCCGCGATCACTGGCTCGCCGTCGAGATCTACAGCCGCTCCTCCCGCATCTACGACCACGACTACAAGCGGGACGCCTACCTCGCCCTCGGCGTCCGCGAGGTCTGGCTGGTGGACCGCCGCCAGCGCTCCATCCTCGTGTCCACCACCGCGGTCCGCGATCGCGTCGTGACCGAGACCATCTCCTGGCACCCGCCAGAAATGAGCCAGCCCTTCGAACTCCCCCTCGATCGGCTGTTTCGGGGGGTGTGAGGGGACGGCGGGCCGACGGGACGAGCGGGGGCGCCTTCACCACCAACTAACCCAATCGCCCAATCGCCCATCCGTGCCTCCGTATTTCCGTGTCGGCTGTTGACACGGAACACATCGAGGGGCGGAGCGTAGCTCCGCCCCTCTGGCTCCGCCCCCACTCCCGGTTATGCAGCCGTCGTCCCTCCTGGCTCCTCCCCCCGACCCCTCGGCTCCGCCGTCGAACCCCACAACCCTCCCCCCGTCACCAGCAGGCGCCCCGACGATCCCGAAAACCCCTCCGCACCAGCATTCGAATACCCCGAAATGCGCGGATAGCCGCCCACCCGATGGGCCACCGGCTTCCCCCAAAGCCGTCACCTGCCCGACGCCCTCCCCGGCTCCTCCCCCACCGCTTCCGGCGCCTTCCCCGGCATCGGTGACCCCCGAAAAGTCTCCCCAAGTGGCCCCCCCGATGTCCGCGCCAGCGTACAGCGACATTGGTTATGCAGTCTCCAGACCCTTTTATACAACCGCCATTCCTGGCGCATCCTCCCCCCTTCCTGGCGGGCATTTACCCCCGACCAGCGGCGGCTCTCATATAGAAAGGGCCCCGGCCCCTAACTGGTCAGCCCGGGCCCCGTCACCGGCGCTCGTCAGGCGCCCAATCTGGAGGCGCGTGATGTATGGCACAGCCCCTGCGATCACCTGCCGCCGGACCGGGCGGGTCGGCGGAGCCGATCCGTGCCTCACACACCCCGGCAGTCTCGAGCGGAGCCCCGGCCGCCGTCTCGCTAACGCAGGAGGAACACCAGGAGCGTCGTATGTCGATCGAGTTGCGCAGGGAACTGGAAGCGGGAGGGCGGGCGCTGGAGTTCATGCGGGCCCACGCCGTCGCCACCGCGCAGGAGCAGCAGGTCGTGGACCAGCTGGGCACCCTCACCACCGAGGGCCGCGAGACCCAGGTTCAGGTGCAGGCCGGCGAGGCCTCGGCCCGGGCCGCCGTGCGGGAGCGGCAGGAACTCCTCGGGCGCATCGCCCGGGAGCTGCTGCGGCCGATTGCCCGGGTGGCCGCCGCGGCCCGGAAGGAGGTGCCGGAGCTGGCCAGGCTTCCACGGGTGCCGAAGGTGAACGGGAATCTGCAGGACTACCGAGGCGCCGCCCAGGCCATCGCCGAGCAGGCGATTGCCCAGCGCGAGGTGCTGGTGCAGCACGGCCTCGCCACCACCCTCCCCGACGACCTCACCGCGGCGCTCGCCCGGCTGGACGAGCTGTCGCTCCAGGTGCACGCCGGCCGCCGGGCCCACGTCGGGGGCCGGGAAAAACTGCAGGACATCGGGCGGCAGATCGTGGCCGTGCTGCGCCAGCTCGATGGCATGAACCTCTACCGCTTCCGGAACGACCCCGAACTCCGCGCCGCCTGGCGGAGCGCCAAGCGGGTCTCCTGGCCGGCGCCGCCCGAGAAGGCCGAGCCGGCGGCGTGAGGACAGACCGGCGAACCGACGGGCCGACGGGCCGACGGGCGAACAGCTCGGCGGCCCGGCGGCTCGAAGCTCGAGCCGGGACGGGCAGCGGTGGCCAGAGCGCGCGTCAGTGAGCGGTCGGAAGGATTGCGCCCCGTCCCGGAGAGCGAACTGCAGCGCGCGGAGGCCACCGCGCCCGGACGCGGCGCGGCGCCAAGATGGCGCGGAGGCCACCGCGCCCGCATGCGGCGTGGCGCCAAGATGGCGCGGAGGCCACCGCGCCCGGACGCGGCGCGGCGAGAGGTTATCGCTTCTTGAGATTTCCCCCGAACTGCTCCACCTTCGCTATGCTCTCCTCAACGCCCCACCGCCACGGGAGGCGGCATGCGCATTCTGGTCGTCGAGGATGACGCGAGCGTGGTCCGGTTCCTCCGGCAGGCGCTCACGGAGGAAGGGCACGCGGTGGACACCACCGGCGATGGCGCCGAAGCCGCCACCCTCGCGCATTCCAACCCCTATGACCTGATCCTGCTGGACGTCCAGCTCCCCGGCCGGGACGGCCTCCAGGTGGCCGCCGAAGTGCGGCGGAGCGGCCTCACCTGTCCCATCCTGATGCTGACCTCCCGCGATTCCACCCAGGACGTGGTCCGCGGCCTCAACGCCGGCGCCGATGACTACCTCACCA
>JANRJZ010000297.1:0-5977 GCA_033763675.1 Gemmatimonadota bacterium
GGTGGGGGACAGCCCTCCCCTCCAGCAGGTCCGGGAGATCATCGCGCGGGTGGCCCCGACCACCGGCCGCGTGCTGATCTCGGGGGAGAACGGCTCCGGCAAGGAGCTGGTGGCCCGGGCCATTCACGACGGCTCGCCCCGGAGCGGACAGCCCTTCGTCGAGGTCAACTGCGCCGCCATTCCCTCGGAGCTCATCGAGAGCGAGCTGTTCGGGCACCGGAAGGGCTCCTTCACGGGCGCGGTGACCGACCGGGCGGGGAAGTTCGAGCAGGCGGACGGCGGCACCCTGTTCCTCGACGAGATCGGCGACATGGCGCTCTCGGCGCAGGCCAAGGTGCTGCGGGCCCTCCAGGAAGGGGTGGTCACCCGCATCGGGGGGGCCAAGGCCATCCAGGTGGACGTCCGGGTCATCGCGGCAACCAACAAGAACCTGGAACTCGAAATCCGGGAAGGCCGGTTCCGGGAAGACCTGTTCTACCGGCTGAACGTGGTTCCCATCCATGTGCCGGCGCTGCGCGAGCGCCGTGGCGACATCCCCCTCCTGGTGGCGTACTTCGTCAAGCAGCTGGCCGGCGGCGCGGGGGCGGCGGGGCGGAACTTCGAGCCCGAGGCCGTGGCGGCCCTCGCGGCGCGGCCGTGGCCGGGCAACGTGCGGGAACTGCGCAACGCGGTCGAGCGGCTCCTGATCCTGGCACCGGGCCGGCGGATCTCCGCCGCGGCCGTGCAGCGCCTGCTGGGCGAGTACCAGGTGGGGCCGGTGCTGGAGGCGGCCGCGTTCGCCGCGCCCTTCGAGGAATTCATGGAGCGGGCGGAAAAGCTGTATGTCGAGACCCGCCTCAAGGAGAACGACGGCCGGATCGCCGAGACCGCCCGCGCGATCGATATCCCCCGCTCGAGCCTGTACAAGAAGTTGGAGCGCTTCGGCCTGATCAAGGCGGATGCATGAGCGACCCGCGCGACTGGGACAAGGAACTCGCTGCGATCGACAAGGTCATCGAGCGGCAGCCGGCCGGCGGCGGGGCGCCGGTGGCCGCGCGGGGAAGTGCGACCCCGGCGGGTCGGGCCGCCGCAGCGCCGGGGTCCGGGGGGCGCTTCGCGGCCCTGGCCACCTGGCTCCGGGTGGGCCTCGGGCTGCTGCTCGCGGTGGGCATCACCCAGTGGCCGTATCCGAACGCCTGCGGCTTCAACCTGGCCGTCTACCTCGGCGCGATCGCCACGGTGGTGCTCGCCGGCCTGTGGAGTTCCATCAGCTCCTGGCGGCGGCGCATGGGGCTGGCCCATACCCTGTCGCTCGCGGTGCTGCTCTGGGGCCTCTTCCTCGCGGCGCGGGAAGTCCTGCCCCGCGTCGGGTACGCCAAGGCGGCACGTACTTGGACCTGCGGCGCCACCAGCGGACCCACCGCGCCCCTGGAGGCGCGGTAGCGGTGCCGCGTCCCCTCCGACCCGCTCGCCGCACCGGGACCGCGATCTACCGCAACTTCATCGGCGGGGAATGGCGGGTGCCCAGCACCCGCCGGTACTTCGCCAATCACAACCCCGCCGACACCTCGGACTGCATCGGCCGGTTCCCCGACTCGGGCCCGGCCGATGTGGAACGTGCGGTCACGGCGGCGCGCAGCGCGTTCGAGACCTGGCGGCGGGTTCCCGCGCCGGCCCGCGGGGACCTGCTTCGACGCCTGGGGGACCTGCTCGCGGCGGATAAGGAACACCTCGCGGCCGGCATGACCCGGGAGATGGGAAAGGTGCTGGCCGAGACGCGGGGCGATGTCCAGGAGGGGATCGATACCGCCTACTACGCCGCCAGCGAGGGGCGCCGGCTCTTCGGGCGCACCGCGCCGAGCGAGTTGCGCGCCAAGTGGGCGATGAGCTGGCGCCGTCCGATCGGCGTCTGTGGCCTGATCACCCCGTTCAACTTCCCGCTCGCCATCCCCACCTGGAAGATGTTTCCCGCGCTGGTGTGCGGGAACACCGTCGTGCTCAAGCCCTCCGAGGACGTGCCCTGGACTGCCCACCGGCTGGTGGAGCTGGCCCGCGAGGCGGGATTCCCGCCGGGCGTGATCAACCTCGTCCATGGCCGCGGGGCGGTGGTGGGGCGGGCGCTGGTGGAGCACCCGGAGGTTCCGGTGCTCTCCTTTACCGGGTCCACCACCACGGGCGCCGGAATCGGGGCCACCGCCGGCCGGATGCACAAGCGGCTCTCGCTCGAGATGGGCGGGAAGAACGCCCTGATCGTCCTGGACGATGCGGACCTGGACCTGGCCCTCGAGGGCGTGCTGTGGGGCGCGTTCGGCACCACTGGGCAGCGGTGCACCGCCACCAGCCGGCTGCTGCTCCACCGGAAGGTTCACGACCGGTTCCTCTCCCGCCTCGCCGATCGCGCCAGCCGCCTCCGGCTGGGCGACGGCCGGGCGGCGGGCACCGAGATGGGGCCGCTGATTCACGAGGCGGCTCGGACCAAGGTGGAGACCTATGTCGAGATCGGGGCGGAGGAAGGGGCCGAGCTGGTCACCGGCGGCCGGCGCCCGCGGGCGGCGCGGCTGGCCCGGGGCTGGTTCTACCCCCCGACGATTTTCGCCGGCGTCCGGCCCGGGTCCCGCCTGGAGCAGGAGGAGATCTTCGGGCCGGTGCTGAGCGTGGTGCGCATCGGTTCCCTGGAGGAAGCGATCCGGGTGAACAACGGCGTGCGGTACGGACTCTCGAGCGCCCTCTACACCCGGGACGCCGGCGCCGCGTTCCAGGCGCTGGAGCGCCTGGACAACGGCATCACGTACATCAACGCCCCGACCATCGGGGCGGAGGCCCATCTCCCCTTCGGCGGGGTCAAGGACACCGGCAACGGCCATCGCGAGGGCGGCTGGGAGGTCTACGAGTTCTACTCCGAGACCAAGGTCGGCTACGTGGACTACTCCGGCGCGCTGCAGCGGGCGCAGATCAACAACTACGACACCGGACCCGCAGCCCGGTAACCGCGCCCCCCGCTTGCGTCCGTTTTTCGGGGTGGCTAAGGTTCTCCGAGAGGTTCCTCCTGCCTGTGGTGAGGCATCGTACCATGCGTCCAATGCGAGTCGGCACCGGCAAGCGCGGTTCGTCGTCCTTCGACGAGGGCTCGCTGGACCAGTATCTCCGGGAGATCAGCAAGTATCCGCTGATCAACCAGGAGGAAGAGGTGCGTCTGGCGCAGCGCATCCGTTCCGGGGAGGAAGAGGCCCTCGACAAGCTGGTCCGCAGCAATCTCCGCTTCGTGGTCTCCGTGGCCAAGAAATACCAGAACCAGGGCGTCTCGCTCTCGGACCTGATCAACGAGGGCAACCTCGGGCTGATCCGGGCGGCGCACAAGTTCGATGAGACCAAGGGCATCAAGTTCATCAGCTACGCCGTCTGGTGGATCCGGCAGGCGATCCTGCAGGCGCTGGCGGAGCAGAGCCGCATTGTCCGGGTGCCGCTGAACCGCGCGGGCACGCTGCACCGGATCGGGAAGCGGTCCTCGGCCCTGCTGCAGGAACTTGGGCGCGAGCCCACGCCGGCGGAGATCGCGGAGGGCATGGACATCACCCTGGAAGAGGTGCAGAAGACCCTCTCCATCTCCCAGAATCACCTCTCCCTCGACGCCCCGCTCACCCCGGGAGAGGACAACAAGCTCCTCGACTACCTGCCCGACACCCAGAACGCCGGGCCCGACAGCGAGACCTTCGAGAAAGCCCTCACCAACTCGATCGAGGAAGTGCTGGCCACCCTCAAGGAGCGGGAAGCGAAGATCCTGCGCCTCTACTTCGGCCTCGACGGGCCCGAGCCGATGACCCTCGAGGAGATCGGCAGCCTGCTCGGCATCACCCGGGAGCGGGTGCGCCAGATCAAGGAAAAGGCACTCACCCGGCTCCGTCACGTGAGCCGCGCCCGGGCGCTGGAGAGCTTCCTCACCTGAGCCGGAATGCGAGCGACCAACGGCCCCCCGGACCCGGTCCGGGGGGCCGTCGTGCGTCCGGGGGGGATCTATTCCGGAATGCGGAGGAGGCGCTCGACCTGGTCGAACTCGATCAGGAAGGCATCGTGGCCGTAGGGCGTGGTGATCTCCTCATAGCGGGCCCTCGCGCCGCCCAGGGCGTAGCCCTCAACCCAGCCGCGGACCTCGTGCGGATAGTAGAGGATGTCGGTATCGATGCCGACGCCGATCACCTCGCCCACCCGCTCGGCGGTGCGCGCGCCCGCGCGGGCGAGGTCGCCCACGTCCTGGCTGTCCATGGCATGGGTGAGCGCCACGTAACTCCGGGCGTCGAACCGGTCGACCAGCTTCTCGCCGTGGCGGCGGAGGTAGTGCTCGATGTCGAAGCGCCCCGCGACCCTGGTCTGCCGCCGCCCGAAGCGCTGGGCAAACTCCTGGTGGGACCGGTAGGTGATCATCGCGATGGCGCGGGCCGCCGCGAGCCCCGCGCGCGGACCCGCGCCGGTGGCGTACCTCCCGCCGCGCCAGGCGGGATCGGCCTCGATCGCCATCCGCTGGGACGCGTTCCAGGCGATGGCCTGAGCGCTCGCCACCGCGGGGGCTCCAAACACCACCAGCCGCTCCACCGGCACCGGGCTGATGAGCCCCCACTGGAGCGCCACCATGCCGCCGAGGGAACCGCCGGTCGCGAGGGCCAGCCGGCGGATGCCGAGCGCCTCGAGGAGCGGCAGGTGGGCCCGCGCGAGGTCGCGGGTGGTGAGGCGGGGGAAGCTGTCATCGGTCACCGTCGCCGGGCCCGACGACCCGTAGCAGCTCCCCAGGAGGTTGGCCGCGACCACCGGGGTGAGCGACGGGTCGAGTACCCGGCCGGGACCCAGCACCGGCTCCCACCAGGTGTCGATGTCGGCGCTCCCGGTGAGCGCGTGGAACACCAGCACGGCACGGTTCCGGCCCGCCTGGTCCAGCTCCCCGAAGACGCGGTACTGGAGTACCGCATTCCGGATCACCCCACCACCCTCGGGCCGGAAGTCCCCGAGGGCGAGTGTGGCGCTGGTCGAGTGCAGGCCGGTGGCTTCGCTCATGCGGGACACTCTGCCGTCACGCCGCGCTCGACCTCCTCCAGCCGCCCGCTGTGCACGTCGTAGATGTAGCCGCGGATCGGGGTGCCCGGCTCGAGCAGCGGCGAGGCGGCGAGGAGGCGGACGTCCTCCTGCACACTTGCCCGCAGGTCCTGGAAGGGCAGGAAGTCGATCCCGCCCACGTCCTGGCCGAGTTCCTGCCGGACCCGCGCCTGCAGGTCGGCGTTGGAGAACGTCAGCATGCCGCAATCGGTGTGGTGGATCAGGGCAATGGCACGGGTGCCGAGCAGGCGCTGGGAGATGACCAGGGAGCGGACCGATTCCACCGCCCGGCCGCCGGCGTTCCGGATGACATGGGCATCGCCCTCCTCCAGGCCCAGGATGCGGGCCGGGTCCAGGCGCGCATCCATGCAGGTGATGATCGCCACCGCCCGCCGGGGCGGCATCGGGAGGGTGCGGGCGGGCCGCGCGCCGGCGTAGCGGGTGTTGGCGGCGACCAGTTCGTCGAGGATGGACATGGGCAACTCCTTGAGGGGGTACGAGGCGAAGATCACGAGGCGCGTCGAGCCGCCTCGGTACATCGCCCCCCCTCCACTGCCACTGCGTGCACCGCGCGCAGGGCGCTCGTCAGGTTGGCCTCGCCCACCACGAACCCCAGGCCGCCGGCGCCGGGGTGCATCGACGCCAGCGGAATCCCCGCCGCCGCCAGCGCCGCGTGGATCGGCTCCACCAGGCCGTTGAGCGGCGATCCGTCGGCGGCCACCACCGTGATCTGACAGGTCCCGTCGTTCCGGTGGGCGCTGGCGACCGCCCGGAGCCCGGTCCCGCGGGCCGCGGCGGCAACCACGCTGACCGCCGCATCCATCCCCAGCGGATGAAACTCCAGGGTGATGCCGGTGGCCTCTGCCAGCACGGCCGCCTCCGCCTGCACCACCCGCGCCCCCGCGGCGGTGAGGGC
>JANRJZ010000298.1:0-10064 GCA_033763675.1 Gemmatimonadota bacterium
GCACATCTGGCGGGCGGGCGGTATGGTAGTGGCGGGACTGTGGCTGGCGACGGCGCCGGCGGCCGGTCAGCAGTGGCTCAACGCGCCGCCGAATCCGAAGACCAACCTCTCGAACTTCCGCGCCCTGGAGGAACTGGCCACGCCGAACGAGTTCCGCAACGCCGCGGGGAAGCCGGGGCCCAAGTACTGGCAGCAGCAGGTGGACTACGCCATCAAGGCCACGCTTGACACCGCGACCCACACCATCACCGGGTCGGAACGGGTCACCTACCACAACAACTCCCCCGACCAGCTCGAGTATCTCTGGTTCCAGCTGGACCAGAATATTGATGACCCCACGGTGAGCCGGACCATCCAGGGGTCGCCGGCCCTGCCGCGCCAGATCTCCCCGCAGGCCCGGCGATTCCTGGCCCCGGAGCCGTTCGAGGGGGGCTACAAGATCACCCGGGTCCAGGCGGTCGTGACCCGGGGGCGGGTGGCGAGCCGGGTGGACGCCAGGTACGTGATCAACGGGACCGTGATGAAGGTCCTGCTGCCCACCCCGCTCGCGAGCGGCCAGCGGGCGGTGGTGGAGATCGACTGGCACTTCATCGTGCCGGAGAACAGCCGGAACGGACGCGGGGCCCGCGAACTGGTGAAGGACGGGTGGATGTACGAGGTGGCCCAGTGGTTTCCCCGAGCCTCGGTCTACGACGACCAGAACGGCTGGCAGACCGACCAGTTCTTCGGCCAGGGGGAGTTCTACCTCAACTTCGGGTCCTATGATGTCGAGCTGACCGTTCCGCGGGATCACATCCTGACCGCGACGGGCACCCTGCTCAATCCGCTGGCGGTCCTCACCCCGGTCCAGCGCCAGCGCCTGGCCCGGGCGCTCACCTCAGAGACGCCGGTCTTCATCGTCGGCAAGGAGGAGGCGGCGACCCCTGGCAGCCGCCCGGCCGGGGCGGGGAACCTGACATGGAAGTTCCATGCCGATAGCGTCCGGGACTTTGCCTGGGCCTCCTCCCGCGCCTACGTCTGGGACGCCGCCGGCTTCCGCTACCGCCCTGGGGGGCGGGTCATCGAGCTGCACTCGCTCTACCCCCGCGAGGCCATGCCGCTCTGGGACAGCGTCTCCACCCGCGCCATCGCCCAGACCATGCGCACCTATGGCCGCATGGCATTCGAGTATCCCTATCCCAAGGCGGTGAACGTGCACGGCCCCGTCTTCGGGATGGAGTACCCGATGGTCGCGTTCTGCGGGGCGCGGCCGGCCGCCGACGGGAGCTACACCCCGCAGCTCGCCCGGGCGCTGATCAGCGTGACCATCCACGAGGTGGGCCACAACTGGTTTCCCATGATCGTCGCCTCGGATGAACGGAAGTGGACCTGGATGGATGAGGGGGTCAATAGCTTCCTGCAGTACTACGCCGAGAAGGAGTGGGATCCCGCCTACCCGAGTAACCGGGGCCCGGCGAAGAACATCGTCAATTACATGAAGGACCCGGACCAGGCGCCCCTGATGACCGAGTCCGACGTCATCCACCGCCAGTTCGGCAATAACGGCTACGGCAAGCCGGCCGCCGGGCTGGTGATCCTCCGGGAGCAGATCCTCGGTCCCGAGCTCTTCGACCAGGCCTTCGGCGAGTACTCCCGCCGCTGGGCCTTCAAGCATCCCCAGCCGGCCGACTTCTTCCGCTCGCTGGACGACGGGGGCGGGGAGCTGCTCAACTGGTTCTGGCGCGGCTGGTTCTATACCACGTATGCCAATGACCAGGCGGTCACCAGGGTCGAGGCGCAACCCGCCGACAGCCTCATCGGAACCACCAACCGGGGCCGGAACTACTATCGCATCACGGTGGAGAACAAGGGCGGGCTCATCATGCCGCTGCAGATGGACCTCACCTTCGAGGACGGCACCACCCAGAAGGTGCGGCTCACCGCCGACGTCTGGCGCCGGAACGAACTGCAGTACACCTACGGCCTCTTCACCGACAAGACGGTGGTACGGGTGGTCGTGGACCCGGACGAGGCCCTCGCGGATGTAAACCGGGAGAACAACACCTGGTCCCAGGGACCCACGCCCGCGTCATGAGGTGCCTGCCGGTCCTGCTGCCGCTGCTCCTGGCCACCGCCCCGCCGCCATCGGGGGGCGGAGCGCCCGCGGCGCGGCACGATCTCCACGTGAGCCATACCCGGATGGTGCTGGAGGAGCGAACGGTCGTGCTCCGCATCCGGATGTTTCATGATGACCTGCAGCTGGCGCTCCGGCGCTTCGCCGCCGACAGCACCCTCCAGCTCACCCCGCAGGACCGGGCCGATTCCCTCTTCGGCGCCTACCTGGTCCGGACCCTCCGCCTCGAGGCCGATGGCCGGCCGGTGCGCCTCGGCATCTCCGCCTCGGGCATGGAAACGGACCAGGCCGCCCAGGAGGTCGTATGGTACGTCCTCGAGGGCGGCCTGGAGCGGCCGGCCGGCCGGCTCATGATCCTGCATGGAGTGCTGTTCGAGCTGTTCCCGGACCAGCAGAACATTGTTCAGCTGCTCCGCCTGCCGGAGGACCGGCGCCGGACCCTCTATTTCACTGCGCAGGACCCGCGGGAGCAGGCGTTCGCGCCGTAAGGACGGTCAGCTCACCTTCAGGATGACACCCACCGACGGTACTCCCGCGTCGTTCACCAGGTAGAGCAGGTAGTAGCCCGGCGGGGCGTCGTTCCGGTTGGGCGGGATGGTCACCGACAGACCACCGCCCGTTGCCGCGTAGGTGAGCCGCAGCATGCGGTTGTCCTGGTTGAAGCCGTGGGTGACGGCCGCCGTGCGGATGAGACTCACCCGGATGATGCGGGCCGCGTCCGGGGTCCCCACCAGCACGGTCTGGCCATTGGTGACCGAGACCGGCGCCGAGGTGATGCTGGGGCGGACGGCGGGCGAGCCGTCCGCCTGGAACAGGTAGGGCGGGGAGAAGATCTCCACGTCCTGGTAGTTGCTGGTCGCCTCGCCCGATGGGCCGTCCGTCCCACCCCCGACCAGCACCCGGCCGTCGGGCAGCAGCAGCGACATCGAGTGGTAGAGCCGGTTCTGCTGATGCGGCGCCATCAGGCGCCAGGTGCCCGTCACCGAATTCCAGATCTCCGGCTGGTGCACCGCCCCCGCCGCGTTGTTGAACCCGGCCGCACTGGTGCCACCCACCACGAGCACATCTCCGGTCGGCAGCGCGACCCCTGTCGCGTGCCGCCGCGCGAAATGCATCGGGCTGGTCTGGATCCACCTGGTCTTGGGAGTATTGAGGTTGATCGTTTCGGCCGTATTGGTGATTGCGGCGTTCCCGCCCCCGGCGATGATGATCCGCCCCTTCTCGAAGAGGACGGCGGTGCCGTAGTCCCGGAGCGCGATGCTGCTCTGCGGGGCGCTGACCCACTGCCCGGTACCGGTCGTGGTCAGGAACGCGGCCTGCTTGTTGGGGCCGGCGTGGAACACCTTGCCATTGGCATAGAGGAAGAGCCAGGGGTAGAAGAACATCGACCGGCTGGCGCTGGAGAGCTTCCGGATGCTTCCCGACGGGTTCCAGATCTCCGGGATCGGGTTGTTGCGCCCGTCCTTCCGCAGCCCGGCGACGATCAGCACTTCGCCGTTGGCAAGGGTCACATTGCTCGGATACCACCGCCCCTCGTACATGTTGCCGCCGGAGGACCAGCTGTTGGTGGCGGGGTCGAAGATCTGGATGTCACTCTTGCCAAGCGACCCGGGCAGGTGGCCGCCGGTCACCAACAGCCGCCCATCCGGCAGGATGGAATGCCCGGCACAGAAGATGTTCACCGTCGTGTTGTCGGCCACGATGAACTGGTCGTTGACCGGATCCCAGACCACCGCCTTCTGATAGGTCGAGTCCCAGGGATTCTCCGACCCCCAGGCCATCACCCGACCGTCCGGCAGGAGCTGGGCGTGTACCGGCGTGACCGGCCAGGGCCGCACCGGCTCCCAGGCTCCCTCTGTTCCGGCGCTGGCGATCGAGACGAATTTCGGTGAAGTTACTCCCGTAAGCGCGGGCTGGTCATCGCCCTGCACGCACGCCGAGAGAACAAGGAGGGGCACCACGGATCGGACGGAGACGCGCCGCATCTGGCTGCTCCTGAAGGCGGGTCGGAGAACAATCCAATCTAGATGCTAGGTCCCGGGAGCGCAGTAGCGGGGCTGCCGTAGTACCGGCGCGACAGGTGTCCGGGTACAATTCCCGTCAATGCCCCGCGGAGGGGCAAATCATGCCGCGCCCGTAGCTCAGATGGATAGAGCAACAGCCTTCTAAGCTGTGGGTCGGTGGTTCGAGTCCACCCGGGCGCACTCACCGTCACTGGCCGGAGGCCGGCAAGACCTCGGTCAGCCTGAACAGGACCGCGGCCGGAGTCTCGGCCAGGACCGGGTAGTGCCTGCGGAGCACCCCCTCCAATCCCGATCCCCGGGCCAGTGATCCCCGCTCCGCGACGAAGTACCGCGCCCCCCGCCCGGCAAAGCCCCGCACCGCAGGCAGCGAGTGCTCCTCCCGGCAGATGTTCCACCCCTTCCGGTCCATCCAGTAGAAGAAGTAGGAGGCGTTGTAGGCCACCTCCTGCCTGTCCACCACGCACGGACCGCCCGAGACCAGGAGCAGGGCGTCCGGCGGAACCAGTTGCGCGAAGGCCCGCGCCGCCCGGTACTGGCCGTCAAACGGGCCGGGGTCGCTGGGGCGGATGACCCCGCGCAGCGAGAGGACCACCGTTGCCAACGTCAGGAGGGCCCCGAGCCGCCAGGCCCAGGGGCGCGGATCCACCAGCCAGCTGCTCACGCCAGCGCCAATCAGGAGTGCCGCGCCGGGCAGCGAGAACAGGTGGTAGTAGGTCGCCCACTGCGCGCCGGAACTGCGCGCCGTGGCCAGGTAGAAGACCCCGGCCGCGCCCAGCCACCAGCAGGCGAGCTCCGTCGCGACCGCCCGATGCCGCGCCCGAAGCGCCAGGATGCCCAGGCCCGCGCCCGCCCACACCCAGATCGCCGCCAGGTCGATGGTCACGACCCCGGCAAGCCGCGTGGGTGAGCGCAGCAGGTCCCAGCCGAACCAATGAAACTGGTTGGAGATCCCGAGCGAATTGCCGTAGGCCACCCAGTACCCGTGCGCGTGACGGTACCAGAGCAGCGCGGGGAGGAGACTGAGCACCGCGAACACGACCGGACCCGGTCGCACCAGACCGCGCCAGCCCTGGTGCCGAATCAAGAGTGCCCCGAGGACCATCCCGACGTGGAGGGCCGAGAGCTTGGCCAGGACGGCGAGCGCAGTCGCCGCGGCGGCGGCGAGGAACCAGGCCAGCCGCTCCGACTCGAGCCACCGCCGGAAGGCGAGTACTGAGCCCACCACCCCCAGCAGCATCAGTGGTTCCGGCTGAATCGCGGTCGCGACCTGGGCGGCGAGCGGATTGATGGCCCAGAATACGCCGGCCGCGATTGCTCCGTTGGCTGGCAGGGTACCTCGCGCCAGCAGCAGGAAGAGCCACAGGCTCATGAGCGACAGCAGGTACGCCCCCACCCGGGCCGTGACCTCGTGATAGCCCAGCGCCCGGTGAGCGACCGATACCAGCCAGGGGAAGAGCGGGAACTCCATCTCGACCTGCCCGGGGCCGTCCCCACGCCAGTCAATGGCCGGGGCGGCGAAGGGAAGTCGCTCGCGCTCGTAGTTTCGCGCAATGGAAGACAGGTCGGCTTCGCGCCACGGTTCCCGTGTCCGGCCGTCCAGGGGACGCCAGAGGTTCGCGCCCCAGACCAGCGCGGCCAGCAGCAGGACGCCGAGGATCCCCCGCCATCCGACCCGCGCCACGGGGGTTGGCGAAGCCTCATCCGCTGGCGAGGCGGCTTCCTCGGGGCTGGTGGAGCGAGTCGTCATTGTGCTATCCACATGGGATCACGCAGAAAGTAAGCGTCATGGCTAGTTTTCCGACCATGTTCGATCGCCTGCCGAGCACAGCGGACTTCCGGGCCCTGCTGACGCTCGCCCTCCCGGTGATCGTCGTCCAGGTCGGACTCATGACCATGGGCGTGGTGGACACCGTCATGGTGGGGCATCTCTCCCCCGAGGCGCTGGCCGCCGTCGCGATCGGGAACCTCTACTACTTCGGGTGCTCCATCTTCGGGATGGGCGCCCTGATGGCGCTCGACCCGGTCATCGCCCATGCCGCCGGCGCCGGGGACCAGGAATCGGTCTCTCGCGGCATTCAGCGGGGAATCGTCCTCGCGGTGCTGCTCCTCGTGCCCACCTCGCTGCTCCTCTGGCCTGCCGCGGATGTACTCGGCCTGCTGGCTCAGCCAGCGGACATCACGCCGCTCGCGGGCGCCTATGCCCGGATGTGCATCCCCGGCAATCTCGGGATCTTCCTCTTCACTGTGTTCCGCCAGAGCCTGCAGGCCCTCCACCGGGTGCGGCCCATCCTGATCACGATCGTCGTGGCCAACCTGGCCAACATCCTCCTCAACTGGATGTTCATCTTCGGGAGACTGGGCGCCCCGGAACTGGGCGTCGTCGGGGCCGCCCTGGCCACCACCATCTGCCGTACTCTGATGGCGGTGTTGCTCCTCGGGCTTGCCTGGCCGCTGCTCGGACACCACCTCCACCCGTTCCGCCGGGCCTCCTTCGCCCTGGCTCCCCTGGGCCGACTGCTCCGGATCGGGGCTCCCATCGGGATCCAGCATCAGCTGGAGTATGGCGTCTTCGCGATCGTCGGGCTGCTGATGGGCAGTCTCGGCACGATCCAGGTGGCCGGGCATCAAGTGGCGCTCAACCTTGCCTCGATCACGTTCATGGTGCCCCTCGGCCTCTCCGCGGCCGCGGCGGTTGTGGTGGGGCACGCGGTAGGGCGCGGCGACCCGGCGGCCGCGGCCAACGCCTCCCGCGCCGCCCTGGTCGTCGCCATCGGTTTCATGGGCGCCATGGCGGCCGTCTTTTTGTTGCTGCCTGGTCCGCTCGCGCGGCTCTACACCACTTCTCCGGAGGTCCTGGCGGTCGCGGTGACCCTGATTCCCCTGGCCGGCGTCTTTCAGGTATTCGACGGCATCCAGGTGACGTCCATTGGCCTGCTGCGCGGGCTCGGCGATACTCGCACCCCGATGCTCACCGGCATTCTCGGGTTCTGGCTGATCGGGCTCCCGGTCAGTCTCTGGCTCGGGCTCTCCCGGGGCTACGGGCCGGTCGGGCTCTGGTGGGGGCTCGTCCTGGGCCTGGTCGTGGTCGCGGCCTTCCTGCTGTTCCGGCTCCGCCATCGCCTGCGCCAGCCCCTCGCCCGCCTGCACCTCGATGCCGAGCCGGTACCGGTCCTGGAGCTTCCCGAGGGATGACAGCCATGCGCTTCCGGACGGTGATCTTCGACTGCGATTCCACCCTCTCGGCCATCGAGGGGATCGAGGAACTGGCCCGGGAGCATCGCCAGGAAGTGGCCGAACTTACTGACCTCGCCATGCGGGGGTTGCTGCCGCTGGAGGAGGTGTACGGCCGGCGGCTGGACCTGCTGCGCCCCTCACGCGCCGAGGTCGAACGCATCGGCGCCCTGTACATCGAGCGGCTGGTCCCCGGTGCGGCAGAGGCGGTCGGGGCGCTCGCCGGTGCCGGCGTGACGGTGCAGGTCGTGAGCGGAGGCCTGCTCCCCGCGGTCACCATCGTCGCCGCGCACCTCGGCATCGGGCCCGGCCGGGTGGCCGCAGTGGACATCCGGTTCACCCCGGATGGCGCGTACGCCGGGTTCGAGCAGGAATCCCCGCTGGCGCGCTCCGGTGGCAAGCGGACCTGGGTCGAGCGCAACCTCGCCCGGCTGCCCCGGCCCATCCTCCTCATCGGCGACGGCGCCACCGACCTCGAAGCGCGACCGGCCGTCGATTGCTTCGCCGCCTTTGCCGGCGTTGTGCGGCGGGAAGAGATCGCCCGCGCCGCGGACGTCGTGCTGGAGGGACCATCCCTGACCGGCGTACTGGGGATTGCGGGCCTCGGCTCCTGAAGCACGCGCGTTCGACCCCGCTATATTCGACCCGCCGCGCGCCATGAGGGCGTGGGCGAATTCACGGAGCAGGGTACCATGACCGCCACACCCGCCACCACGCCCGGTTTCGGGCGCTTCTTCCTCCCAGGCCCGACCGAGGTCCTTCCCGAGATCCTGGCCGCCCAGACCCGGCCGATGATCGGCCACCGGGGCAAGGGGATGGAGCAGCTCATCGCCCAGATGATGCCGGGGCTGCAGCGGATCTTTCGCACCGCCCGACCGGTCTACATCTCCAGCTCCTCCGCCACGGGGCTCATGGAAGCCGCGGTACGGAACTGCGGCGGCCAGCGGGTGCTGGCCCTGGTCAACGGCGCCTTCAGCGAGCGGTTCGCGAAGATCGCCCAGGCCAACGGCTGCGAGACCACACTGCTGGAGGTTCCCCTCGGCGAGGTGCACCGTCCGGAGCAGTTACGGGACGCCCTGACCAGGGGCCGCTATGACGCGGTCACCGTGGTCCACTCGGAGACCTCGACGGGGGCCCTGAATCCGATCCGTGACCTGGCCCAGGTGGCCCGTGAGGCGGGTGATGTCCTGCTGCTCGTGGACAGTGTCACCGGTGTCGCCGGCGCCGCCGTCGAGACCGATGCCTGGGATCTCGACTTCGTCCTGACCGGCTCCCAGAAGGCGCTGGCCCTGCCGCCGGGCCTGGCGCTTGGCGTGGCCCACCCGCGCGCCCTCGCCAGGGCAAAGCAGCAGTCCAACCGCGGGATCTACTTCGACCTGGGCGAATTCGAGAACTACATCCTCAAGAACCAGACGCCGAACACGCCGGCGCTCTCGCTGATGTACGCCCTCGCGGCGCAGGTGGTCCGGATCGAGCGGGAGACCATCGAAGGCCGCTGGCGCCGGCACCTCGCCATGGCGGAGCGAACCTGGCAGTGGGCCGCGGAGATGCGGGCGCGTGGCATCGAGATGCGGGTGCTGGCGCCTGAGGGCTGCCGCTCGCCCACGGTGACCTGCCTGACGGTCCCCTCCGGCCGGACCGGCTCCGCCATCAACGAGGCCATGAAGGCCAAGGGCTTCACTATCTCCGCCGGCTATGGCGCGCTCAAGGACAGCACCATCCGGATCGGACACATGGGGGATCACACGGTGCTGGAACTCGAGGCGCTGCTCGCGGTGCTGGCCGAGGTGGTGACCGCATGACCGCCTTCCGGGTGCTCGTCGCCGACAAGATCGCCCGCGAGGGGCTGGCGCCCCTCGCCTCCGATCCCCGGTTTGAGCTGGTGGAGCGCACCGGCCTCAAGGGGGAGGATCTCGCCGCCGCCATCGCCGATGCCGATGCCGTCCTCGTGCGCAGCGCGACGAAGATCACCCGCGAGTCCCTGGCCCGCGCCACCAGGCTTCGGGTCATCGGGCGGGCGGGGGTCGGGGTGGACACCATCGACGTGGAGGCGGCCACCGAGAAGGGCGTCGCCGTGATGAATGCCCCCGCCGGCAACACGATCTCGGCCGCCGAGCTCGCCTGCGCCCTCCTGCTCGCGCTGGTGCGGAAGGTGCCGGCCGCGGACCAGTCCATGAAGGCGGGCGCCTGGGACCGGACCAGTTTCGGAGGGACCGAGCTCTATCGGAAGACGCTGGGGCTGGTCGGAGCCGGTCGGGTCGGCGGGGAGGTGGCACGGCGGGCGCGCGCCTTCGGCATGCGGGTCCTGGCGTATGACCCGTTCCTGAGTCCCGACGCCGCAAAGGAGATCGGCGCGGAGCTCGGGGACCTGGAGACAGTGCTGCGGGAATCGGACGTGATCTCCCTGCATGTCCCGCTCACCGACAAGACCCGCGGGATGCTCGGACCGGCGCAGCTGGCTCTCCTCAAGCCCGGGACGCTCATCGTCAACGCCGCCCGGGGAGGCGTGCTGGACGAGGCCGCGATGATCGCCGGTCTCCGGAGCGGCGCCATCGGGGGCGCGGCGCTCGACGTCTTCGACCAGGAACCGCTGCCGGCAGACCATCCCCTCCGGACGCTCCCGAACGTCGTCCTGACCCCGCACCTTGGCGCGTCCACCGAGGAGGCCCAGCTCAACGTGGCGGTCGAAATCGCCG
>JANRJZ010000299.1:0-2620 GCA_033763675.1 Gemmatimonadota bacterium
CGGCGACTGGACCGGCGATCCGGCGAGGGACCTCGGCGCCCCGGGGAAGTTTCCCTTCACCCGCGGCGTCTATCCCGCCATGTACACCGAGCGGCTCTGGACCATGCGGCAGTACGCCGGCTTCGGCACCGCCGAGGAGACCAATGCCCGCTTCCGGCACCTGCTGGATGCGGGGCAGAGCGGACTCTCGACGGCCTTTGATCTTCCGACGCAGATGGGATACGACTCCGACCACCCGATGGCCGCCGGCGAGGTGGGCCGGGTGGGGGTGGCCATTGATACGGTGGAGGACCTGCACGACCTCTTCCGCGGCATCCCGCTCGACCGGGTCTCCACCTCCATGACCATCAACGCCACCGCCGGCATCCTGCTGGCGATGTACGTGGTGGTGGGGGAGGAGCAGGGGGTGCCCCGGCCGAAGCTGCAGGGCACGGTGCAGAACGACGTGCTCAAGGAGTACATCGCGCGGGGGACGTACATCTATCCGGCGGAGCCGTCGCTCCGGCTCACGGTGGACCTCATCCGCTTTGTGGCGGAGGAGGGAATGAACTTCAACCCGATCTCCATCAGCGGCTACCACATGCGGGAGGCGGGGGCCACCGCGGCGCAGGAGGTCGGGTTCACCCTGGCGAACGCGCTCGAGTACGTGAGTCGCGCGGCGCGGGCCGGGCTGTCGGTGAACACCATCGGGCCGCGGCTCTCCTTCTTCTTTGCGGCGCACAACGACCTGTTCGAGGAAGTCGCCAAGTTCCGCGCGGCGCGCCGGCTCTGGGCTCGGCTGGCCCGGGAGCGGTTTAACGCCGACGACCAGACCTGCCGGCTTCGGTTCCACACCCAGACCGGCGGCGTCACCCTGCAGGCTCAGCAGCCGCTCAACAACGTGGTGCGGGTGACGGTGCAGGCGCTGGCCGCGGCCTTGGGTGGCACCCAGTCGCTGCACACCAACGGGTATGACGAGGCGCTGGCGCTCCCCACGGCGGAGTCCGCCACCCTCGCGCTCCGGACCCAGCAGATCCTGGGCTACGAGAGCGGGCTGGCCGGCGCGGTGGACCCGCTGGCCGGGAGCTGGTATGTGGAGGCGCTCACCGACCGCATCGAGGCGGAGGCGCGGGCCATCATTGCCGAGGTGGACAAGCTTGGCGGCGCGGTGGCGGCCATCAACGGCGGCTGGTTCCAGGAGGCGATTGCGCGGAGCGCATGGGAGCTGCAGCAGGCGCAGGAGTCGGGGGCGCAGGTGGTGGTGGGGGTAAATCGTTTCACCGACGACCGCCCGGTCCCCGCGGTGGTCCGGCCTGACTACAGCGCGCTGCAGCAGCGGCAGCAGGCGCGGCTGGAAGAGGTGAAGGCCCGGCGGGACGAGACCGCGGTGCACGCGGGGCTCCGGGCGGTGGACGCGGCGGCGCGCGGCACCGAGCCGATGATGCCCCCGATCATCGAGGCGGTGCGGGCCCGCGCCACCCTGGGCGAGATCAGCGATGCGCTGCGCGCGGCGTGGGGGGTGTACCGGGCGGGGTAGGGGGCACGATGGACCGACGGGCCGACGGGCCGACGGGCGCGGCAAAGTTAGGCCTGGCTGTCATCGCGAGGAGCGCGCAGCGCGACGAAGCGATCCCCCGAACTCCGCTCGGAGGGTAGGCGATTGCTCCGGCCCCTGAGGGGCCTCGGAATGACAGCCGCAGCCCCGCCCCACGATCCGTCCGCCCGATCACCCAGCCCAATCCCAGAATCCCACCAATCCCGGGACGCCGTGGGATTGGGTGGGATTCTGGGATTGGAAAGATCGCGGGGAAGCGGCTAAGTCGTTGCACATCAACACCCGGCCCCCGACGCCGGTGTGGCACATGCCATGATATAAGGATGGCGACCCCACACCGGAGCCCTCCGTGCCAGGCCGCCGCCTCTCCCGCTGGTCCGTTCTGCTGCCCCTGCTGGCTTTCCTCATCCTGCCCGCAACCCTGACCGCCCAGGAGGCGCCGATGG
This sequence comes from Gemmatimonadota bacterium, assembly GCA_033763675.1. Lineage (GTDB taxonomy): Bacteria > Gemmatimonadota > Gemmatimonadetes > Gemmatimonadales > GWC2-71-9 > JADJOM01. The sequence goes on from JANRJZ010000299.1 coordinate 1,981, forward strand.
CCGGCGGCGGCGGGAACGGGCTGGTGGTCTATCCGCTTCCGAGCAGCGACCCGACCCGATCGCCGAACACCGGCCCCTACTCGGCCTCCTTCTGGGTGGTGAACACCGGGCTCGATGAGGCCGTCGCGGACTTCAGCTGCGCGGTGACCGGTCCCGTGACCTGCGCCAACGTCTCCCCGAGCTCCGCGACCATCAGTGTGGGGGACTCGATCGCCGTGGGCCTCAGCTACAGCACCCTGACGGGACCCGGCAACGGGATCATTACCCTCACCGCCACCCGGGAGGGGGCGACGCCGCCCACCTCCTCCGGGGCGAAGAACGTGGGCGTGTATCCGGCGGGGAAGGGGGTGGTCGTCCTGGGGAACCGGAACCAGGACAACCTCGATCGCGGGCTCTGCCTCACGGTGGGCGCCGGTGAAGCCGCCGGGCTCTCCTGCGGCGACCTCATCACCACCGCCGGGCTCCCGGCCTACCGCACGCTGGGCCGCGACCGCTCGCTCTGAACCGCCCCGGGTATTCCGGAGACTCGGTTATGTGAGTGCCCCCGCGGCGGCGTGAGCCGTCTGGGTGCGGTGATACTGCGCTTCGTACTCCGTCGGCGGGACGTAGCCGAGCGGTGCCAGCAGGCGCTGGGTGTTGT
>JANRJZ010000300.1:0-14313 GCA_033763675.1 Gemmatimonadota bacterium
GGACCCCGTCGGCATCGCGCTCCGCATGCAGGACGCGGGCGCTCGGGCGTTCACCCTGCATGCCCGGACCCGGACCCAGATGTTCAACGGTCACGCCAACTGGGATGAGATCGCCCAGGTGACCGCGGCGCTGGAGATCCCGGTGATCGGGAACGGGGACATCCGGACGGCGGAAGACGTGGTGCGCATGGTGGCCCACACCGGCTGTGCGGCGGTGATGGTCGGCCGGGGCGCATTCGGCAATCCCTGGCTGTTCCGGGATGCGCGGGCGCGGCTGGCGGGCGAGCCGCTCCCGGCCGCCCCCACCGCCACCGAGCGGTTCCAGGTGGCCCTGGCGCACGCCCGGCTGGCGCTACGGCTGCAGGGGGACACGCGCAAGACCGTGATCGAGTTCCGCAAGCACTTCGGCTGGTACACCAAGGGGCTCTACGGCGCGGGCGATCTGCGCGGCCGGCTGTTTCAGGTGGAGAGCATGGCGGAGGCGGAGGCGATCTTCGAGGCCTACCTGCACCCGGCGGCGTCGGTCGCCGGCGCGGCGTGAAGCCGGACCAGCTGGAGCGGCTGCTGCGCGAGGTGGCCCAGGGCCGCCTCGATCCCACCCAGGCGCTGGACCAGTTGCGCCACTTCCCGACCGAGACGCTGTCCTTCGCCCAGCTGGATCATCACCGGGCCCTCCGTCAGGGGCACCCCGAGGTGATCTTCGCGGCGGGCAAGACGGTGGAGCAGGTGGTGGCGATCGCGGAACGGCTGCAGGCGGCGGCGGGTGGGTTTCTGGCGACCCGCGTCTCGGCGGAACAAGGGGAGGCGCTCCAGCTCCGGTTCCCGGAGGCCGGGTGGAACCGGCTGGGGCGGATCGTCGCCAGCGGCCCGCGGCCTGACCCCCCGGGAGGTGGCACAGTCCTCGTGGTGTGCGCCGGGACAAGTGATCTCCCCGTGGCGGAGGAGGCCGCCGTTACCGCCCAGGCGATGGGTCACCGGGTGGAGCGGCTATCGGATGTCGGGGTCGCCGGCATTCACCGGCTGCTGTCGGCGGGGGAGCGGCTGCGGGAGGCCGATGTCCTGATCGTGGTGGCCGGCATGGAGGGGGCGCTGCCGAGCGTGGTGGGGGGGCTGGTGCAGGCACCGGTCATCGCGGTGCCGACCAGCGTGGGCTACGGCGCCTCGTTCGGCGGATTGGCGGCGCTCCTGGCCATGCTCAATTCCTGCGCCGCGGGGATCACCGTGGTCAACATCGACAACGGGTTCGGCGCCGCGATGGCCGCGCACCGGGTGCTGGAACGCCGGGCGCCGGTCCGCGGCGGGGCGGCGGGGGCCTAGGATGCTGCGTACCGTCGTCGAATGCGACGAGCCGCGCTTCGGCTGGCTCGACCTCGTCGAACCCTCCCGGCGGGACCTCGAGGAAGTCGCCCTCCGGTACGGCCTCACCGCGACCGCGGTGCAGGACTGCCTGGACCCCGAGCACCTGCCCAAGTTCGAGCGCTTCAACGGGACGACGTTCGCCATCCTTCGCGCCCAGGACGAGCACGCCGATCCGACCGCCGACACGGTGCAGGCCCTGACCCGGAAGGTGGCGATCTTCTGGGGCGAGGAGTTCCTGATCACCATCCACCGCAAGGACCAGCCATACCTCACCGCGGTGATGGAACACTGGCGGGGGCGGGTGCTGCATGGCCGGGAGCGGGGGGGGATCGTCGCCGAACTGCTGGCGGACCTCACGAACGCGGTGGTGCTGAGCTACGAGGCGCCGCTGGTGGAGTCCGAGACCCGGGTGGACGGGTTCGAGGCGCAGCTGATGTCGGAGCACAACGTCGCCGACCTGCTGCGCGACATGTACCACATGAAGCGGCGGCTGGCCCTCAGCAAGCGGCTGTTGTGGCGCACCATGAGCATCACGGCGCGGCTTCCCAGTATTGGGGAGCGGACCGGTCCCCTGATGCAGGATCTACGGGAAAACGCGGAGAGCATGCACTTCTACGCCGAGGAACTGCTCGAGGATATCAATAATCTGCTGAATATGCAGCTGGCACTCGCGGCGCACCGGACTAACGAAGTGATGCAGGTGTTGACGGTGTTTTCGGCCTTCTTTCTTCCCCTCACTTTCATCGTGGGCATCTACGGCATGAACTTCGAGCATATGCCGGAGTTGCCGCAACGCTACGGGTACCTGGTGATCTGGGGCGTCATGGTGCTGGTGAGTCTCCTGATCTGGCGCTGGTTCCGGCGCCGGGGGTGGCTGACATGAGCGCGGTTGCGTGGCTGCTGGGCGGGATGGCGGCGGGAGCGGCGGGCGCCATGATCATCCGGCGCGGGCCGCTGGAGCGGGGCCCGGGTCCGGGGGTCGATCCGGTGCTGCTGCCGGATCCGGCCCTGGGCTGGCTGGCCGAGGCGCGGGCCGCGCTGGGACTCTGGGTGGCCCATCCGCTCCGGGACGGCCAGGAGCGGCCCGACTGGCACCGGGTGCTCCCGGGTGGCCGGCTCGGGGTAAGCGCGGTCTCCTCGGTGGAGGACCGGCTGGCGGCGCTCCGGGACCGCGCCGCCTCCGGCGCGGAGCGGATCGAGGCAGGGGTGCTGCTCTATGCCTCTGCCGGGGGCCTCATTGCGGGGATGTTGCTGCCCAGCGAGGCCGCCGCGGACACTCTGCGCCGGGGCGGTGAGGACCTGGTGGCTCTGCTCGACGGGCTGGGCCGGAAACCGCTGCTGGACCGGGCCTTTGCCGCGGAAGAGGGGGCGACGGAATCCCTCGGCAGCATCGGGCTTCGGCTGGCGTACCAGCTGGAGCGGATCCTGGACGCCGAGGTGATCGTGGCGGTGGAACTGCAGGGCCAGGTGCGGGTGATCGGCACCTCCGGCCGGGCCGACCGCCGCCTGCTCGACACCTTCGCCCAGCCGGGGAGCCCGCTCAACCAGGTGGCGCGGGGCGAGGTGCCGTCGCTCACCACCATCGCGGATCCGCTGGGCGGGATTGTCCACGACCGGCGCACCCATTTTACGCCCGCGATCATCTTCCCGATCCGCCACTTCGACGAGACGGTCGGCGCCGTCGCGTTCTGGACCGACGACAACGGGGAGCCCATCGGTCCGGTGATCGCCGAGGTGCAGGAGGCGCTCCGCAACGCCGGCCCCCGGATGGTGCGGGCCCGGCTGCTGGAGGAGGCGGGAAACGCCGCCGTGACCGACCCGCTCACGGGGCTCAAGAACCGTCGTGGCCTCGACGAGGAGATGCGCAAGGTCGGCGTCACCCAGGGCACCCTGATCTACGCCGACTTCGACAAGTTCAAGCTGCTGAACGACACCCTGGGGCATCACGCGGGGGACGCCGCGCTGGTGCATTTCTCCCGCCTGGTCCACGACATGATCCGCGGCGGGGATACTGCCGCGCGGATCGGCGGCGAGGAGTTTGCCATCTGGCTCCCCGGTGCCTCGATGATCTACGGCGCCAAGGTGGCGGAACGGATCCGGATCCGGCTGGCAACCTCGCCCTGGGACTGGCAGGGCCGCACCTGGCCGCTCAGCGCCAGCTTCGGCGTGTCGGCCGTCCCGGACACCAGCCGGAGCATCGAGAACCTGGCGGCGCAAGCCGACGGCGCACTGATGGAAGCCAAGCGCCAGGGCCGGGACCGGGTGGAAACGGCCCGGCCGCTGTAGGCGCGCGGGGGCGCGCGCCTACCACGGGCGCGTCGCCGGGGTTAGATTCGGGCACGTCGGGGGCGACTGGCTTCGACGGGTTTGATGAAGGAATCGCTGCGTGCCCAGGTCCAGGTTCCTGGTAAAACCGTCTGGAACGATTTAACTGCCAACACTGACTTGGCGATGGCTGCGTAAGCTGAGCTTCTAGCTCGCTTATGGCACCACCACCGAGGGTAGCCCGTCCGGGGCGATTCTCGGGGGAACGAAAAACCGGACTGGTGACCGTCGCCGCCCCGACGGCGGTCACGAGAACTTCAGGGGATAGAGCCTGGGAAGGTTGGTGCAGCACCGGTCCAGGTCGACGGCGAGAAGATGCACCTACGCACGTAGGCGCGGCTCTGGAAGCTCACTCGGACGAGGGTTCGATTCCCTCCGCCTCCATCAGTTCCCCCCGCATGCAGAAGGGCGGCCACCGTGGCCGCCCTTCGTGCGTTCGGGGCTCCGCGGGCGCTACTTGCCCGGCGTCACCGGGATCGTCACCCGGGTCTTCTCCCACTCCAGCAGCAGGTTCACCGCGCCGGCGGCGCCCGCCTCGGTGCGGAAGGTGAGTGTCTCGACCGGGGTGGCCAGGGCGCTGCTCCGGGCCATGCCATGCCCGACTTCCTGGGCCTTCACCGCCTCGGTGTAGGAGGATTCGTGCCCCCACTGCGTGATCGACCGGTTGGGGATCACGTGCCATTCGGTCGGGTCGGGGATGGTATACAGCGAGTAGGACCCCGCGGCCAGGGCGATGCCGGCCACGACGATCGGGCCGGTGGTGTGGATCATGGTGGGCTCGTTGGCCCCGGTGCGCCACAGCTTGCCGAACGGAATGGCGTCTCCGCCGAGCATGGTACGGCCCTTGGCGGAGGGACGGCCGTAGCAGAGCTTCACGTCGGCGGTGCCCACCTTGAAGCTGATGGAATCCAGCGGACTGGACCGGCGGTTGAGCGGCTGCCGGTCGGTGTTCATGGTCTTGCAGGCGAGCGCCGCCTGGGGTACCGGATCTGCGGCCGGGAGGGTGAGCAGCGCCAGCAGGGGAAGCAGCAGCATGTGTTCCTCGTTCTTCCGTGATGGTTCGGGGGATCAGGGTGTCGTCAGGCGTTCCCGGGCCGCCAGCGCCGCGGCCAGCGCGGCGTCGGCGGTGGGCGCCAGGACGTTGATATGCCCCATCTTCCTGCCGGGGCGGGGTTCGGTCTTGCCATACAGGTGCAGCTGCGCCCGCGGATCCCGCAGGGCGCGGTCCCACTGTGGTTCGCCGGAGACCCAGAGGTCCCCCAGCAGGTTGACCATCGCCACCGGCTGGAGCAGGGTGGCGTCCCCCAGCGGCAGCCCGGCGAGCGCCCGCACCTGCTGCTCGAACTGGTCGGTGGTGCAGGCGTCCAGCGTGTAGTGTCCGCTATTGTGCGGCCGGGGGGCCATTTCATTCACCAGCAGGCGGTCACCCGCCACCACGAAGAACTCCACCGCCATGGTGCCGACGTAGTCCATGGCCTCCGCCAGGGTGGCGGCGGCCTCCCGGGCCCGGGCCGCGAGCGCCTCGGGGATCCGCGCCGGCACCACCGAGGTATCGAGAATCCCCAGCACGTGCCGGTTTTCGGCGACCGGGAAGGTGACGATGGTCCCATCGTCGCCCCGCGCCAGCACCACCGAGATCTCCAGTTCCAGCGGGACCCTGGCCTCCAGGATCGAGGGTCGGCCGCCGAAGCGCCGGAAGGCCGCCTCGGCGTCCGCGGCCGATTCCACCCCCGCCTGTCCCTTGCCGTCATACCCCAGTCGCGCCGTCTTGATCAGGGCCGGGGCGCCAATCTCACTGAAGGCCCGGGCGCAGTCCCCCACCTCGTTGATGGGCCGGAAATCGGCTGTGGCCAGCCCCTGCGCCCGCGCGAAGCGCTTCTCGATCAGGCGGTCCTGGGTCAGGGTGACCGCTTCTGGGCCGGGCCGGACGGGACAGAACCGGCGCAGGAAGGTCAGGCTGTCGGCCGGGACGTTCTCGAACTCGGTGGTGACGGCCCGGGCGAGAGTGCCCAGCTCGCGCAACGCCGCCTCATCGGTATACGCCGCCCGCAGGTGCCTGGATCCAATTCGGCCGGCCGGGCTCGCGGGGTCCGGGTCCAGGACCACGACCTCGTACCCCATCCGCTGTGCCGCCTGGGTGAACATGCGGCCGAGCTGTCCACCGCCCAGGAGGCCGAGCGTGGCCCCGGGCAGAATCACCTGGGCTCCGGGAGGGTGAGGCCCAGCACCTTCTGCGTCTGGGCCTGGCGGAAGGCATCGAGGCGGGCCCCAAGCGCGGGGTCGGTGCCGGCCAGCAGGCTCACGGCGAAGAGCCCTGCGTTCCGGGCGCCCGCTTCCCCGATGGCAAAGGTCGCCACGGGGATCCCTCCCGGCATCTGCACGATCGAGAGCAGCGAGTCCAGGCCGTTGAGGTGCCGGGAGGGCACCGGCACCCCGAGCACCGGGACGGAGGTCTTGGCGGCGAGCATTCCCGGGAGGTGGGCGGCGCCCCCGGCCCCGGCGATGATGCAGCGCAGCCCACGGCCGGCCGCCTCCTCCGCGTAGCGGTAGAGCAGGTCGGGCGTGCGGTGGGCGGAGACCACCCGCGATTCATGCGGCACCGCGAAGTCCTGCAGCTGCCGCGCGGCATGCTGCATGACCTCCCAGTCCGAGTCACTGCCCATCACGATGCCGACCAGCGGTGCGGTCATCCCGTCCTCGGGAAAGGGGGGCTCGAGGCCGTCCGGCGATGCGGCAGGAATTAAGGCATCCGGGGGGGCGCGGGCAAGCAGCCTCAGGGATGGAAGGGATGGATGGAGCGCCGTCAGGTCCCCGGCCAGGCCACGACCCGGCTGCGGCGCTCGAGGAGCACGCTGTCGCGCCAGACCCCGTGGCGTTCCCCGAGCCGCTCCCGCCGGCCCACGAGCCGAAAGCCCGCCCGCTGGTGGAGGGCGATGCTGGCACCGTTCTCCGCGAGGATCACCGCCTGCAGGGTCCAGAACCCGGCGGCCTCGGAGGCGGGGATGAGCGCCTCGAGGAGAGCCCGGCCCACCCCGCGGCCCCGCGCGTCCGCGGCCACATAGACGCTGACCTCCGCGACGCCGCGATAGGCCGCGCGGGCGGAGACCGGGGAGAGCGCGGCCCAGCCCGTGACCACCTCCTCGATGGTGGCCACCAGCCGGGGTGTTGCGATGTGCCCTGCGTCCCACGCCGGCCACTCAGGAGCCACCGTCTCCAGGGTGGAGTGCCCGGTGGCCAGCCCCTCCTCGTAGATGGCCCGCACCCGCGGCCAATCCTCCGGCGAGAGGCTCCGGATGCGGGCTCCGGTCACCACGGGAGCGCGCCGGCCAGGCTCAGCCCTGTTCCTGCATCTTGAAGACCGCCGCGGCGAGCGCGCCGCCCAGGAAGGGGCCGACCAGGTACAGCCACACGCTCGCGAACGACCCGCCGCCCATCAGTCCGTGTACCAGCGTCGGTCCCAGGCCCACGGCCGGGTTGAACGCGCCACCCGACACGCCGCCCCCCGCGAAGGCCGCGACCACGATCGTGAAGCCGATGGCGAGGCCGTAGAACGAATTGCCCTTGGTCTTCTCGCTGCACGCCGCATTGAGCACCACCAGCACCAGCGCGAAGGTGAACAGCGTCTCGACCAGCAGGGCGGCCACCGGCGAGGCGGTCGGCGACGGAGCCGGGGCGAAGGTCTGTCCCAGGATCACGTACCCGAGCAGGCTCGCCACCACCGCCCCCAGCAACTGCGCCACCATGTACGGCACCAGTTCGCTCGCGGCCAGCTTGCCCCGAAGCATGGCGCCAAGCGACACCGCCGGGTTGTAGTGGCCGCCGGAGACGTGGCCCCCCATGTACACCATGATCATCAACGAGCAGCCGATCGCCAGCGGCGCCATCGAGGACTGGCCGAGGACGGTGAGACAGATCGTCAGCACCAGGAACATGGTGCCGATGAACTCGGTGAGATACTTGGACATCGGATGACCTCGGGTATAGGGAGACGGCCACCCGTCACGGGGCGGGGAGCCGCGAACCGGCTGGATCCAGCCGGGCGGGGTAATTTCGGCGTCCCGCTCCCGCCCGCAAGAGGGCCGCTGGCGGTGGGCAGCGGGGGAGGGTAGCTTGGCGGTCCTTCACACACTGGGAGCCGGGATGGGGTCGGGTGGCTTTAGCTGGAGCGGTCTGGGCGTCCGCCTGGTGGCGGCGCTGGTGCTGGTCTACGCCACCTACAATCCCGAGGGCGTCTCCTACTTCCACTGGGTGTTCAGCCGTGCACCGGGGGAATCCGGGTTCGGCGCGTACGTCCAGGGCTTCACCCCGCTCAAGGCGCTGGCCGGCATCGGGCTGGTGGCGTTGTGGGTGGTGTTCCTGCAGGCCGCGCGGCGCTCCCTCGGGGTGGGCGGCGCAGTGCTGGTGCTTGCCCTCTTCGCCTGCGTGATCTGGGCCATGATCTACTACGGCGCCATGTCCCCCACCAGCAGCCGGGCGATCGCACACCTGGTGCTCATCGCCGTCAGCCTGGTCCTCGCCATCGGGATGTCGTGGTCGCACGTGAGCCGCAAGATGAGCGGCCAGATGGACACCGATAACGTCGGCTGACACGTCCCTCAGGCCGGCGCACCCCGCCGGCCGAAGAGCAGCCTGCCGGTGGCCCGAAAGGCCAGGACTAACAGCCCGATCACGGCGGCGAGGCAGAGGAGCGGCAGGAAGATCGCGAGCAGCGCGGTGCCGGTGGCGCCGATGAGTTCAGCCGTGGCCACCACCGGGTTGGCCACGCCGCCGGTCAGCGTGGTGGACTTGAGCCGGAACAGTACCGACGTCCCCTGAATCAGCCCCGCCACCCCGCCGCCGCCGACCAGCGCCGCCCCCCACTTGAGGACGGGCGGCAGGTCGGTGATCACCGCCGCCGAGGCGAGGACCCCCGCCACCAGGGCCGCCGGGGTGGCCACCGCGTCCAGGGCATGGTCGAGCCAGGGGACGTAGTAGGCGCCGATCTCGAGCGCGGTCGCTGTGGCGAATGCCACCAGGGCCGGAAGGCTCCCGACCCACTCGAAGCCCCCGGCCAGGGGGAGCCTGCCGGCATGGCCGGCCACGCTGGCCACCAGCAGCGGCACGAAGACCCGGAAGCCGCAGGCCGCGGCGAGGCCCAGTCCCACCGCGACGCTGATCAGGGTGCTTACGCCCTGGGCCCCGTCCATGGCTCAGCCCATGCCGCGGGTCCGCAGGTGGCCAATCCGCTCGATGAGCTGCTGCATGAGAAGCTGCATCTCGACATGCTCGGGGTGCAGGCCGCGGTTCCCTTCGTTCTCGATGTCCTGCGCGATCTGCTTGAGGATGTCGATCCCGCGGCGGGCCCGGAACCGGGCGATGAACCCCGGATAGTTCGCCGACCGCGACGCCGAGAGCACCGCCCAGACGTTGGTCCGCAGATTGTCCACCGCGACCTTGAGATCCTCCAGGCCGTCCACTGATCCCGCGCTCTTCGCCAGCTGGCCATCCACCGCGGTGAGCTGTGCCCGCAGCTGCGCAATCTGTTGCTCCAGGATCTCTTGCGTCATCACTCTTCCTCAATGGAACCGGGGTGCACGCCGGGAGCTACAGGGTCTTCCGTACTCGCTTGAAGCCTTCGCGGATCTCGTCGGCCAGTTTCCTGGCCGCGTCCCCGACGTCGTCCATCGCCTCCCGGGCCTCGCTCCCCGCGGCATCGGCCCGCAGCCGGAGCTCGGCGAGCTTGTCGTCGAGCCGGGCCCATTCGTCCCGCCCGTCCGCCTTGGCCAGGTGCAGCTTGAGCTTGAGCTCGTCCCGCTCCCGCTCCAGGTCCGCGACGACCTGCCGTAATTTCTCGCGCCAGCTTGCCATCGGTCCTCCCGGGTTTGGCCGGCCCACGGCCGGCGCCCAAAGCTACATCACTCCGGGTCCAGGTCGTAGGACATGATCACCCCCGGCTGCCCCTGCACGACCCGGGGCTCCCGGATGCGCCACCCGCGGCGGAGATAGTAGGCCGCGGCCTCGGTGGTGAACAGATGCACGGTGGATACCCCGAGCTGCCGGGCTTCCTCCAGGACCCTCGTCACCAGCAGGGTGCCGATCCCCCGACCGCGGTGCCCAGGTGTCACGAACACGCTGGCGAGCCAGGGGCCGATGGGGGGGAAGTCCGGCATGTCCTCTGCCAGCAGGCTGGCGGACCCCACGAGACGGGGACCGTCGAATGCGATGATCGTGGTCGGGATGGCCCGCCGGGCCTGGTGGCCCTCCAGCTCCTCGCGCGCCACGCCGGGGGGCCAGTCGGGGACCAGCTCGCCCCATTCGGCGTGGTGCCACTGGGCCAGGGCCGGAACCTGCTCCGGGTGGTCGGCAAGGTACGCGAGGCGGATCAGGGCAGGGGGCAGGCGGCTCGGGCGTACCCGTAGGTGATCGTGCGCTGCCGGTCCCGAACCGTCCCGCTGATCACCGCCACCAGGGACTCGGCGCTGACCCGGGTGTAGCTGATCAGCTGGGGGAAGTCGTGCGTCAGGTTCTCGAAGGTCAGGGCGCTGTCCCCCCGGGCCGCGGCCAGAAAGGCCGCTGCGGGCTGTCCGGAAGGGGCGGATTCCAGGACCAGCCCGTTGGCCCCGGCGCGGATCAGCATCAGCTCGTAACCCCGCAGGGTATCGCGGCTCACGGTGCGGCTGACCCCAAGCATGGACCCCCCGAGTGGCGTGAGCCAGACCTCCTCGATGACCTGATCGGGTCCGGTCAGGCGCCAGCAGCCCTGCAGCCAGGCAGGCAGGGCGGCGGCCTCCTGGCCGGCGAGCGCGGCTCCCGGCAGGCTGGCGGCCACCAGGAGGCCGGCCAGCCGGACGGCCGACCTACCGCGTGTCGTACAGGTAGCTGTTGAGTTGGGCAATGGTCAGCGCCTGCTCGGAGACCTGGTACGCCAGGAGGTCGCCGATGGTAATGACGCCGGCCAGCCCGGTGGGGCCGAGCACGGGGAGGTGCCGGATGCGGCGGGCCGTCATCAGGGCGGCGCACTCCTCCACCGTGCTGGAGGGCGTCGTGGTGGTGAGGCCCGTGGACATGACCTCGCGGACCGGAATGACACCGGGCTGTCCCTCTGCGGCCACGACCCGGCGCATGATATCCCGCTCGGTGAAGATGCCCAGCAGGGCGCCCTGGTCGGTGACCAGCACCGCGCCGATGCCCCGCTCGTTCATCAGGCGGGCGGCGTCCAGGACGCTCGTGTCCGGGGCGACGGTGACGACGTTGGTTCCCTTCCGGTCCAGGATTTCGCTGACGGTGGCCATGGTGGCTCCGTGGTCGGGGGGTGCTGGCGATAGTAGCCCCTCGAACCGGAACGCGCCAGCCGTTGCCGCTATAGCCGAAGGGTGAATACCAGGTCCTGCTGGAGGTCGTTGCCTACCAGGAAGGTTGTTCGTCCCGCTTCCACGAATCCCTGCTTGCGGTAGAACGCGATGGCCTGCGCGGCCCGCTCCCAGGTCGTAAGCCAGAGCAGGGTGGCGCCGCGCTGGCGCGCGTCCGCAATGATGGCCTGGAGCAGCGGCCGCCCGATCCCCCGCCCGGTCCACGCCTGCTCGAGGTACAGCCGCCGGAGGCACCAGGCCCCGGCGGGCGGGTGCGCGATGGGAGGAGGAGCCGGGAGGCTCTGGGCATACCCCACGGGCACCCCAGCCACCTCCGCGAGGAGGGTGGTCCAGAGGGGATTGGCGATCTCCTCCCGCTGGCGGGCCTCGCCGTAGTGGGTGGCGAGGTGGCGGGCCACCTCGGCGGGATCGTTGAGCGCGCCGAACGCGTCACGGAAGGTTCGGGCCCCGAGCTCCGCCAGCAGCGCCGCATCTTCCGGTACCGCCCGACGGATGCGGAGCGGGGCGGCGGCGGTCAGCGGCCGGGCTCGGTGGACGTCACGGTCGTGCCCCAGCCGTCATACACCCCACCGTCGGCGTCGGCGAGGCGGTTGAACCGCTCCCGCAGGGTCCGGAGGGCGGCCAGGTCGGGCACCATCTCGCGGGTGGCGAAGCAGAGCCAGTCCTCGCCCGCCCCCTCGCGGGACACCTCGGCCCGGTACCCTTCGGTCTCCAGGGTGCGTGCCGCCCGGAGTGCCGCCGGCTGGTCGGGGAAATAGAGAAAGAATTCGATTTCATGAGGCAGGGAGAGGTTGGAGCCCGCCCGCGCCAGTTCGTCGAGCGGTGCGGCATCGGGATCGGCAACCCGCCGGGCGCGGGCCTGGGCCAGGTGGCCCCGCAGGTAGAGGTAGAGCCCGAGCGCGCCCAGCAGGAGCAGGAAGGAAAGGGGCATCGGTCAGTCGGGTGCCGGGATGACACGGCGGGCCAGGTCGAGGAAGGCCGCTTCCACATGATCTCCGGTACGGGCGCTGGTCCGGAATACCGGCCCCCGACGGGCCAGCGACGCCTCCTCCGGCTCCGAGAGGGCCCATTGCCCGGTGAGGTCGGACTTGTTCAGGAGGAACAGGAAGGGAGTCGCCGGGGTCCGGTCGGCGACCTGCTCCTGCAGCGCCAGCGCAGCGTCGAGCGAGGCGGGCCGGGTGCCGTCGGCGACCACGAGGTAGCCGGCGGCGCCGCGCAGGTAGCGCAGCCGGACGCTGCGCAACTCCGTCTCCCCCTCGATGTCCCAGACCACCAGCTGCACCCGGTCCGCGCCGACGGCGACTTCCTTGCGATCGACCTTCACCCCGATCGTCGTCAGGTAGGCGTCGGAAAAGATCCCCTCCACGAACCGGCGCACCAGGCTGGTCTTGCCCACGCCAGCCGCGCCGATCAGGCAGACCTTGCGATCCCAGGTGGTCATGCCTGGCCTCGCGGCCGCCACTGGTACCGTGCCAGGGACACCCTCCCGCTCTCGGTCACGGTCACTCCTTCCGCGAGCAGCCGGAGGCGCTGATCGATGCCGCCGGCATCCGGGCGCAGGCTGATGCGGCCCGCCGCGTTGATGATCCGGTGCCACGGAATGGCCGTCCCTGCCGGCAGGGCGTGCAGCGCGTAGCCGACCTGTCGGGCGGCCCGCCCCAGGCCCGCCAGCCGGGCCACCTGCCCGTAGGTCGCGACCGACCCGCGCGGTACCCGGCGAACCACCGCGGCGATCCGGCTGTAGGTCGTGGAGGGGCGGCGCACGGGCCGGGTCAGCGGTGCCGGGGCGCCGGTGTCATGCCGCCGCCCGTTCCACGATTCGTCGCAGGTGATGTGACGTATGGTACACGGTGAAGGCGAGCATCTCCCGTACGGTCAGCGGGCCCAGCAGCGGATGCGGCAGCGCCAGACCATCGAGCGACGACTCGGGCCAGCGGCCGATCGCGTTCTGCAGCTCGACGGTGACCCGGGCCCACTCGGTCATGATCTCCCGGCGCCGCTCCGCCGCCTCGGCGGGCGCCGCCTCGGTGGACGGCACGAACCGGCCGCTGGTCCGCCCACCCGCCGCGAGGGCGGCCAGGTAGTGATCCCGCATCTCGGTGAAGCTCCGCGATCGTCCGGGCCCGCCGCCAAACCGCAGCCGCAGCATCCAGCGGGGGAGGCGGAGGCCCTGGACCAGGGGCGCGCTCGACTGGGTCAGGTGCCGGATATGCTCGGCAGGAGACCAGGCGGCGCCCTGCGGGCCGAAGAACTGGGGATCCGGCAGCGCCGCCAGCGCGGCGCTGCCGGCGGCAAGGAGGGCGCCCAGGGTGTGGCTCAGCTCTGTCCCGGAATGGGGGGCGCCGGTCTCGAAGGCAGGGGGCATCGCGTCAGTATATCCCACGGACCGGGGGGAGGCCAGCAAACCGGCCGGCGTCAGAGATGCAGCTCATACACCAGGTACAGGTCATCCCGCTGGTAGCCCAGCGACTGGTACAGCGCCTGGGCCTCGTGGTTGTCCCTCGCCGTCTGCAGGAAGAGGCCGGTGGCGTGGGTCTCCCGTGCATGGGCGGTCGCGCGCTCCATCAGCGCCCGTCCCACGCCCAGTCGCCGTCCCGCGGGCGCCACGAAGAGGTCGTTGAGCAGCCAGAGCCGGCCCGGCCGGGCGCCCGCGGAGGAGAAGACGGGATAGAGCTGCACGAACCCGAGCCCGGCGCCGTCACGCTCCGCGAGGAAGATCACGGAGTCCTGCAGCCGCAGCCGCTCCGCGATGAACTGCCGGGCCACGATCGGGTCCGCCGGGTTGTGGTAGAACTGGCGGTAGCCGTCGAACAGCGGCGCCACGAGGTCGAGGTCGGGGGCGGTGGCCCGGCGGATCTGCATGCTGGACTCGCGAGTCAGGGTCGGGCACCGATGCGCCCGGTGAGGGGCCAGGTCACGGGCCGCGGCTGGTCCGGCGCGCCCCAGGCGCGGGAGAGGGCGGGCAGCAGGAGTGCCAGCGGATCGATTCCCCGCTCCCGGCGGTAGCGCTGCACCGCGGACCAGGTGGCCAGGTACTCCAGGAATTCCGCCAGGGTCCACTGATGCCGCATCTCCATGGCCGGGAAGGGCTGGTCCGGGAACGGAAAGCCCAGGTCGCGGTACCCGGTCTCGATGTGGCGCCGCTCCGGGGGCCAGTAGGGACCCACGATCTCATGGTAGAACCGCTCCACCAGGCCATCGATCTCGGCGGTGACGCGGCTGAGGCCGTAGCACCAGAGGGCCAGCACCCCGCCGGGCCGGAGGACCCGGGCCGCCTCGG
>JANRJZ010000301.1:0-34583 GCA_033763675.1 Gemmatimonadota bacterium
CCAGCCCATGGGCGCCGAGCACCCCCGGGTCCAGGCTGACCAGGGTGGTGGGGAGGGAAGCGCCGGGGAAGCTGCCGCCGCCCACCGCCGACTCCCCCGGCAGGGTGCGGGCATCGGCCTCCACCGGCATCAGCGCGGCCAGGCGCGTCGCCCGCTTATCGAGGGTGGCGGCATCGGCGGTCAACATGGCGAGGACCGGAATCTCGCGTCTCGCCGCCTCCGGGTCGCGATAGAGGGCCAGGGTCGCCTCGAGCGCGGCGAGGGTGAACTTGTCGGCCCGGAGCGCCCGGGCGAAGGGATTGGCGCGGCAGCCCGCGACCGCGTCCCGGTTTCCGACGATGCATCCCGCCTGCGGTCCGCCCAGGAGCTTGTCTCCGGAGAAGAGCACCAGGTCGGCACCGGCGGCCACCGCCTCAGGCACCGAGGGTTCGTCCCGCAGCCCGAAGGCCGCCAAGTCCAGCAGCAGGCCACTCCCGACATCGTGCAGGTAGGGAATCCCGGCACCCCGCGCCAGCGCCGCAAGCTCCCGGGGCTTCGGGGAGGCGACGAAACCGCTCTGCGCGAAGTTGGAGCGATGGACGGTCAGGATCGCCGCCGCCCCGCCGAGGGCGCGTTCGTAGTCGCGCAGATGGGTCCGGTTGGTGGTGCCCACCTCCCGCAGTTCGGCGCCGCTCTTTTCCATGATCTCGGGGATCCGGAACGAGCCGCCGATCTCGATGAGTTCACCCCGCGAGATCACCACCGGCCGCCCCGCCGCCACGGCGTTGAGCGCCAGCACCAGCGCGCCCGCGGCGTTGTTCACCACCAGGCCGTCGGCGGCACCGGTCAGGTCGGCCAGCAGTTCCCGGCAATGGTCCGCCCGGTGGCCGCGGGAGCCGGTCGCGAGGTCGTACTCCAGGGTGCTGTACCCGGCGCCGACGGCGGCCATCGCGTCCAGCGCCGCGGGAGCGAGAGGGGCCCTCCCCAGGTTGGTATGGAGCACCACACCGGTCGCATTGAGGACCGGCCGCAGGGAGCGGGTGGTGAGCTCGCCCAGCCGTTCGCGCACCGCCTCCGCCCAGTCCGCCGGAGGGCCGACCCGGTTCGAGCGCGCGGCTTCCAGAGCCGCACGAGCGGCGGTCACCACCGCGCGACGAGGCGCGGTGGCGAGCAGGGCGGCGATGGCGGGCTCGCGGAGCAGCCGGTCCACGGAGGGGAGCTCGCGACGCCGGTCGGTCATGGCTTCGGTGCCGGGGCCGGTTTGGCCGGGGTGGAGTCGGTCGCGGTGCTGTCCTTCGGGGCCGGCGGCGGAGGAGGTGGCTTGGGCACCGCCAGCACGTTCTTCGCATCGCCCGCGACGCCGGCGGCGCTCCGGATCCCCGTGATCTCCACCAGGTATCGGGCCTCGGGGGTCCAGGCGCTGTCCACGCGCAGGACCAGCTTGTCGAACAGCCTGGGCCGGCTGGCGAGGATGCGCTCGGTGAGTGAGTCGCGCGCCGCGCCCCCCGCGTCGGGTCGTCCGGCGGGCTGGGGTTCGGGCTTGACGGGCGGCTTCGCTGCCGCGCTGTCCCGTCTGGTCGTGTCGTTCGCGGTGCGCATGGAATCGGCCCTGGCCCGGGCGATCTTCTGCAGGCTGTCGTCCACCTCCTTGGGCAGCAGGGAGCGGAAGGGGACGATGCTGGAATCCGCCTGCCGCCGCAGGGTGGCCTCGAGGCTGTCAAACCGCTGGGTCGGGTCGAGCGGCTGGGAGAAGCTGAGCAGGGCGCTCAGGCTGTCGGCCTGGGTCACCGACGTGAGCCGGGGACCGAGCGTGTCCCGGGGGATGAGCCAGAGGGGCGGCACCGCGCGGCTCCCGGCGGGAACTTGGGTGGAATCGAAGCTCTCGCGGCGGTCGCGGCGCAGGTTCCGGTTCTGGTCCACCGCACCGTAAGCCAGCCACTGTCCGGCCGGAAGCGGGCCGATGCTGAACCGCCCGCCGCTGTCGGTCACGGCGCGGTAGACCAGGCTGTCGGGCAGCAGCACCAGCTCAATCAGCGCCTGGCGCGCCGGCCGGCCGGCCACCCAGTCGATGGCGAGGCCGCTCAGGGTGTCTGTCGGCGCGACGCCCCCGGTGCTCAGGGTGAGCACGGTGGCGGTGTCGCTCTTGTTCCGGCGGAGATCGGTGATGCCAGGGAGCAGCTCGATCCGGTACACCCGGTCCTTCTTCCATCCTTCGCGCGGGTGGACCGTGATCCGGTCCCGCTTCCAGCGGACCACCGGGACCGCGTTGCTGGGGGACAGCAGGATCAGCTTCTCGAGATCCCCGGTGCCGACGCCAATGTTGGGAGAGCCTCCCTCGGAGACCACCTCGTCGAACCGGAACTCCACGTCCCGGTCCCACTCGGGATAGGCGCCGGTGGATTCGGGGACGGTGGCGACGAGCAGCGGCGCCACCTTGTCCTCGGGCCCGCCGGCCGGCGGGCCCATGCGGGCACACGCGATGATGCCGAGCAGGGCAAGGGCGATGATGGTCCGACGGCTCGGCGGCTCGGCGGCTCGGCGGCTCGGCCCGAACCCCTGAGGCTTCAGCACCCCAACTGCTCCCGCTTCTGGGTCAGCACCTGACGCTGCTGCTCCAGGGAAGCCAGCTTGTCCCGCTCATGCTGGACCACATTGGCCGGGGCCCGGCTGGTAAACTGCTCGTTGCCGAGCTTCTGCCGCTGTCCCTCGATCAGCTGGCCCAGCCGGGTGCTCTCTGCGCCGAGGCGCTCGCACTCCTTCCGCAGGTCCACCAGTTCCCCAAGGGCGATGTACAGCGCCGTGCCGTCCGACAGCACCGCATTGGCGCCCGGCTCCGCCAGCGGAGCGCCATAGGCCAGCGTCCCGAGCTTGGCGAGGCGGCGAATGGTCCCGGCCTCGGCGCGGAATGCGGGGCGCTCGACGCTCACCCGGACGTTCACGGTCTTGCCCGGTTCCACACCGTATTCCGCCCGGATCTGCCGGATGGCTCCCACCAGCTCCTGCACCAGCGCGAAATCCCGTTCGGCCGCCGCATCGGGGGCGCGGTCGTCCTTGCGCGGCCAGGGAGCGGTGACGAGGGTGGCGTGCCCGGCCCTCCCGGGGAACCGCCGCCAGAGCGCCTCGGTCACGAAGGGCATGATCGGGTGGAGCACCGCGAGCGCCACCTCGAAGGTCCGCCCGATCACGGCGCGGGCGACGTCTCCCCCCGGCTCGCTGCCGTACAGGCGGGGCTTGGCCTGCTCCAGGTACCAGTCGGCCAGGTCGCTCCAGATGAAGTGGTACACGGCGGAGGCGGCCTCGTTCAGGCGGAACTTCTCGTAGTTGGCGGTGGCGTCGCGGACCATGGCGTCGCACCGGGCGATGATCCACCGGTCGGCCAGCCCCAATTCGTCCGGCCGTACCACGTTTCGGTGCTTGCCGGCCAATGGGCGCAACCCGCGTCCGTCGGCCCGTCGGCCCGTCGGCCCGTCGAGGTTGGTCAGGATGAACCGCCCCGCGTTCCACACCTTGTTGGCGAAGTTCCGCCCGGGGGCAAACGAGGTCTCGAGATCCTCGGGGTCGAGGATGACGTCCGTGCCGACCGCCATCCCCGCGACGACAGTGTAGCGGAGGGCATCGGCCCCGAACTTCTCCACGACCTCGAGCGGATCGATGCCGTTCCCCAGCGACTTGGACATCTTGCGATGCTGGGTGTCCCGCACCGTGCCGTGCAGGTACACGGTATGGAACGGGATGTCCCCCATGAACTCGCAGCCGGCCATCACCATCCGCGCCACCCAGAAGAACAGGATCTCCGGCGCCGTGACCAGGACCGAGCCAGGGTAGTACCGCCGCAAGTCCTCCGTCCGTTCCGGCCAGCCCAGGGAGGAGAAGGGCACCAGCCAGCTGGAGAACCAGGTGTCGAGCACGTCCTCGTCCTGGCGCAGCGGGTGGCCGCAGGCGCAGACCGCGAGGTCGGTGCGACTCACCGCCGTCTTGCCGCAGCCGTCGCAGTACCAGACCGGGATCCGGTGGCCCCACCAGAGCTGCCGGGAGATGCACCAGTCCCGGATGTTGCCCATCCAGTGGGCGTACTCCTCCCCGCGCCGCTCGGGGATGAAGCGGAGCCGCCCGTCGGTGTACGCCCGGAGCGCCGGCTCGGCCAGCGGCTTCATCCGCACGAACCACTGGTCGGAGAGCCGGGGTTCGATCACGGTGTCGCAGCGGTAGCAGTGTCCCACCGCGTGCCGGTGGTTCTCCACCTTGTCCAGCAGGCCCAGCGCCTCGAACTCCTGCACCACCCGCTTCCGTGCCTCGAACCGGTCCAGCCCCTGGAAGCGGTCGGGCACGGTCTCGGCCATCCGGGCTTCCGGGGTCATGATGTCGATGACCTGGAGCCGGTGCCGCTGGCCGATCTCGAAGTCCACCGGATCGTGGGCGGGCGTCACCTTCACCGCCCCGGTGCCGAAGGTCCGGTCGATCGCCTCGTCCGCGACGATGGGGATCTCCCGGTCGGCAAGCGGCAGGCGGATGGTGCGTCCGATGAGCCCGGCGTACCGCTCATCCTCCGGATGGACCGCCACCGCCGTGTCGCCCAGCATGGTTTCGGGGCGGGTGGTGGCCACGGTCAGGTGGCCGCTGCCGTCAGCGAGGGGATACCGGAGGCGCCACAGCCGGCCATCGGTCTCCTCCTTCTCCGCCTCCTCGTTGGACAGGGCGGTGAGGCAACGCGGGCACCAGTTGATGATGTACTTCCCGCGGTAGATCAGCCCCTTCTCGTGCAGCCGCACGAAGACCTCCCGCACCGCGCGGGAGAGGTCCTCGTCGAGCGTGAAGTAGGTCCGCGACCAGTCGGCGCTCGAGCCGATGGCCTTGAGCTGGTCGAGGATGGTCGAGCCGGTCTGGTCCACGAACGCCCAGACCCGGCGGACGAACTCCTCCCGTCCCAGGTCGAAGCGGGTCGTTCCTTCCTTCGCGATCAGCTTCTCCACCACGTTCTGGGTGGCGATGCCGGCATGGTCGGTCCCCGGCAGCCAGAGCGCGGGACGGCCCCGCATCCGCTCGAACCGGACCAGCACATCCTGGATCGTGTTATTCAGGCCGTGCCCCATGTGCAGGACCGCCGTCACGTTGGGCGGCGGCATCATGATGACGTAGGGCTTCTGCCCGTCGGTCCGTCGGCCCGTCGGACCGTCAGGACGGAATGATTCCAGCGTCAGCCACCGCCGGTACAGTTCGGTTTCGATCGCGGCGGGGTTGTACTGTGGCGGAAGTTCGTCGGCGCTCATGCAGGCTGGTCGGCGAGGTCGGGGGCAGGGTCGGGGCCGTCATCCTCCCCGCGCACCAGGAGGCAGTTCACCAGGGATTCGATCCCCGGCGCGGCCGCGAGGGTGCGGGCGGCGTGGGCCCGTTCGGCCCGGGTGGCGACCCAGCCATGCAGTTCCACTACGCCGGGGCTCACGGCGATCGGGGTCAGCCCCAGGGGGCGGAGGGTCGGATCCTGGGCCAGCGCGACTTCGGCGCGCCGGGTGGTCTCGGTGATGCTGGCCGCGGCCGGGGCGGGGGCGGTGCCGGCATCCTCGGATCGGAGCCGGCGCCCGATCCGCTGCCGGGTCATGGGGCCGAGCCATTCTCCAAGGGCGAAGCCGGCCACGAGACCGGCGGCGGTGCCGACCAGGGTCCAGGCCAGGAGTTCGGAGGCTGAGGGGCGGTGACGCATCTCTGTGATATGCCTGTGACTTACGCGTGAAAACGCCGAGCGATTAAGTTAACACCATGCCTCCGGAAAATGCGCGGGAAACGACCCGGGATCTCGGCTGGTGGATCGCCCTCGGACTGCTGCTCGTGGCCTGTCTGGCCGCCTACTTCCTCTACTCTCCGCAGGTCGAGCCGGTGATCCGGGCCTCGCCCGCCGTCACGGAGCTGCCGTGAGTCCCATCCGCTTGACCCTGCCCGACGGCAGCGTGCGGGAGGTTCCCGAAGGGACCACCAGCCGCCAGGTGGCCCAGTCCATCGGGGCGGGGCTGGCCCGCGCCGCGCTCGCCGCGCGGGTGGATGGCCAGATCCGCGACCTCGACCGGCCGCTCACCCAGGACGCCCGCTTCGCCATCCTGACCGACAAGGATCCGGATGCGCTGGAGGTGCTGCGCCATTCGGCGGCCCATATCCTGGCCACCGCCGTGCGGGAGCTCTTTCCCACGGCCGGGATCGGCTTCGGCCCGCCGATCGAGGATGGCTTCTACTACGACTTCGAAGTCGAGCGCCCCTTCACGCCCGAGGACCTCGAGGCGATCGAGCGGCGGATGGCCGAGGTGGCGGCCAAGGACTACCCCTTTGTCCGGGAGGTGGTGGACCGGACGGAAGCCAACCGCCGCTTCAAGGACGATCCCCTGAAGCTGGAGCGGATCTCCGACCTGGGGCCCGACGAGACCATCACGGTCTACACCGACGGCCCCTTCGTGGACCTCTGCCGCGGGCCGCACATCCCCAGCACCGGACGGCTCAAGCACTTCAAGCTGCTCTCCGCCGCCGGCGCCTACTGGCGCGGCGATTCGCGCCGCCAGATGCTGCAGCGGATCTACGGCACCGCCTGGTTCAAGAAGGAAGAGCTGGAGGCGTACACCCATCGGCTGGAGGAGGCAAAGAAGCGGGATCACCGGAAGCTGGGGAAGGAACTGGACCTGTTCCTGTTCCATCCCTTTGCGCCGGGGGCCGCGTTCTGGACCGAGCGGGGGACGTCGCTGTACAACACCCTCAACCAGTTCATGCGGGAGCTGCAGCGGGACGGGTACCAGGAGATCCGGACCCCCCTCCTCTATAACAAGGGGCTGTGGGAGATCTCCGGGCACTGGGGCAAGTACAAGGAGAACATGTTCCTCGTCCACAACAACGAGACGGGCGAGCAGGACATGTCGCTCAAGCCGATGAACTGCCCCAGCCACCACATCCTCTACGGCCTGGGCAAGCACTCGTACAAGGAACTGCCGATCCGCTACAGCACCTACGACGTGCTGCACCGGAACGAAGTCAGCGGCGCCCTCTCCGGCCTCACCCGGGTGCGGCAGTTCTCCCAGGACGACTGCCACATCTACCTCATGGAGTCCCAGATCCCGGAGGAAGTGCGGCGGCTGACCGAGTTCATCCTGGGTTACTACCGCACCTTCGGGCTCGAGGCCACGCTCAAGTTCGCCACCCGGCCGGAGCAGCGGATTGGCGATGACGCGATGTGGGACCGGGCGGAGGCCGCCCTGCGCGCGGCACTCGAGGCCACGGGGCTCCCCTACGAGCACAAGCCGGGCGACGGCGCCTTCTACGGGCCCAAGATCGACTTCGACGTGGCCGATTCCATCGGCCGCAAGTGGCAGCTCGGCACCATTCAGCTGGATTACGCGGCGCCCGAGCGGTTCGACCTGCACTATGTCGGAGAAGACAACCACGAGCACCGGCCGGTGATCATCCACCGCGCGGTGAACGGGTCCTTCGAGCGGTTCATCGCCATCCTGATCGAGCACTTCGCCGGGGCGTTCCCCCTCTGGCTCTCGCCGGAACAGGTCCGGGTCCTTCCCATCTCGGACCAGCAGGCAGCGGCCGCGGCGCGGGTCAACGAGACCCTGCGGGCCGCCGGGATTCGTTCCACCCTGGATGCCGGGAGCCAGACGCTCAATTACCGCATCCGCGATGCCGAGATCGCCAAGGTGCCGTACATGGCAATCGTGGGCCAGCGCGAGGCCGAGGCCGGCACCGTCGCGATCCGGGTGCGCGGGGCCGGCAACAAGCAGGAGATCATCCCGCTGGCGGAGTTCACCGCGCGCCTCACGGCCGCGATCGCGGCCCGGAGCCTCACCCCCTGACGGCCCCGGCGGGGCGGCGCCCAACTGCATGATCATGCAGCCGCGGCCGCCCCGCTGCCCCTAAGCCCAGCCTCCTTCTATACTTCCGCGCGTTGGCCGGTCCACTCCGGACCGGTCGCGACTCCCTCGAGCCCCGCGGAAGCCGTGTCCGACGCCACTACCCCCGTCATCCTCTCCGCCTGCCGAACCCCGATCGGGAAGTTCCTCGGTGGCCTTGCCGGCTTCACGGCGCCCCAGCTCGGCGCTCGCGTCATCCGGGAAGCGATCAGCCGTGCCGGGATCGATCCCGCCTCGATCGATGAAGTGATCGTAGGCCAGGTCGTCCAGGGCGGGTCGGGGCAGGCCCCCGCGCGCCAGGCCATGATCCATGGCGGCGTGCCGCCGGTGGTGCCCGCCCTCACCATCAACAAGGTCTGCGGCTCCGGGCTCAAGGCGGTCATGCTGGCCGCCCAGAGCATCCGGGCCGGGGACGCGCAGTGCCTGATCGCCGGCGGGCAGGAATCGATGTCCTCGGCCCCGCACTACCTGTACGGGTACCGCAACGGGGTGAAGGCGGGCAACCAGACCATCGTAGATGGCATGATCCACGACGGCCTGTGGGATTCCTTCGGCGGCAACCACATGGGAGAGTACGCCGAGTACACCGCCGAAAAGGCCAAGGTGACTCGCCAGGAGCAGGACGAGTTCGCGCTGGGGAGCCACCACAAGGCGGTTGCCGCGCAGGAGGCGGGGAAGTTCACGGCGGAGATTGTCCCGGTGGAGATCACGGGGAAGGGTGGCAGCACCTTCTTCTCTGCCGACGAGTCGCCCCGGAAGGACTCCACCATTGAATCGCTGGCTCGGCTCAAGCCCGCCTTCCGCAAGGACGGTACGGTCACGGCGGGAAACGCGCCCGGTCTCAACGACGGCGCGAGCGCCCTGGTGGTGACCTCGCTCGCCTTCGCGAAGGCGCATGGGCTCGCCCCCATGGCGAAGATCACCGGCTACGCCACGGGCGGCGGGGAGCCGAGGGAGCTCTTCTTCGCACCGATCCTGGCGGTCCAGAACCTGATGAAGAAGCAGGGCACGACCATCGGCGCTTACGATCTCATCGAGGCCAACGAGGCCTTCGCGGTGCAGGCCATCGCCGACGGCCGCGGCCTGGGGTGGGATTGGGGACGGGTCAATGTGCACGGCGGGGCCGTGGCGCTGGGGCATCCGATCGGCGCCAGCGGGGCCCGGGTCCTGACCACACTGCTCTACGCCCTGCGTGACCGTCACAAAGCCAGTGGACTCGCTACGCTCTGTCTCGGCGGCGGCAACGCCGTGGCCCTCTCGGTGGAAAGGATCTGACCCGATGACACGTCCGACGCTGCAGCCCGAGGGGCCGTCCCGGCGCCCCTCCGTGGCCGCCGAGGCGGCTCGCCGCACGCGGCTGCCCCTGGCCTGGCCGCTCACGCTGGTGGTCGCCGCCGCGCTGGTGGCGCTGTCGTCCCAGGTGGCGATTCCGGTGCCCGGCTCCCCGGTGCCGATGACCCTGCAGCCGCTTGCCGTGGTCCTGGTGGGCGGGCTGTTCGGCGCCGCGGCCGGGGCGGGCGCGCTGGTGCTCTACCTCACGGTGGGCGCGTTCGGCGCCCCGGTGTTCGCCCCGGCGGGACCCGGCGGGCTGGCCCAGCTCTTCGGACCGACTGGCGGCTACCTCCTGGCGATGCCGATCGCCGCCGCGCTGGTGGGGCGCCTGGCCCAGCGGGGCCGGCTGCTCCGCTCGGTGCTGGCGGCCGGCGCCGGCATCGCGGTGATGCACGTGGGGGGCTGGGCGCAGCTCACCCTCCTGACCGGAGACCCCGCGCGCGCCCTCGCGATCGGCACCCTTCCGTTCCTGGCCCAGGACGGGCTCAAGGTGCTGCTCGCCGGGCTGGTGCTGTGGCGCGGACAGCACGCCCTGCGCCCGCGCTCGTGAGCGAGGTCCTCCCGGCGCCTCCGATCTCCGGGGCGCGGGCGGTAGGGTGGGCCGTCGTCTACCTGGCGACGGGGTTCGTGCTGATGCTGGTCTTCGCCGGCCTCGGGGCGCGGTTCATCCCTGGGGTCGACACCAGCAACATGGCCCACCTCATCCTGCTGCAGTCGGCCGGTGGGTTGCTGGCCTTTGGCGGCATGACCTGGGCCCTGGGGGTCCGGGGGCTCCACCTCACCCTGGGCGAGTTGCGCTACCTCCCGCTCACCGGCGCGGTGCCGGGCTTCACGCTCGGCATCCTCCTCGGCGCCGCCCCAGCCGCGTTCGCCGTCGGGCTGTCGCTGGCGGCCGGCGGGGCAAGCTTCCAGCCGGACAGCGGTTCCACCGGAGACTACCTGCGCAGCGTCGCGGTCACGACGCTGCTCCTCGCGCCGGCGGCACTGGTCGAGGAGCTCATGTTCCGCGGCGTGGGCCAGGTGCTCCTGGCCCGGGTCTTCGGCCGGGTGCGGGCGGTGCTCGCCCTCTCGGGTCTCTTCGCGCTGGCTCACGTGCTGAACCCCAACACGACGGCGCTGGGGCTGGTGAACATCGCCCTCGCCGGAGTGTTCCTCGGCGCGGCGTTCTACGCCCCGGGTGGACTCTGGACCGCCTGGGGGGCGCATCTGGGCTGGAACGCGACCCTCGCCGCGATGGATGCGCCGGTGAGCGGGCTGCCGTTTCCGATTCCGCTGATCGACTACCAGCCGGGGGGGCCGCTCTGGCTCACCGGCGGGACCTTTGGCCCGGAGGGGGGACTGGTGGCCACGGCCGGCATCATCCTGGCCACCGCGGCCGCCTGGCGCTGGGGCCGGAAGGAGCAACCCGCATGAAGGTCGCCGTGATCGGGGCGGGGACGATGGGCAACGGCATCGCCCAGGTCTTCGCGACCCAGGGCCACGCGGTCACGATGGTGGACGTCTCCGCCGCCGCGCTGGAGCGCGGGCTGGGGGCGGTGAAGGGGAGTCTGGCCCGGCTGGTGAAGAAGGGGAGCCTCACTCCGGAGGCAGCGGAGCAGGTCACGGCCCGGATCGCGGTCGCCACCACCGTGGATGCGGCCCGGGACGCCGAGCTCGCCATCGAGGCCGCCACCGAGAACCCGGCGCTCAAGTTCGACATCTTTCAGCAGCTCGACCGCGCCTGTCCCGCCGGCGTCGTCCTCGCCACCAACACCAGCTCCATTTCCATCACCGAGATCGCCGCGAAGACCCGGCGGCCCGCCGAGGTGATCGGGATGCACTTCATGAACCCGGTGCCGGTGATGCAGCTGGTCGAGGTCATCCGGGGGCAGGCCACCAGTGACGCGACCACCCGCGCGGTGATGGACCTCGCTGCGGCGCTGGGCAAGACGCCGGTCGAGGTGAACGACTACCCCGGCTTCGTGAGCAACCGGGTGCTGATGCCGATGATCAACGAGGCGATCTTCTGCGTGATGGAAGGGGTGGCCACGCCCGAGGCGGTGGATACGGTCATGAAGCTGGGCATGGCGCACCCGATGGGGCCGCTGACGCTCGCCGACCTGATCGGCCTCGACACCTGCCTGGCCATCCTCGAGGTGCTGCACCGCGGCCTGGGCGACGACAAGTACCGGCCCTGTCCGCTGCTCCGCCGCATGGTTGCCGCCGGCCACCTGGGCCGGAAGTCGGGCAAGGGCTTCTACCAGTACTAGGGGATCTTCATGGACGCCTTCAAGCCGATGGCCGAATTCGCCCACGAACAGCTCGTGCTGTGCCACGAGCCCTCGTGCGGCTACTACGGTATCATCGCCATCCACGATACCACCCTCGGTCCCGCGCTGGGCGGCACCCGGTTCTGGCAGTATGCCAGCACCGATGAGGCCATCACCGACGCGCTGCGGCTGGCGCGCGGGATGAGCTACAAGTCGGCGGTGGCCGGCCTCAACCTGGGCGGCGGCAAGTCGGTGATCGTGGGAGACAACAAGCGCCGCGACCGCGAGGCGGTCTTCCGGGCCCACGGCCGGTTCATCGAGTCGCTCAAGGGGCGCTACATCACCGCCGAGGACGTGGGCACCAGCCCGGCGGACATGGAATACGTGCGGATGGAGACGAAGAGCGTGGCCGGGCTGCACGGGCTCTCCGGGGATCCCTCCCCGGTGACCGCATACGGTGTCTACGTGGGCATGAAGGCGACGGCCAAGGTGCGCTGGGGCTCCGACAGCCTCGCGGGGAAGAAGGTGCTGGTGCAGGGGTGCGGCAACGTCGCCCGCACGCTCTGCGAACACCTGCACGCGGAGGGGGCCAAGCTCACCGTCACCGATATCGACCCGGAGAAGGTGAAGCGCGTGGTCCAGGCCACCGGCGCGCAGGCGGTGGCCCCGGACAAGATCTACGATGTCCCCGCCGACATCTACTCTCCCAACGCCCTGGGCGCCACGGTGAATGACGACACCCTCAAGCGCCTCAAGGTGGAGGTCATCGCCGGCGGGGCGAACAACCAGCTCGCCGAGGAGCGCCACGGCGACGAGTGCGAGCGCCGCGGGCTGCTGTATGCGCCGGACTACGTCATCAACGGCGGCGGGGTGATCAACGTCTACGGCGAGCTGATGGGCTGGGACCACGACCGGGCCAAGCGAAAGGCGGCGCAGATCTACGACACCCTGCTGAGCATCTACGCCACGGCCCAGGCGGAGAAAATCCCGACCTACGAGGCCGCCGATCATGTGGCCGAGGCCCGGATCCGGGCCGTGGGAACGCTGGCGGGCATCCGGGTGTAGGCCGGCCCGGCCGCCGGGGCGGGCCGCGGGGCCCGCCCCCTTACAAAACCGGCTGAATTTTTATACGATTCCCTATGGCTGAAGTGATTCCGATTGGCGCCGACCACGCGGGCTTCGCCCTCAAGGAGCGGCTCAAGCAGGAACTCCGGAAGCTGGGCTACGAGCCGCTGGATCTCGGTACCCATTCCGCCGACAGCACCGATTATCCCGACTACGCCCATCCCGTGGCCGCCCAGGTGGAACAGGGTACCGCAGGGCGCGGGGTGCTCCTCTGCGGCACCGGCCTGGGGATGGCCTACGCCGCCAACCGGCACCATGGGGTGCGGGCGGCGGTGGCGTGGACCCCCGAGGTGGCGCGGCTGGCCCGGGCGCACAACGACGCCAACATCCTTGTCCTCCCGGCCCGGTTCGTGACCGAGGAGGACGGCCTCGCAATCCTGCGGGCCTGGCTCTCCACCCCGTTCGAGGGTGGTCGCCACGAGCGCCGGGTCCAGAAGATCGAACCGTAAGGGAGACGTCATGTCGCTGGACCACAACGCGTCGCTCCGCAAGGCCGACCCGGAGATTGCCCGGCTGATCGACGCCGAACTGCACCGCCAGCAGCATGGCCTCGAGCTGATCGCCAGCGAGAACTTCGCCAGCCGGGCGGTGATCGACGCCATGGGCACGCCGCTCACCAACAAGTACGCCGAGGGGTACCCGGGGAAGCGGTACTACGGCGGCTGCGAGGTGGTGGACCAGGTGGAGCAGGTGGCCATCGATCGGGCCAAGCAGCTGTTCGGCGCCGATCACGCCAACGTGCAGCCCCATTCCGGAGCCCAGGCCAACTTCGCGGCCTTCATGGCCCTCGCCAAGCCGGGCGAGACCATCATGGGGCTGGCGCTGCCGCACGGCGGCCACCTCGCCCATGGTGCGGCGGTGAATCACAGCGGCGCCGTCTGGCGCGCGGTGCAATACGGGGTGGACCCCGCGACCGGCCGGATGGATTACGACCGGATCCGTGACCAGGCCCGGGCGGAGCGGCCCCGGATCCTGATCGCGGGCGGCAGTGCCTACGCCCGGATCATCGACTTTGCCGCGATGCGCTCGATCGCCGACGAAGTCGGCGCCTCGCTCCTGGTGGACATGGCGCATTTCGCCGGGCTGGTGGCGGGCGGGGTGCATCCCTCCCCGGTGCCGCACGCCCAGGTCGTGACCAGCACCACCCACAAGACGCTGCGCGGGCCCCGGGGCGGCATCATCCTCTGCATCCAGGAGCTGGCCGCCGCCATCAACAAGTCGGTCTTCCCGGGAACCCAGGGGGGGCCGCTCGAGCACGTGATCGCGGCCAAGGCGGTCTCCTTCGGAGAGTGCCTCACCCCCGACTTCAAGCGGTACGCGAAGCAGGTGG
Organism: Gemmatimonadota bacterium; assembly: GCA_033763675.1. Taxonomy (GTDB): domain Bacteria; phylum Gemmatimonadota; class Gemmatimonadetes; order Gemmatimonadales; family GWC2-71-9; genus JADJOM01. The sequence goes on from JANRJZ010000301.1 coordinate 13,902, forward strand.
TGGAGAACGCACAGACGCTGGCCGAGGCCATGATCGAGTGCGGCTTCGCGATCGTCTCCGGCGGCACCGACACGCACCTCATGCTGGTGGACCTCCGGCCCAAGCAACTCACCGGCAAGGAGGCCGAGGCGCTGCTCGGCCGGGCCGAGATTACCGTGAACAAGAACACCATTCCCGATGATCCCCAGTCCCCGTTCGTGACCAGCGGGATCCGGCTGGGCACGCCGGCGCTCACGACGCGCGGGATGGGCAAGGGGGAGTTCAAGCGGATCGCGCGGCTCATCGACGAGGTGCTGACCCGCCGGGATGACGCGACCATTGCGCGCGTCAAGGGAGAGGTTCGCGCAATGGCCGACGCCTTCCCGCTCTACCCGCCGCGGCGCGCTTGACCCCCCGGGGCTCGGGTCCTAGCATTCCAACGAAGCCCATGACCCGAGCCTCCCTGCCGCACCATGCCTGACCTGCAATTCTCGACCGACATCCTGGCCCGCATCCGGGCCGGGGAGCGACGCTATGACGAACGGGCCTACCTGTTCGTCCTGGCGGCCATCGAGTTCCTGCAGACCCGGCTGCCGGCGCGGCGTCATGTGACCGGGGCCGAGCTCTCCTGGGCCTGCCGCGATTTCGCGGTGCGGCAGTTCGGCCTCCTCGCCCCACAGGTCCTCGGCTACTGGGGGGTGCATCGCACCGATGATTTCGGGCGCATCGTCTTCACCCTGGTGCGCGCGGGCCTGCTGTCGACCCAGCCGAACGACCGCGAGGAGGACTTCGCGGCGGTGTTCGAGTTCTCCCAGGCGTTTGCCGAGCCGTACGCCTGGGAGGGCGTCGCGACCCTCGCCGGTCCGTCCTGCCCGGACCGGGCCTGATACCAGCCGCACCGCCCGCACCGCTTCGCCGCGCATCCCGTTGCCGGGTTCGCCGACCCAGGTCGCCGTGACGTCCATCCCGATTCTCTCTCCCGAGCAGGCCGCGACCTGGGACCAGCGGGCCGAACAGGCCGGCATTGCCCTGGCGACGCTCATGGACGCCGCGGGCCGGGCCGTCGCCGCCGCGCTCGCGGAGCGGTTCGGATCGCGGCTGGGTGGCGGGGTGCTGGTCGCCGCCGGTCCCGGCAACAACGGCGGCGACGGCTGGGTGACGGCGCGCGCCCTGCACCGGCTCGACGTCCCGGTCTTCGTGGCCTCCGCTCCGGGTGAGCCATCCCCCCTGAATCGTCGAATGGCCGGGCTGGCCCGGGGCGAGGGCGTCCGCACCCTCGATCCCGATGGCCCCTGGCCCCAGGTGCAGGTCGCGGTGGATGCGCTGCTCGGCACCGGCGCGCGCGGGGTGCTGCGGGCCCCGATCCGGTCCCTGGTGGATCGCCTCAACGACCTCTCCGTGCCCATCCTTGCCGTGGATGGCCCCACCGGCATCGACCTGGCCACCGGGACGGGGCATGGCGTACCGGTGCGGGCCGAGCTCACGGTCACCTTCGGCGGGTACCGCCGGGGACACCTGCTGGCACGCGACGAATGCGGCGACGTCCTGGTGGTGGACATCGGGCATCCCGCCGGGGACCGCGGCTGGCCGGTGCTGCTCACCGAGCCCGAGGCGGCGCGGCTGCAGGAGACCTTCGGGGCCCGGGAGCACAAGGGGACGCGCGGGCGCATCGTGGTGATCGGCGGGGAGGCGGGCATGAGTGGCGCCCTGCGGCTGGCGGCGCGATCGGCGTTTGCCGCCGGCGCCGGCCTGGTCCACGCGGTGGCACCGGCGGGCACCATCGAGGCGCTCGTGGCGGCCGAGCCGGACCTGCAAACCCTCAGGCACGAATTCCTCGCGCCACTCGCGCCGGCGCTCATGGCGCTGCTGGGGAGTGCGGACGCCGTGGTCATCGGCCCCGGGCTGGGCCGCGGGCCGGGACGGCGGGAGTTCGTCATCGCCACGGCCGCCGCCAGTGCCCCGGCGCCGCTCATCCTTGATGCCGACGCCCTCAATGCCTTCGCCGATGCCCGCGATGACATTGCCGGGCTCGCGCGCGGGCGCGCCCTCCTGCTCACGCCCCACGCCGGCGAGTTCCGCCGGCTCTTCCCGGAGCTTGGCGACCTGCTCGAATCCGATCCCTGGGCCGCCGCCTGCGGCGCCGCGGAGCGGGTCGGCGCGGTGGTGCTGCTCAAGGGCGTTCCGACGGTCGTGGCGCAGGCGCATGGGGCGCCTCTCACCGTGGCCGCGGGAAACCCCGGGCTTGCCACCGGCGGCAGTGGCGACGTGTTGAGCGGACTCGCCGGGACCTTCGCCGCCCAGCTGCAGCAGCCGGGTGCCGCCGCAGCCGTGGCCGCGCTGGCGCTGGGGCGCGCGGCGGAGCTTGCCGCGCGCCGGGTCTCGGCCCGGGCGCTCCGGCCGATGGATGTGATCGCCGCGCTGCCGGATCTCTGGCGCAGCTGGGAGACCCTCCGCCGGGCCCCGTCGGTACCGCGGCCCCCGGTCCTGGACCTGTTGGAGGCGCCCCAGCGATGGTGATGCCGGCGCTGCCGTGGGCGCGGGCCGTCGCGCTCCTGGCGGTGTGCCTCTCCGCCCCTGCCGGGGCCCAGACCCGCGACTGGACACCGGCGGAGCGCGCCGTGATCGGGGACTTCTCGCGGGTGGTGGCGGTTGCGGCCGGGCGGGAGCGCGTCTTCGTCGTCACCCCCGACGCCGTCCTCGAGTACGATCCCCTCGGCCGGCGCTGGGCCGGTCCCTGGCAGGCCCCCGGAAGCGAGCGGCTGGCGCGGGTGGGTGGCGCCCTCGCGGATCCGCTCGACGGCGGGCTCTGGCTGGTGCAGTCCGGCGGCTGGATCCGGTTTGATCCCATGACCCGGCAGTGGGAGGAGGGAACCGTTCCGGGCGGGGTGATCGACGCCGCGCTCGACGAGTTCGATCCCGGCGCGGGGCTTTTCCTCCGGACCCGGACTGGCTGGTACAGCGCGCAACGGGGTGGGGTTGCCCTGCCGGCAGCGGCACCCCAGCGCCCGGTGCGCCTGGCCACCGTGGACGATGCGATCCGCAGCAACCCCGCCATTCAGGCCACCGGCGCGACGCTGAATGTGCTGGGTCGCTTCCGACCGGTCCGGTTCACCTCCGCGGCGCAGGCCTCCGGGTTCGCCGGGCAGGGGTGGTATCTCGGCACCAGCGGCGTTGGGCTGCTCTACTACGCGGAGGGGGCGGGACAGCCGGAACCGATCCTGTTCGGCCTGCCCAGCGGCCGGGTGGCGGCGGTGTTCACCGGAACCGAAGGGGTATGGGCGGCCACCGGACGCACCCCGACCGCCGATCCCTCGGTGTCGTTCGTGGGCACCGAACTGGAACGGTTCACCTGGGTGCAGGGGCCCCGGGCCTCCGGGCTTCCATTCGTCGAGGCCCGGCGGATGGTTGGCCGCGGCTCCGAGCTCTGGCTCGCCACCGACAACGGCGCGCTGCTGGTCACACCGCGGGACGGGGACTTCCGCCGGTTCGATGAAAGCCGTGGGCTCCCCGATGGCCGGGTGCTGGACCTGGCGCAGCGGGGCGGCAGGATCGCGGCGGGCACGGCGCATGGCGTCGCGGTGTTCGAGGACTCGACCGGGTTCGTGCAGCGGGCGCCACGGTTCCGCGGCGCGGCGCAGGCCGTGGAGCTGTCCGGGGACACCGTGTGGGTGGGCACGGACCTCGGGCTCTTCGCCGCGCTGCCGGGAGAGGAGGACCTGCTGCAGCCGGATGCCCTGGCCGGGGCGCTGTCGCTGCAGGCGCCGGTCGTGGACCTGGCCTGGCGCGGGGACACGCTGGTGGCGCTTACCCCGGACCGGCTGCTCTGGCGCGACCCGGGCAGCGGCGGTTTCACCGCCGGCCCGCTGCTGGGCAACCGCCTGGGCCGGCTGCACACCGTGGTGAACGGGCGGGGCGTCCTGTACCTCGCGGGAGAGCGGGGCGTCGCCTCGGCGACGCTGGTCACCCCCATCCGGCGGGCACTCACGCAGGGAGACCTCCCCGGCCGGGTCACCGACCTGGCGGTGGACGACCGGTATCTCTGGGCGGCCACGGACAACGGGCTGGTGCGGCTGGCGCTCGACCTGGTGGGCCGATGAGCGGCTCCCAGCTCGGGCCCGGCGGTGAGTTCGACCGGATCCGGCGCATCGTGGCCGCGCTGGGCCCGGCCGCGCCGGACGTGGGGGATGACTGCGCCATCCTGCCGGAGGGCGCCGGCCGGGTCGTGGTCAGCACCGACCTGTCCATCGAAGGGGTGCACTTCCAGGTCAACTGGCTGACCTTCGAGGAGATCGGCTGGCGGGCGGCCGCCGGCGCCCTGTCGGACCTCGCGGCGGCCGGCGCCGCGGCGATCGGCGTCCTGGCGAGCGTCGGCTCGCCCCGGGGGACCGCTGAGGCGCAGGTGGTGGAGCTGATGGGCGGGGTGGGGGCGGCGGCCACCGTGGCGGGAGGAGTCGTGTTAGGCGGCGACCTGAGCGCCAGTCCCCAGTGGGTCGTGGACATCGTCGTCCTGGGACGGGCGCGGGCGCCGCTCACCCGGCGTGGCGCCCGCCCGGGCGATGGCCTCTGGATCACCGGCGTCCCCGGGCTCTCCCGCGCGGCACTCACCGCGTGGCGCCGGGGGGAGCAGCCCGAGCCCGACGCGCGGCGGGCCTTTGCGCATCCGGAACCACGACTCTCGATGGGGCGCGGGCTGGCGGAGGCGGGTGCCCGCGCCATGCTGGATGTGAGCGACGGCCTGGCCGGTGACGCGGGCCACCTCGCCGCGGCATCGGGCGTGGCGCTGGATGTCGAGCTGGAGCTGCTGCCGCTGGCCCCGGCGGTGGTGCGGGCCGCCGCGCGGCAGGACATCCCGGCGCCGCTCTTCGCCGCCGAGGGGGGAGAGGATTACGAACTCCTGGCCGCGCTGCCACCGGAATTCGGCGACGCCGAGGCCGCCGCCCTCGCCACGGCCACCGGCGTGCCGCTGACCCGAATCGGCAGCGTGGCGGCGGGGAAGGGTGTCCGGCTCTGGCTTGAGCGGCGCCAGGTCACGCTGACCGGGTACGATCACTTCGCATGATCGCGGCGCCGCGTTACGTGCTCAGCATGTTCGGCTGTACGCTGTGGCACAGCGCCCGCGTCGTGCTGGCGGCGGGACGCGGGGCCGAGCACGTCGCCGGTGGGCCGTTCGACCAGGTGCCCCGGGAGTACGCCCGCGACCTGCTCCGCATCAACCGGATCACCGTCCAGGGCGAGGGGCTCGAACACCTCACCGCGGTCGGGGCCTGCGTGTACGTCGCCAACCACCAGTCCTGGCTCGACATCCTGGCCGTCCTCGAAGTGCTCCCCGGGTCGCTGCGCTTCGTGGCCAAGAAGGAACTGGGGCGGGTGCCGCTTTTCGGCCGGGCGCTGCGCGCCGCGGGTCACATCGAGATCGATCGCCGCAACCTGGATTCGGCGGTCGGCGCCTACCAGGCGGCGGCCACGGCCATTCGCGGCGGGCTCTCGGCCATCGTGTTCGCCGAGGGCACCCGGAGCCGGGATGGCCGCCTGATGGCCTTCAAGAAGGGCCCCTTCGTCCTGGCGATTGTGGCCCAGGTCCCGGTGGTTCCCGTGGCCATCCTCGGCAGTTACGAGGCGCTTCCGAAGGGGAGCATCCGGCCGCGGCCGGTGCCGATCACGGTCCGGGTCGGCATCCCGATCCCCACCACCGGACTCAGCTACGACGATCGTGACTCGCTTGCCGCCCGTACCCGCCTGGCCCTGCTCGGCCTCGGGGTGCGGGCGTAGGGGCGCCCCCGCGCCCCTACGCCGGGCGCAGCCGACGCATTACGTTCCCGGCGTTCCGATCGCCCACCCCGAACCCCAGGTCCCATGTCCACGATCATCGAAGTGCACGGCCGCGAGATCATTGACAGCCGCGGCAATCCGACCGTCGAGGCGGAGGTCGTCCTCTCCAGCGGCGCCACCGGGCGCGCGGCGGTGCCGAGCGGCGCCAGCACCGGGGAGCACGAGGCGGTGGAACTGCGCGACGGGGACGCGAAACGGTACGCCGGCAAGGGCGTGATGGAGGCGGTCCGCAACGTGAACGAGGTCATCGGGCCGCGGCTGGAGGGGATGGCCGCCGAGGACCAGGTCTCGATCGACTTCGAGATGCTCGACATCGACGGCACCCCGAACAAGAGCCACCTCGGCGCCAACGCCATCCTCGCGGTGTCGCTCGCGGTGGCGCGGGCCGCGGCACAGGACGCCGGCCTTCCGCTCTACCGGTATCTCGGCGGCCCGCTGGCCCGCATCCTGCCCGTCCCGATGATGAACATCCTGAATGGCGGCGCCCACGCCTCCAACAACGTGGATGCCCAGGAGTTCATGGTGGTGCCCATCGGCGCCGACACCTTCGGCGAGGGGCTGCGCATGGGCGTCGAAGTCTTCCACGCCCTCAAGAAGGTCCTCACCAAGATGAAGCTCTCCACCGCCGTCGGGGACGAGGGCGGGTTCGCGCCGATGCTACCCTCCAACGAGGCGGCCCTCGACGTCGTGATGGAGGCCATCCAGGCCGCCGGCTACGAGCCGGGGCGCGACCTCGCCATCGCCCTCGACGTGGCCGCCTCCGAGCTCTTCCAGGACGGCGAGTACGTGTTCAAGAAGGGCGACGGCAGCCGCCGGCCCGCCTCGGGGATGGTGGATCTTTACGCCGCCTGGGTGGATCGCTACCCGATCGTCTCCATCGAGGACGGGCTGGCCGAGGACGACTGGGACGGCTGGAAGCTGCTCAGCGAGCGCCTCGGGGACCGGTGCCAGCTCGTCGGCGACGACCTCTTCGTCACCAACGTGGACCGTCTCGCCCGCGGGATCGAGCAGGGGGTGGCCAACGCGGTGCTGGTCAAGGTGAACCAGATCGGCACCCTCACCGAGACCCTCGAGTGCATCGAGATGGCCAAGACCTCGGGCTACGGCGCCGTCATCTCCCACCGCTCCGGCGAGACCGAGGACACCTTCATCGCGGACCTTGCGGTCGCCGTCGGGGTGGGCCAGATCAAGACCGGGAGCGCCAGCCGCACCGACCGGATCGCCAAGTACAACCAGCTGCTCCGCATCGCGGAGGAACTGGGGGACATCGCCCAGTACCCGGGCCGGGATCTCTACGCCCTGTGACGCGGTCCGGACTCGCGGCGCTGGGCGTCGTCGCGCTGGCCGTGGTGTTCGCGCTGTTCGGCGGCGAGTACGGCATCCTTGACTGGCTGGAGTTGCGGCGGGAGGTCCGGACGGAGCAGGGCCGGATTGACCGGCTCACGGGAGAAGTGGACAGCCTGACCCGCTACCGCAATCAGCTCAAGACCGACCGCCGGCTGCTGGAGCAGCTGGCGCGGGAGAATTTCGGCATGATCCGGGAGGGGGAATTCCTCTACCGGCTGGAGCCGGACAGCCTTGACGACCGCCAGCCCCGGTAGGTAGCATTGCCGCCGGCCCGGGGTGCCCGGAAGGCATCCCCTGGCCGGTAATCCTCTGGCTGGGTAGCTCAGGTGGTTAGAGCACGGCACTCATAATGCCGGGGTCGGCGGTTCGAATCCGCCCCCAGCTATCCTCGGATCCCCCGCACTCCCAGGAGTGGCGGGGGATTTCCTTGGCCCGGGAACTGGAGGACATGATGCGCAGGCGATTCCAGCAGGTGGACGTGTTCGCGCCCCGGGCGTTCACCGGGAACCCGCTCGCGGTGGTCCTCGATGGGGAAGGGTTGTCCACCGAGGAGATGCTCAGCGTCACCCGCTGGCTCAACTTGTCCGAGACGACGTTTCTACTGCCCCCCACCACCGGCGCCGCCGACTACCGGGTCCGCATCTTCACGCTGGCGCGCGAGCTCCCCTTTGCAGGGCACCCGACGCTGGGAAGCTGCCATGCCTGGTTGACGGCGGGTGGCACGCCACGCCAATCCGACCGGGTGGTCCAGGAGTGCTCGGCGGGGCTCATCGCGGTGAAGCGCGATGGCGACCGGCTCGCCTTCGCGGCCCCGCCGCTGCTCCGCTCCGGGCCGCTGGACGAGCCGCACCTCCTCCACCTGGCGTCGGTCCTGGGGATCCGGCGCGACCAGGTCGTCGATGCCCAGTGGGTCGACAACGGCCCCGGCTGGGTGGGGATCCTGCTCGCGGACGCGGCCACCGTCCTTGCGATTGACCCGGACTTCAGCCGGCACCCGGGCCCCGACACCCTCGACATCGGCCTGGTCAGCCCCGCGCCGCGGGGCTCAGAATGTGCGTTCGAGGTGCGTGCGGTCTTCAGCGACGAGCAGGGCGGGATGCGCGAGGATCCGGTGACCGGCAGCCTCAACGCCTCGCTCGCCCAATGGCTCCTGGCTTCCGGCCGGGCCACCGCGCCGTACGTCGTCAGCCAGGGGACCCGGCTGGGCCGCGCCGGGCGGGTCCACATCGACCGCGACTCCGAGGGAACGGTGTGGGTCGGAGGGAAGGCCACCACCTGTGTCAGCGGCGAGATTGAGATCTAGGCGGCGCGCCCCCCGTGCTCGCCCTCGACGCCTCGCCGGGCGCCCGGGTGTCACCCGCCCGGCGCGGGACGCTAAACCCCGCGCCCCGTCCCGGCATCCGATGGTGGTCCCTCAGGCAACACCCCCCACCGGAGGAAGCGATGCTCGGACTCGGCAAGTTGGCGGCCGCCGCGGCGGCCGTGGCGTTCGGCGCCAACGCGGCGCTGGGCGGATGGGCAGTGATCAGCGTGGAAAACCTGCCGGAAACTCTCCAGGCGGGGAGCGAGTACCGGCTGGAGTTTACGGTGCGCGCGCATGGCGAGGAGCCGCTCTCCGGCCTCAAGCCCAAGGTGCGCCTCAAGGGCAGCTCGGCGAGCTTTGCCGCGATGCCGGTGGCCCAGCCGGGCCGCTATGCCGCAACAATCACGATTCCGCAGGGTGAACGGGCGACGCTGGTGGTGGAGAGCGGCTGGGGGCGGGGCCGGATGGCGGAGCTCACCCTCATGCCCATTCCCGTTCTCATGCGTGGTCAGGCCCTCGCGGCCCAGCGCCCGGCGGACCGTGGCCGGCATCTGTTCGTGGCCAAGGGGTGCGGCACCTGCCACATCAACGGCGACGTGCCCGAGTTCGCGGCCGAGAACGAGAGTCACAAGCTCGGCCCCGAACTCACCGGCCGGCGGCTGGAAGCACAGTACGTCCGCCAGCGGCTCACCAATCCCCGGAGCCTGCCGGCGATCGGGGATGGGCCCGTTCGCATGCCCGATCTGGGCCTGGCCGAGCCCGAAGTGACGGCGCTGGTGGCGCTGCTGACGGGGCCGCGGGAGACCGCGACCCACTAGCAACGGCCGGACGTGGGGTTGGTCGGCGCCCGGGCCCCGGTCCGGGCGCCTGTATTCATGAAGGGGAGCGGCGGCTTGGCGGCGGGTGTGCGGCGCGACTAGACTCAAGGCGTCTCCGCGTGCGTCCCGTCACGGCGTATCGCGATGGACCGCCGTACGTTGCGCGCGCCTCTGGCTTCGGGTTGGAGATGACCGCTGTGCTGTGCTCTCGCCATCCGTTCCGTGCCCCCCGGGCACTCCTGCTGGTGCTGCCCGTGCTTGCCGCCTGTGGGGGGGCCGCTCGCAGCGGGCCCGACGGCCCCGGCCCGATTACCGACATCCAGGTCTCGCCCTCACCCGATACCGTGTTCGTGGCCGGCTCGGGGCAGCTGGTCGCGGTCGCCCGGGATGCCGACGGGGCCGTCGTCTCCGGAACCTCGTTCACCTGGCAGAGCGGGAACACCAACGTGGCCGGTGTGACCTCAACCGGTCAGGTCACCGGGGTAGCCGCGGGCCAGACGACAGTCACCGCCAGTGCCGACGGTGTCACCGGCGGCGCCACCATCGTGGTGCGGCTGGCGCCGGCGGGGTCGGTGCAGGTCAACCCCGGGGCCGACTCCGTGGCCACCGGGTCGGTGCTGTTCCTGGCGGCCCAGGTGAGGGATGCTGCCGGCGCGCCGCTCCCGGGGGTACAGGTCACATGGAGCAGCGACAACTCCGCGATCGCCTCGGTGACCGCCGCCGGCTTCGTCACCGGGGTCAGCGGCGGCACGGCCACGATCACCGCCGGCTACAATGGCGTCACCGGCTCGGCCCAGGTGAAGGTCCGCACGCCCTTCACCCGCCCGGACAACAGCCTGGTGCCGATTAACGACCTGGGGAACGGCCGCTACCTCGGCTTCCCGGGCTTCCTCTACCCGGGCAGCAATACGATGCCCGCGGCCCACCTGGCGGCCGGCCTCACCTTTGCCAACGCGATGGTGCCGCGGGACGTAAACGGCAACCCGAGTGGCTCCGGCAAGGTGCTGCTGATGTCCATGGGCATGTCGAACACCACCCAGGAGTGGTGCACCAAGTTCTTCGTCGATCCCTGCAACGGCTGGAGCTTCACCGGGCAGGCCGCCGCGGATGCGCGGGTCAAGACCGGGACCTTCAAGATCGTGAATGGGGCCCGCGGCGGGGAAACCGCGGACAAGTGGGTGTCTTCCAACGACAGCAACTACAACCGGGTGCGCGATTCGGTGCTGGCGCCCCAGGGCCTCTCCGAGAAGCAGGTGCAGGCGATCTGGCTCAAGGTGGCCCACAGCGGCCCGACGGTCGGGCTGCCCGACGCCGGCGCCGACGCCTTCCTGCTGGCACGGGACGTGGGGCGCATCCTCCGCGCCGCCAAGTCCCGGTATCCGAACCTCAAGGTGGTGTTCGTCAGCAGCCGGATCTACGCCGGCTACGCCAACACCCCGCTCAACCCGGAGCCGTACGCCTTCGAGAGCGGCCTCGCGATGCAGTGGGTCGTCAACGCGCAGATCCGGCAGATGGCCTCGGGGGGCACGCTGATCGACCCGGTGATCGGCAACCTGAACTACAGCGATGGGACCGCCCCCTGGGTCACCTGGGGTCCGTATCTCTGGGCCAACGGCGCGGCGGCCCGGTCTGACGGGCTGCAGTGGTTCAATGCCGATCTCGAGGCGGATGGCACCCACCCCTCCGATCAGGGGGAACTCAAGGTCGGGGGCCTGCTGCTCAGCTTCTTCACCACCTCGCCGGTGACCCGCTGCTGGTTCACCAACGGCGGGACCTGCCCCTGAGTTAGCCACGGCCGGCGACTGGCATTCCGCCGCCCGGCGTACATCTTCCATGGAGCGTCCGGTTCCAGCCCGCCTCCCCGGGGCCTGGACCTCCGTCCTACCCGTCTCGAGGTGTCCAATGTCCCGACTGCGATTCGCCGCGGCCAGCCTGCTGCTCCTGGTGTCGGCCCATGCCCACGCGGTGGCCCAGGCCACCCCCGCGGCCGCTTCCCCCCGCGCCGCCGCCAGGACCGGGGCGATGACCAGCCGGAGCTGCGCCCAGATCCGGGCGGCGACGGCGGCCCGACCCCGGGTCCGGGCGGTCAAGGGCGCGACGGTCGAGGGCATCACGGAGTACACCCTCCCCAACGGGCTTCGGGTGCTGCTCTTTCCGGACCCGTCCAAGCCGACCGTGACCGTGAACATCACCTACCTCGTCGGCTCCCGGCACGAGTCCTACGGCGAAACCGGGATGGCGCACCTGCTGGAGCACCTGGTGTTCAAGGGCACCCCCTGCCACGAGAACATCCCGCAGGAGCTGACCGAACGGGGGGCCAATCCGAACGGCACCACCTGGTTCGACCGCACCAATTACTTCGAGACCTTCGCGGCCACCCCCCAGAACCTGACCTGGGCCCTGGACCTCGAAGCGGACCGCATGGTGAACAGCTACATCGCGAAGTCCGACCTGGTCTCCGAGTTCACCGTGGTGCGCAACGAGTTCGAGATGGGGGAGAATGACCCCGGCAGCATCCTCGAGGAGCGCGCCATGTCCACCGCGTTCCTGTGGCACAACTACGGCAATTCCACCATCGGGGCGCGGGCCGACATCGAAAACGTCCCGATCGAGCGGCTGCAGGCGTTCTACCGGAAGTACTACCAGCCCGACAATGCCATCCTGGTGGTGGCCGGGAAGTTCGACGAGGCGGCCACGCTCCGCCTGATCGAGGACAAGTTCGGCCGGATCCCGAGGCCGGCGCGCACCGGCGAGATGAAGCTCTGGCCCACCTATACCCTCGATCCGACCCAGGACGGCGAGCGCGCCGTCACCCTGCGGCGCACCGGCGACGTGCAGGCGCTCATCGCGATCTACCACGTCCCGGCCGGTGGCCACCCCGACTACGCCGCGGTGGACGTGCTCACCCGGGTGCTCGGCAGCCAGCCCTCCGGACGGCTCTACCAGGCGCTGGTCGCCCCGAAGAAGGCCGCCAACGCCTTCGCCTACTCCTATCGGTTGCGGGAGCCAGGCGCGCTGATCGCCGCGGCCCAGGTCCGGAAGGAGGACCCGCTCGACACCGCCCGGGATGCCATGCTCCAGGCGCTCGACGGGGCCGTCAGCACCCCGCCGACCACCGAAGAGGTGGAACGGGCCAAAGTGGAAATCCTCAAGAACATCGAGCTGCTGATCAACAACTCCGAGCGGGTGGCCCTCACCCTCTCGGAGTGGGCCTCCATGGCCGACTGGCGGATGCTCTTCATTCATCGCGACCGGGTGAAGCAGGTGACCCCGGCCGACGTGCAGCGCGTGGCCGCGGCCTACCTCAAGCCCAGCAACCGGACCCTCGGCAGCTTCATCCCGACCGACAAGCCCGACCGGGCGGAGATCCCGGCGACCCCCGACCTCACCCCGATCGTCGTGGCGTACCGGGGGGACACCGCGGTGTCCCAGGGCGAAGCCTTCGATCCGTCGCCGGGGAACATCGACAGCCGGACCACCCGGACCCAGGTCGGTGGCCTGCAGGTCGCCCTCCTCCCCAAGCGGACCCGGGGCGGGTCGGTGAACGCGAGCCTGTCGCTCGACTTCAACGATATGGCCGGGGCCAGCGGCAAGCGCGCCATCGCGAGCATGACCTCCCAGATGCTCATGCGGGGTACCCGGACCAAGTCCCGGCAGCAGATCAAGGATGAATTGACCGGCTCAAGGCGCGGGTGGGTGTCTTCGGCAGTTACGACGCGCTCAACGGCCGGATCGAGACCACCCGGGCCAACCTGGCCCCGGTGCTGCGCCTCCTCGGCGAGGTGCTGCGGGAGCCGGCGTTCGACGCGACGGAGTTCGGCGAACTCAAGCAGCAGTCGCTGGCCCAGCTCGAGGAGAACAAGTCCGACCCGCAGGCGCTCGCCTTCACCGCGTTCGAGCGCTACATGAGTCCCTACCCGAAGGGGGACCCGCGCTACCGGCCGACGCTGGAAGAGCAGATCGAGGAGCTGACCGCCGTGACCATCGAGGACGTGCGGCGCTTCTACGCCGAGACCTACGGGGCGGGGCACAGCCAGCTGGCGATCGTCGGGGATTTCGACCCGGCGGAGATCACGCCGGTCCTCACGTCCATCTTCGGCGCCTGGAAGAGCCCCCGGCCCTGGGAGCGTATCCCCAGCCTGTACTTCGACCAGCCGGCCACCTCGATCAGCATCGAGACGCCGGACAAGGCCAACGCGATGTTCATCGCCGGGATCAACCTGGCGCTCAAGGACGATGAACCCGACTACCCCGCGCTGCTGCTCGGCAACGAGGTCCTGGGGGGCGGGTTCCTCAACTCCCGCCTGGCCACCCGGATCCGCCAGAAGGAGGGGATCAGCTACGGGGTGGGCTCGTTCATGAGTGTCTCCTCCGAGGACCAGGCGAGCCGCTTCATGGGCTACGCCATCTACGCCCCCGAGAATGCCGCCAAGGTCGAGAGCGCCTTCCGGGAAGAGGTCGAGCGGGTGGTGCGGGAGGGGATCACCCAGGAGGAACTGGACAAGGCCCGGCAGGGCTGGCTGCAGAACCAGCAGGTCGGCCGGTCGAACGATGGCGGCCTCGCCGGGGATATCCAGGGAAAGGTCTACCTCGGCCGGACCATGGCGTTCGACGCCGAACTGGAGCGCCGGGTCGCGGCGCTGACCCTGGACCAGGTCAACGGGGCGCTCCGCCGCTACATTGACCCGTCCCGGATGACCGTGGTCAAGGCGGGAGACTTCGCCAAGGGCCGGGCGCAACCCGCCAGTCCCTGAGCCATGCCCGCGCGCGCCTTCTACTACCGCGTCACCGATGGGATTCGCATCTCGGTCCGGCCGGTCTACCTGCCGGAACGCTCCAATCCGCTCAAGCAGCAGTACGTGTTCGCGTACTTTGTGCGGATCGAGAACATCAGCGGCAGTACCGCCCAGTTGCGGTCCCGGCGCTGGCGGATCCACGATTCCATCGGCGAGGAGACGGTGGTGGAAGGGGAGGGCGTGGTAGGGGAACAGCCCATCCTGTCGCACGGCCAGGTGCATGAGTATCAGAGCTTCTGCGTCCTGAAGTCGGAGCAGGGCTACATGGAAGGGGAATACCAGTTCGTCCGCGACGCCGGCACGGTGTTCGAGGCCGCCATTCCCCGCTTCCTGCTGGAAGCGAAGGAATCGGCGGAGCCCCTGCACTAGGATGGGGCTCCAGGGACGCTTTCTCTCGGAGCTCGGGCGGCTGCGGCTGGGCGAGGGGCCGGTGCTGGTGGCGGTGTCGGGGGGCGTGGATTCAATGGTCCTGCTGGAGCTCCTCGCGGCGACCCGCCACCGTCACGCCCTGGCGCCGGTCGTCGCGCACGTGGATCACGGGATCCACCCCGAGAGCCGCCGCGCCGCGGCGCTGGTCGCGCGGCGGGCAGCCGCGCTGGACCTCCCTCTCATCACCACCTCCCTGGCGCTCGGACCCGGTGCCACCGAGACGGCCGCCCGCCGGGCCCGGCACGCCTGGCTCCGCGAGCAGCAGGGGCGACTGGGGGCCCGCTGGCTGCTGACGGCGCATCACGCCGACGACCAGCGGGAGACCGTGCTCATGCGGGCGCTCCGCGGCAGCGGCCCGGCGGGGCTGGCGGGCATGGCCCGGCGCGGGCACCGCATCGCCCGGCCCCTGCTCGGTTTCACCCGCGTGAGCATCCTTACCTATGCCCGGGCCGCGGGACTCGAGTGGTGGGAGGATACCGCCAACGCCGATCCGCGCCACCTCCGCTCCTGGCTGCGAACGGCCCTCCTCCCCGGGCTCCGTTCCCGGCTTCCCGACCTCGACCGGCACCTCGATCAGGCAGCCCGCCATGCCTCCGCGGCCCGGCGGGCATGGCTGGAAGCGCTGCGCCGGTGGCCTGGCCTCGGGTTTGGGCGCGAGCGCGGGAACCCTTCGCTGCATTGGCCGACGCTGCAGTCCCTCCCAGGGACGCTGGCCGTGAGCCTCACCCAGGCCATGCTGCTCGAGCAAGGGGCGCCGGCCGGCCGGGCCAGGGTCGCCCGGGCCCTGCGGTCGCTCCGGGAGGCCGAGAGCGGCCAGCGAGCCGACCTGGGCGCGGGGTGGTCGCTCGGCCGCGACTTCGATCGCCTCCAACTCATGAGTCCCGCGCAGCCGGGACCACCGCCCGGCAGCAGCCTGCTGACCGCGTCGCCAGGTCAAACCGAGTGGGCGGGGTGGCGCGTACGTTGGACGTTGGACAACGCTCCCGCCCTCCAGGCACGCGACGGTCGGATCGCGTGGTTCATCCCCGGGGCACTGGCCATCCGTGCCTGGCGGGCCGGGGACCGGGTGAGCCCGCTGGGGGGTACCGGCCAGCGCCTTGCCGTCCGCTGCTTCCAGGATGCCCGGGTGCCGGTGCAGGAGCGGGTCGCCTGGCCGCTGATCGAGGGGGACGGGGAGCTGGCGTGGATCCCGGGGGTCTGCCGCTCCCGGAACCTCCTGCCGGCGGCAGGCCAGCCGGCGATCCGGGTGGCGGTCGAACGTGGCCGCTGAGCCGCGGGCGGGTGGCCGGGAACTGCGTGCCGTGGTCTACGACGCGGGGACCATCGCGGCCCGGGTGCGCGACCTGGGGCGGGAGATCACCCGGGCCTATCCTGAAGGAGAGCTCACCCTGATCGGGCTGCTCAAGGGCAGCTTCATCTTCCTCGCCGACCTGGCCCGGGCGATCGAGCGGCCGCTCTCGGTGGACTTCCTCGTGGCCAGTTCCTACGGGACGGGAATGGTGTCGAGCGGGGAGGTCCGGCTGCTCTACGAACCGGCCGGCCAGCTGGTGGGGAGGCATATCCTGCTGGTTGAGGATATTATTGACAGCGGTCGAACTCTGGCCTCCCTGACGGACCGGCTGCGGTCCCGGGGGCCGAGGAGCCTCGCGGTCTGCGCGCTGCTGGATAAGCGCATCGCACCCCCCTTGCCGGAGATCCGGTTCGTGGGGTTCACGGCCCCACCGAAGTTCCTGGTGGGTTACGGCCTGGATCACGCGGAGGAATTCCGGCACCTCCCGTACATCGCGGAAATGGGTTGAATGGCTGAACGCATGCCGCCGGGCCCGCCTCGTGCTGATTGGCGGGGCCTGAGCAAGAATCTCGCATTGTGGCTCCTCGTGGCCCTGGTCGCGATGGCGCTCTTCCAGCTGATGAACAGCCAGAAGACCGCCATGCAGGAGTTCACGTACACCAACTTCAAGCAGCAGCTGGCCGCGGGGAACGTGAAGAACGTCACGGTCTACGACGGCAAGCAGGTCGAGGGTGAGTTCGTCAATCCGGTGCCGCAGGACGGGCGCCCGGCCAAGGCGTTCGTGGTGCTGCTGCCCATCAAGGACAGCGAGCAGATCCTGGCCGAGCTGGAGAAGGCCAATGTACCGATCTCGGCCAAGGAGCCGAAGATCGGGGTCGCCAATTTCCTGCTGGCGGCGCTCCCCTGGATCGTGATCATCGGGCTCTGGGTCTTCCTGCTGCGACAGCTCCAGGCCGGGGGCAGCCGCGCCTTCAGCTTCGGGAAGAGCAAGGCCAAGCTGCTCACCGGGGACACCCCGAAGCTCACCTTTGCGGATGTGGCCGGGGCCGATGAGGCCAAGGTGGAGCTGCAGGAGGTGATCGAGTTCCTCAAGGATCCGGGCAAGTTCACCCGGCTGGGCGGGCGCCTGCCCAAGGGCGCGCTGCTGGTGGGCCCGCCAGGCACCGGCAAGACGCTGCTCGCCAAGGCGGTGGCTGGCGAGGCCGGGCGTCCCTTCTTCTCGATGTCCGGATCGGACTTCGTGGAGATGTTCGTCGGCGTCGGCGCCAGCCGGGTCCGGGACCTGTTCGAGCAGGGCAAGGCGCACGCCCCGTGCATCATCTTCATCGATGAAATTGACGCCGTCGGCCGGCACCGCGGGGCGGGGCTGGGCGGCGGGCACGATGAACGGGAACAGACGCTCAACCAGCTGCTGGTGGAAATGGACGGCTTCGAGTCGAATGACGGCGTGATCCTGATCGCCGCCACCAACCGGCCCGACGTCCTCGACCCCGCGCTGCTCCGGCCCGGCCGGTTCGACCGCCAGATCGTGGTGGACGCCCCCGACGTCCGGGGCCGCGAGGGGATCCTGCGGGTGCACACCCGGAAGATCCCGCTGGCGGCGGACGTGGCGCTGGAGACCATCGCCAAGGGGACGCCGGGCATGGCGGGGGCGGACCTGGCCAACCTGGTGAACGAGGCGGCGCTGCTTGCCGCCCGGCGCAACAAGTCGCTGGTGGACATGCAGGACTTCGAGGATGCCAAGGACAAGGTCATGCTCGGAGTTGAGCGGAAGAGCCTGGTCCTGTCGGAGGACGAGCGCCGGCTGACGGCCTACCACGAGGCGGGCCATACCGTCGTGTCGCTCAAGACGGTCGGCGCCGATCCGATCCACAAGGTGACGATCGTGCCGCGGGGCCGGGCCCTCGGGCTCATGATGTCGCTGCCCGACAAGGATCGATACGGCCAGACCAAGGAGTGGCTGATCGGCCGCCTCGCGATCGCCTTCGGCGGCCGGGTGGCGGAGGAGCTGATCTTCGGACCCAACAAGGTGACCACCGGGGCCGGCAGCGACATCGAGCAGGCCACCGCCATCGCCCGCCGGATGGTGACCCAGTTCGGCATGAGCGAGAAGATCGGCATGATGGCCATCGGCGACCGGGAACAGGAAATCTTCCTGGGCCGGGAGTTCGGCCAGCGGCGCGAGGTCTCCGAACGCACCGCCCAGGTGGTGGACGACGAGGTGAAGCACTTCCTCGACGAGGCCCACGAGAACGCGCGGAAGATTCTGCTCGAGCACCGGGCCCTGCTGGACCACATCGCCGCCACGCTGCTGGAGCGCGAGACCATTGACCGGGAGGACATCGACCTCCTGCTGAGCGGCGGGACCCTGCCGCCCATCGCGCCCCCGCCGCCCTCTCCCCCCACCGCCGTGGCCACCCCGCCGCGGGCGGAGCGGGAGGCGCAGCGCACGCCCATCCTGGGGGCGCCGCCGGCCGAGCCGATGGGCGCGTGATCGCCCGTCGGCTCCCGCTGCACTCCCCGCGTGCCGTGCAGGAGGCGCTCGTCGCGCGGGGCTGGGACTCGGGCCGCGCCGACGCCGCGGCGGGCGGGATGCCCGCCGCGGCGATCGAACTTTCCGGGCTCGATGACTCCACGATCCTGGCCCTGCTGCAGCACGCCGGCGTCCTCGGCCTGGATCTCCTCACTGGACCCGACTGGGCCATCGTCGCGGGGAGCGAGGCGCGGCTGAGCGCGCTCGCGCGTCCGTGGGTGGTTCCCCCTCCGCTGGTGGCCGTCGCGGAGGCGGTCGGCCTCTGGCTGCTGCCGGATCCCCCCGAGGTCTGGGTCACCGGCACCCGCAGCATCGCCCTCGACCGCCCGGTCATCGCCGGCATCCTCAATCTCACTCCCGACTCCTTCAGTGACGGCGGGCGCTACTTTTCGCCCGATGCCGCGCTGGCCCAGGCCGATATCCTGGTGAGCGAGGGGGCCGGGATCCTGGACCTGGGGGGTGAATCCACCCGTCCCGGCAGCGAGCCCGTGCCGGAAGCCGTGGAGCTCGGCCGGGTCCTGCCGGTGGTGGAGGCGCTGAGCCGCCGGCATCCCGGCACCCCGATCTCGGTCGACACGGTGAAGGCCGCCGTGGCCCAGGCAGCGCTCGATGCCGGCGCCGCGATCGTCAACGATGTCTCGGCCTTCCGGCTCGATCCGGCCATGGCGGGGGTGGTGGCGGGCACGGGCGCGGGCGTGATCCTCATGCATAGCCGCGGCAGCGTCAGCACCATGGCCCGGCTGGACCATGCGGAGTATGCGCCGGACGTCGTCACTGGGGTCCGGGACGAGCTGGCGGCCGCACTGGACCGGGCACTTGCATCCGGAATCGCGGCCGAGCGCATCGTGCTGGACCCGGGATTCGGCTTTGCCAAGACCGCGGAACAGAACCTGGCCCTGCTGGATGGGCTGGAAGCGCTGCGGCCGCTGGGCCGGGCGCTGCTGGTCGGCCCGTCCCGCAAGCGCTTCCTCGGCAGCGTGACCGGCCGGGAGGTCGCGGATCGTGACGTGGCAACCGCCGCCGCCTGCGTCATGGCCTGGGAACGGGGGGCCCGGATCTTCCGGGTCCACCAGGTCGGCTTCACGCGCGACGCGCTGGCCGTCGCGCACGCGGTGCGGGGGGCGGGATAGGCGCGCGTTACCCTGCGCACCGATCCGCCCAGCCGCCGCGTACTCACATCAATCCCTTCGGACCCGATGACTCGTCGCCCGCCGTACCTGCTCGCCGCGATGACCGCCCTGCTGGTCCTGGCCGGCTACGTCTTCACCCTTGCCCCGACCGTCACCTTCTGGGACGCCGGCGAGTTCATCGCCGCCGCCCGGACGCTTGGCATCCCGCATCCGCCGGGGACGCCGCTGTTCGTCATGATCGGGCACGTCTGGGCCGCGATGGTTCCGCTGGCCGACTACGCCCAGCGCCTGAACCTCCTCTCCGCGGTACTCGGCGCGGCGGGGGCCGGGCTCCTGTTCCTCGTGGCCCAGGATACCCTGGCGCGTGCCACCGCGGACCTGGACCCGGCCAACGGACGGCGGCTCAGCATCGGCGGCGCCCTGGCCGCCGCGCTCATCGCCGCGTTCACGTTCACCATGTGGCAGAACTCGAACGAAACCGAGGTGTACGCCGCCGCGACGTTCACCATCGCGGCCATCGCCTGGAGCTGCCTCCGCTGGCGTGAGGCCCGGGGCACCCCGCGGGCAGCGCACCTGCTCCTGTTCATCCTCTATCTGGCCGGGCTGTCCATCGGCAACCACCTGCTGGCGCTGCTGGTCGGGCCGGCGGTGGTGGCGTTCCTCGTGGCGACCCTGCACGGTGCCCCGGCCTCCCTGCCGGAGCGGCGGGCGGCGGAGTGGGCGGAGGCTGCGGTGGTGGCGGGGACCTGGGCGCTGCTCATCGGTGGCGGTCTCGGGAGCACCGCGCTGACCACCATCGGCGGGCTCTGCTACCTCGCGGCCCTCGCCATCGCGGTGCGGGCCCGGCATTCGCTGTTCGCCGTCGTGGCCCTCGGCATCGCGGCGATCGGCGTCACCAGCTACCTCTTCCTGTACATCCGCGCGGGGCAGCATCCGATCCTCAACGAGGCCCAGCCGGACAACTGGGACCGGCTGCTCGCCGTCATCCGGCGGGAGCAATACCCGGTGCGGACCCCCTTCGACGACCCCACCGTGCCCCACGGGCCGGACAACCCCGGCCGCAGCGGCCGGATCCTCGGGCTGCAGCTGTTGAACTATTTCCAGTACTTCGACTGGCAGTGGGGGAACGGCATCCGCCGGGTGTTCGCGCTCGGGAGCTTGCAGTTCCCGCTCCGCACCCTGGTCACGATCGTCTTCGCGTTCCTGGGTGTCCACGGCATGTTCGTG
>JANRJZ010000302.1:0-2693 GCA_033763675.1 Gemmatimonadota bacterium
ACCCCGGTCCGGTCATGCAAGCTCCCGGTATCCCGCCGTTCCTGCTTCTGCTTGGGCTGGCCTGCGCCCCCGCGGCGCCACCGGGCGGGGCTTCCCCCGCGGCGCCGGCATCCGCGGCCTCCTACGTGGTGCGGGTGACCACGGGGGCCCGGGAGGGAGTGGAGGTGGACTGGGCAATCTTCCCCGATGAGAGCTGGCCCCTCGAGGGCCGGCGCGATCGCACCCCATTCCAGCTCGACTTGCCCGAGGGCCGTGTCGCGGCGCTGCTGCGGCCGACCCGGCGCAACGGCCGGCTCGACGTGACCATCCTGCGGCGCGAGGACGACGGGACGCTCCGCCGCCTCAGCACGTCCGCCAGCCTCCCCATCGCGGTCGTCGTCGCCGAGCGGCCCTCGGAGCCGCCCGTCGTCCTCGGTCCGGAACAGGCCGCTGCCCCCGCGACCCCGCCCTGACGGCGCCGGGCTTCTCTTCCGCGGCCCCGCCCCCGGGGGCGGACCGATCTGCCCAATCCGACCCATATGTTCGCCATGGGCGGGTCACCGATTGGCGGGTGCGGGCATGGACCACGGTGGTCAGGCCGCCGGCCGACTTCCCCCGCTAGTTGGCATGCCCGGGGTGTGCCTTCCGCCCGGCGGGGAACCCGTGCATACTACTGATGCCACTCTCCCCCCATGAGGTAGTCGAGATGAAGGCGACCAAGACTCCCAAGCGTTCCCGGCCCACGAAGCTCAAGGTGCCCCTGCCGCGTGCCCGTGAGGGCCGCCGTCTCTCACCCGGGATCATCCGGCTCGACTATGAACGGGCCACCGGTTACATGGTGCGGCTGGCGTACAAGCTGACCAAGACCGGCTACCGGCCGAAGTTCCGCGCCTACTTCAGCGACGTGAAGTACGGCGGGAAGCAGAAGGCGCTGGCGGCCGCGGAGGCCTGGCTCGATGCGGTGACCCGCACGGGCAAGGCCCCGAAGCTGCCCCGCGGCTGATTCGCCGCCCCGGGCGCCACGACATGATCGGACAGCTGGCGGGAGGGGAGTTCGACATCCCGCACGTGATCCAGCTCGCCGTGGCGCCCGTGTTCCTCCTTTCCGGCGTCGGCGTGACACTTGGCGTGCTGGCCAACCGGCTGGGACGGATCATCGACCGGGCGCGGACGCTGGAGGCATCGCTCCCCGTGACCACGGGGACCACCCACGAGATAGCCGCCACCGAGCTGCACACCCTGGCGCGGCGTGCCGCGCTGGTGAACCGCGCCATCACGCTCTGCACCGCCTGCGCCCTCCTCATCTGCCTGCTGATCGCCGGCCTGTTCATCGGCGCGGTGCTCGGGCTCGAGCTCACCGTGCTGCTCGCGGGCCTCTTCATCCTGGCAATGGTCGCCCTGGTCGGTGGCTACCTCAGCTTCCTGCGCGAGGTCTTCCTGGCGACCGAGAGTCTCCGCTTCGGCGCCCGCCCCCGCTGACGCCCGCGTGGTGGCGTCGTGCCGGCAATCGTGGCACCTTCCCCGCATGCCCACACCCAAGCGCCCCGTCCGGCGGCCGCCCGGCCGCCCCGGCCCACGCCCCGCCGGCCCCACCGACAGCATGCTGCCTTCCTTCCCGGAGCTGCTCTCGCTGCTGGCCCCCTTCGCCGGCGCAGCGATCGGCTGGTGGATCGGGAGCCGCATGGGCACGGTCTGGCACGGGCTTGTTGGCGGAATGGTCGGCACCGGTCTCGGCGCGCTGATCGCGCGCCGGGGCGCACCCGAGATCCTCCCCTGAGCGCCCCCCTCCACCCGGAAGTGCGAATCGGCCATGTGCACCTCAAAGTGGCCGACCTCGAGCGGGCGATCGGGTTCTACTCCGGCGTGTTGGGCTTTCTCGTGACCCAGCGGCTCGGGACCGATGCGGCGTTCCTCGCGGCCGGGCGGTATCACCACCACATCGGCCTGAACACCTGGGAGAGCCGGGGTGGCACCCCTCCCCCCCCGGGCCGGACCGGACTCTACCATATCGCCATCCTGTACCCGACTCGTCGCGACCTGGCCGACGCCCTCCAACGGCTGCGGGACGCCGGCCATCCGCTCGACGGGGCGGCGGATCATGGGGTGAGCGAGGCGCTCTACCTCCGGGACCCGGACGAGAATGGCGTGGAGCTGTACTGGGACCGGCCGGAATCCGATTGGCCGCGGGGCCCCACGGGTGAGATTGCGATGTACACCCGACCCCTCGACATCCGGGGGCTGCTGGCGGCACTGGGCGATCGGGCCCGGCCCCGCTCCTGACCCGGGTCCCGGCCGCTGGTGTCCTTCCACGACCACTTCTCCGGGCATGCGCCGGCCTACGCCCGCGCAAGGCCGCGCTACCCGGCGGAGCTGTTCGCCGCCCTCGCGGCGCGTGCGCCCGGGCGGAACCTGGCGTGGGACGCGGGGACGGGGAACGGCCAGGCGGCGCTGGGACTGGCCCTGTTCTTCTCCCGTGTGGTCGCCACCGATCCGAGCGCGGCCCAGTTGGCGGAGGCGCCGGCTCACCCGCGGGTGGAGTACCGGGTCGGCATCGCGGCAGAGAGCGGCCTGACCAGCTGCTCCGCCGATTTCGTGAGCGCGGCCCAGGCGGCGCACTGGTTTGATCTCGAACCCTTCTACGCCGAGGCGGCCCGGGTCCTCCGGCCCGGCGGGGTGCTGGCCCTCTGGTGCTACGGCCTCAGCCGCGTCACCGC
>JANRJZ010000303.1:0-8263 GCA_033763675.1 Gemmatimonadota bacterium
AGGACGGTGCGCGGGCTGCCGCGAATCACCCGCGAGACGGAGATGCTCCGTTCGCTGGTGCCGAGCAGCCGGGTCGTCATCCGGTCCTTCCAGCTGCCGGTGACAGCGGCGGGCATGGAGGCCGCGACGGGCTGCTCCGCCAGCGCCAGGGCCACGAACTCGGGCGCGATGCCGACTTCCTTTGCGGCTGCCTCGACGTCCCGCAACCGGTAACCGCCGGTGGGAAGCGCCGAAGTAATCGTGGTCAGCCCGGTGCCCTCCCGGGAGCGTTGCTCCAGCCGGGTGGCCGCCTCCGCCTGCAGTTGCGCCGCGCGGAGCCAGATCGCCTCTGCCTGGCTGGTGGCGATGACCCGGTCCGGTTCGCCCGGCCCGGTGCGGGTGGCCGACCGCTCCAGGGCCTGTTCCAGCGCCTCCGCCAGTGCCTCGCCGGTGGGGTAGCGCTCGTCGGGCTCCTTGCGAAGGCAGCGGTCAATCACCTCCACCAGCGGCGCCGGCACCTGGGGGGCCACGGCGCCGAGCGAAGGAGCCGCCCGGGACGAGACCGCGAGCAGCACGGCGGCCGGGTTGTCCCCTTCGAAGGGGAGCCGTCCGGCCAGCGCCTGGAACCCGGCGACGCCCAGGGAATAGAGGTCGCTCCGTCCATCGAGCGGGAGGCCGTTGGCCTGCTCCGGGCTCATGTAGTGCACCGTGCCGACGACCTCCCCCGCCTGGGTGAGGGACGAGGCGTGGCTGTCCCGGGCGATCCCGAAGTCGGTCAGCACCGCGCGACCGGAGCCCCGCTCGATCATGATGTTGGCGGCCTTGATGTCCCGGTGCACCACGCCCCGCAGGTGAGCGTAGGCCAGGGCCCATGCCGATTCGCGCAGCAGCCGCACCACCTCGGCGGGCGGCAGCGGCCCCCGGTCCCGGACCCGCTCGGCGAGGTTTTCTCCCTCGATGAACGCCATGACGAAGTAGGCGCAGCCGTGGGCCTCTTCCGCCCGGTAGATCGGCACGATGTGCGGATGGGACAGCTGGGCGGCGGTGCGCGCCTCGCGGAGGAACCGCTCCCGGATGGTGGCGTCACCGGTGAGGTGGGGCGGCAGCACCTTGATGGCGACCGGCCGGTCCAGGCGGGTCTCCCGGGCAAGGTAGACCACCCCCATGCCGCCGCGACCGAGCTCCCGCTCGATAGCGTAGGTGCCGGCGAGCAGCGGCTCGAGGGCGGCGCGGACGGGGTCAGTCACGGCTCAGTTGGTAAGCGGGCCGGGAGGCGCCTGCGGCTGGGCGCGCGGGGGGCCCAGCGTCTCGTCGATGAAGTTGGTCAGCATCGTGCGCAGGTGCAACGTAGTGTTGCCGCCCCCGATGCCGTGATTCCGGTTGGGGTACGCCATGAACTCGAACTGCTTGTTGGCCGCGACCAGGCGGTTGACCATCGCCTCGCTGTTCTGGTAGTGCACGTTGTCGTCGCCCGTGCCATGCACCAGCAGCAGGCGGCCGCGCATGCGGTCGGCGTAGGTGAGCGGGCTCCCGGCATCATACCCAGCCTGGTTCTCCTGGGGCAGGCCGTTGTAACGCTCGGTGTAGATATTGTCATAGAACTTCCAGTGGGTCACCGGCGCCACCGCGATCGCCATCGCGTACACGTCCGGCGCCTGCAGCAGCCCGTTCAGGCTCATGAACCCGCCGTAGCTCCAGCCGAAGACCCCCACCCGAGTCGAGTCCACATAGCTCCAGCGCCCGATCGCCCGGGCGGCGTTGGCCTGGTCCTGGGTTTCGATCACGCCGAGGCGGCGGTAGACGATCTTCCGCCAGGCGCGGCCCCGCATCCCGGTGCCGCGGTTGTCGATGCTCGCAACCAGGTAGCCTTTCTGGGTGAGCAGCAGGTTCCAGAGATAGTTGGCCCCGCCCCAGCTGTCGAGCACGGTCTGCGACCCCGGCCCGCCGTAGTTGGTGAAGAAGATCGGGTACTTCCGGTCGGGGCTCCAGTCGGCCGGCTTCATGATCCAGCCGTTCAGCGCGACCCCCTCGCCGATATCCACCTGGAAGAACTCGACCGGCCCCCGCTGCAGCGCCTCGACCCGCGCCTTGAGCTGGGTGTTCGCCACCAGGGTCCGCAGCACGCGGTGCTCCGGCAGCCGCACCAGCTCGGTCACCGGCGGGGTGCCGAACTTCGAGTAGGTGTGCAACGCCGCCCGCGCGTTCGGGGCGATGTTGTACCCATGCATCCCCGCCGCGTCCGCCGGGGACACCTGCTCCGGTGCGCCGGCGCCGTCCAGGCGGGTGCGGAAGAGATAGCGCTGCGTCGGGTTGGCGGGGGAGGCGGTGTAATAGAGCCAGCCGCCCGCGACGTCCACCGCGGAGACGGCGGCGAGGTCGAAGGCCCCGGGGGTGAGCAGCTCCACCCTGGCCCCGTCACGGGAGACCCGGTAGACGTGACGCCAGCCGTCGCGCTCGCTTTCCCACAGGAAGCTCCGGCCGCCATCCAGCCAGGTGATCTCATCGACCACATCCACCCAGGCGCTGTCACGCTCCACCAGGATTGGCCGCACCGCACCGGAGCGCCGGTCGCCGAGGAAGACGGTGTTGGTGTTCTGCATCCGGTTGAGCTGCTGGATGACGACCTCGTCGCTCGACTCGGCCCATTCCATCCGCGCCAGGTAATGATTGCGCGGGTCGCCGGGGACCTGGAACCAGGTGATACGGCCGCCGGCCGCCGGCACCACGCCGGCGCGCGCGGCGGAATTCGATTCCCCCGCCTTGGGGTACTGGATCGGGACCGCCTGGGCGTACAGGCTGTCGGTGGTGTTGATCAGGGTGAAGTTGCGGACGCTGTCGGTGTTGAGCTGCCAGAAGGCGATGGCCCGGCCGTCCGGGCTCCAGCGCCAGCCGTCGCGCAGGTCGAGTTCTTCCTCGTACACCCAGTCAAAGGTCCCGTTGATGATGGTGCGGGAACCGTCGCGGGTGAGCTGCACGATGCGGCCCGAGCCCAGGTCCTCGACGTAAAGGTTGTTCTCCCGCACGTACCCCACCCGCCGGCCGTCGGGGGCGAACTTGGCGAACATCAGCGTCGAGGCCTTGGCCCGCGCCCCGCCGAGCTTGCGCAGGCGGCCCGTGCGGAGGTCGAGGGTCCAGTAGTCCCCCCGGGTGTTCTGCCGCCAGACAGGCTGGGAGTTGGTGAACACCAGGAGCTGCTGTTCGTCCGCGGACCAGGCGTAATTCTCCACCGTGATCGGCAGGGTGTCCCCGGCGGGGATCAGGCGGGTGGCGGGCACCAGCACGGTCCGGGCGCCGGTCTCCACATCATAGCGGACGAGGTCCTGGCCCCCTTTGCCTTCCCGCGAGCGCTCGAGCGTGGTGTACGCCGCCCCGCCGGCCAGCCAACGCGCAGGACCGAAGAACTCGGGCCGGAAATCGGTGGAGGCGTAGATCCGTTCCAGCGAGAGGAGGCCGGGATCGGCCGCCTGGGCGGCAAGTGGCCCGGCGAGCACCAGCAGCAGCGGGAGCGATCCGGACAGCCGGCGGGCAATGGTCAGCAGGGGCACGACATCCTCGTGGCGTGGGGGCGGTGGCCCCTCGGGTTCACAGTTACGGCTGGGCTTCCGCTACCGCCCGCGCGCCGGGGACGATGTCCATCTCGGCGAGCAGGGGGTCATTGGACGTGTTCATCAGGTGGATCAGGACTTCGAGCGAACTCACCTCGACGCTGGTCTCGCGGCCTCCGGGGCTGCCGCTCCGGCGATAGCGCTCCCGGAACGCCTCGAGGTCCTGCAGGCTCAGGAAGGCAGGTACCGAGGTGCGTCCCCCCAGGTTCAGGGTGAGATACCCGCCGTCGGACGTCTTGGCGAGGAACACCGGGACACCGGGCACCTCCGCCGGCTTCCCCTGCGAGGCCAGCAGCTGCCGCGCGGCGGTGACTTCGGCGGGATCGGGGACGTAAGTGTACTGCACCCCCTGGCCCGCGCCGAGCATGCGGAGCGCGTTGCCGAGGGAGGCGGTCCGAATCACGACCCGACGGGCGATCTCGGGACGGCTCTGCCGAAGGTTGGACACGAACGACACCGCGCCCGCCTTTCGCAGGAACAGCCCGACGACCGGTTTCCCGCCATCCGGGGGCGTCGCCACCACCGGGGTCCCGGCGGAGTCCATGGGGATGAAGACCGGGACATCCCGCAGCACGGCGTTGGCCCGGTCGGGGGAGACGGGGCCCTGGGCCGCGACGGGACCAGCCATCAGCCACATGAGTGGCAGGCAGGCGAGCGGACGAGCGCGTACGAGGGTCATGGGGTTCCCGACAGGGCCCGGCGCAGGAAGGCGCCGGTGTAACTGGCGGGGACCTGCGCCACCGCTTCCGGAGTACCCGCGGCCACGATCGTCCCCCCCAGGTCCCCGCCATCCGGGCCCAGGTCGATGATCCAGTCGGCGGTCTTGATCACGTCCAGGTTGTGTTCGATCACCAGCACGCTGTTGCCCTTGTCCACCAGCCGGTGCAGCACCTCGAGCAGCAGCCGGACGTCCTCGAAATGCAGGCCCGTGGTCGGCTCATCCAGAATGTAGAGGGTTCGGCCGGTGTCCCGCTTGGCGAGTTCCGTGGCCAGCTTCACCCGCTGGGCCTCGCCGCCGGAGAGGGTGGTCGCGGCCTGTCCCAGGTGGATGTACCCAAGGCCTACGTCGTTGAGGAGTTCGAGTTTCTCCGCGATCCGCCGTTGTGCGGCGAAGAACTCGAGCCCGTCTCCGACCGTGAGGTCCAGCACCTCCGCGATGCTCCGGCCGCGGTACCGGACCTCAAGCGTTTCCCGGTTGTAACGCTTCCCCTTGCAGACCTCGCAGGGGACGTACACATCGGGGAGGAAGTGCATCTCGATCTTGACCAGTCCGTCGCCCTCGCAGGCCTCGCAGCGGCCGCCCTTGACGTTGAACGAGAAGCGGCCCGGACCATACCCCCGGAGCTTGGCCTCGGGGAGCTGGGTGAACAGCTCGCGGATTGGGGTGAAGAGCCCGGTGTAGGTCGCCGGGTTGCTGCGCGGGGTGCGCCCGATGGGGCTCTGGTCAATGTCGATGACCTTGTCGATCTGCTCCAGCCCGTCAATGCCCGCATGCTGCCCCGGGATCACCTTGGCGCGGTAGAAGTGCCGCGCCAGCGCCTGGTACAGGATGTCCGTGACCAGGGTGGACTTGCCCGAGCCGGAGACGCCGGTCACCGCCACGAAGCGGCCCAGCGGGATCTCCACCGTCAGGTTCTTCAGGTTGTTGGACCGCGCCCCGCGGACCCGGAGCCGCTGCACCGCCGGTCCGGTGCGGCGCGCCGGGGGAATCGGGATGCGGAGCTCGTTCCGCAGGTAGCGTCCGGTGAGGGAGGTCGGGTGCCGGAGCACGTCGTCCACGGTCCCTTCCACCACGACTTCGCCGCCGAAACGCCCGGCCCGGGGGCCGAGATCCACCACGTGGTCCGCGGCCCGCACGGTGTCCTCATCGTGCTCCACCACGATGACCGTGTTGCCCAGGTCCCGGAGGTCCCGGAGCGTGGCAAGCAGCCGTTCATTGTCGCGCTGGTGCAGCCCGATGCTCGGTTCGTCGAGGACGTACAGCACCCCGGTCAGGCGGCTGCCGATCTGGGTGGCGAGCCGGATCCGCTGCGCTTCCCCGCCGGAAAGCGACCCCGCCGAACGGCCGAGGGTGAGGTAATCCAGGCCGACATCGCGCAGGAAACGCAGCCGGTCACTCACTTCCTTGAGGATGGGCCCAGCGATCTCGGCGTCGAGGCCGCCCCGGCTCCCCTTCCCGACCGGCAGCCGGGCGAAGAAGTCATAGGCCCGGGCCACCGGGAGGTCCACGATCTCGCCGATACCCTTCCCGCCCACGTGCACCGCCAGCGACTCCGGCTTGAGCCGCTTGCCGCCGCAGGCACGGCACGGCTCCTCCACCATGAATTGCTCCAGCTGGGTGCGCACCGCGTCGCTCGAGCTCTCCCGATAGCGGCGGGAGACGTTGGCGAGGATCCCCTCCCACTCGCTTTCGTAGTCGTCCCGGCTGCGGGCACCCTCGATGGCGTACTTGAGCTTCTTCCCCGTCGCGCCGTAAAGCAG
Source organism: Gemmatimonadota bacterium (assembly GCA_033763675.1). Classification (GTDB taxonomy): domain Bacteria; phylum Gemmatimonadota; class Gemmatimonadetes; order Gemmatimonadales; family GWC2-71-9; genus JADJOM01. The sequence continues at coordinate 6,066 of JANRJZ010000303.1, forward strand.
CGCCTGTTTCGCGGCCGCGCTATGGGAGCGCCAGGGCGCGGCCAGGTCGAACTTGAACGTCTTGGCGAGGGTGGGCAGGACCACCTTCCGCAGGTAGCCAGTCGGCTCGCCCCACGGCAGCACCACCCCTTCGAGAATCGAGATGCTGGCGTCGCCCAGGATCAGCTCGGCATTGACTTCGCGGCGCAACCCGACGCCGTGACACTCCGCGCAGGCGCCGAACGGCGAATTGAACGAGAACTGCCGCGGCTCGAGTTCCGGCAGGGACAGCCCGCAGGTCGGACAGGCAAACCGCTCGGAGAAGGTGACCGCCCGCCGGTCCGCCGGTCCGTCGGCCCGGTGCACCTCGACCACCCCGTCCGCGGCCTTGAGCGCGGTCTCGACCGAGTCGGCCAGCCGGCTCCGGTCCGCCGCCCGCACCACCAGCCGGTCCACCACTACCGCCACGTCGTGGTTCTGCCGCCGGTTGAGCGTGGGCACGTCGGTGAGGTCGTAGGTCTCCCCGTCCACGCGCACCCGCACGAAGCCGCGCTTCTGGATGTCCTCGAAGAGATCGCGGAACTCTCCCTTGCGCCCCCGGACCAGCGGCGCAAGCACCTCGATCCGGGTGCCATCGGGCCACCCCAGGATCGTGTCGGTGATCTGGCTCGCGCTCGAGCGGGCGATCGGGGTGCCGTCGTTGGGGCAGTGCGGAATGCCGACCCGCGCCCAGAGCAACCGCAGGTAGTCGTAGACCTCGGTGACGGTCCCGACCGTGGAGCGGGGGTTGTGGCCCGCGGACTTCTGCTCGATGGCGATCGCAGGGGAGAGCCCCTCGATGGCGTCCACATCGGGCTTTTCCATCAGGCCGAGGAACTGGCGGGCGTACGCCGAGAGGGACTCGACGTAGCGGCGCTGCCCCTCGGCGTAGATGGTATCGAACGCGAGCGAGGACTTGCCCGAGCCCGAGAGCCCCGTGATCACCGTCAGGCGATCCCGGGGGATCCGGACTGAGACGTTCTTGAGGTTGTGCTCGCGAGCCCCGCGGACGACCAGGTATTCCTGAGCCATAAGCAGGGGAACGTACCCCGGGTGCCCGACCGGCTTCAACCCCGGGGCCCCGGCGGCGCGCCGGGCGCCTCCGCAGCTATCCGGCCCGGAGCGCCTGCCAGGCCATCCCGCCGAGATACAGCGCCACCGGCCAGTGCCGGAGCACCCAGCGGGTGCCCCCCCGAATTCGGCGGCCGGCCCCGCGCCAGAGCAGGTGCGCCGCCGCGGCGCCCCCGCCGAGCGCGCCCAGGTAAATGGGGATGTTGAGCGGGCCGAGTCTCTCGGTGGGAAGCCGGCTGAACAGGGCCATCGCGAGGACGACACAGATCACGGTCAGCGCCCAGACCACCGCGCGGCCGGCGGTGAACTGGCCCTTGCGGGACAAGTCCAGCTCCGCCTCGAGCAGCAACTGGTCCTCGAGCTCGGCCAGTTCCTCGTCGGCGAGATGCTCCAGCTCCTCCTCCGACGGGATGAACAGGCCGGAGACGGCAGCCACGTTACCGGCCCCGCCGGAGGCACAGCACGGCGCGGACTTCCGTGGCGCGCACTGCACCGGAGACGCCCACCCCGGGCTTCCGGCCATCACCGATCTGAAGCCCGGCGCCGCCGGCGGTCCAGACATACATCAGCGTGCCGAGATCGGGCCAGCGGGCGAGGTCGGGGAGCGCGCCCAGCCCGGCCGGGAGCTGCCACTCCGGGCCCAGCGCCGCGCACCACGCCTGCGCCTCCTGCAGCGTCCCCCGGCGCACGAAACCGCTGTCGCTGAACAGCACCCAGGAAGGATCCATCGCCGCGTCCGCGGCCACCGGGGTGCGTTGGGCGCGGGCCCGGGCATCGAGCCTGGCCTCCTGCCGCGCCAGCAGGCCGCCGCCCCAGCCTCCGAGCGCCTTCATCAGCCCGGACTCCGGCGCCACCTGCCCCAGCGCGAATGCCGCCATCAGCAGCAGGGCCAGCACCTGGCCGATGGTGTTCCACCCCCGGCGCACACTCTCCCGGATGCGCCGCCACAGCTGGCCGATGGCCAGGTCCATCGCCCCGACCGCGACCGCGGTGACCGGCAGCTCGAGAACCGTGCCCCCGAGCAGGGCGTGCACCAGGCCCGCGGCGACTCCCATGCCGCCGAAGCGCAGCGCCAGGCGCGTCAGGTTGGTGGCCGAGAAGACCCCGAC
>JANRJZ010000304.1:0-18520 GCA_033763675.1 Gemmatimonadota bacterium
GAGCGCGCGGGGTCGGCCGGTGGCCGGCTGCGGCTGTTCGACGCCAAGGGCAAGCCGGTGCTGCTGTTCGAGAGCGAATGGGCCATGCGGTGGGCGGCGGACCACGAGCGGGAGCTGACGTTTTATCAGATCGCCCCGTAGGCGAAGGGGAGGGCATTCCTTAGCGGGAGGGGTGCCCTCCCGCCTTCCGGTCTCCCTCGCACCCGCAGCCGGTGCCGCACCCCGCCCTGGCGGCGCGAGCCGCCCGGATGGACGCCACCATCCGGCGCGCGAGGAACAGCAGCGCCCCCCCGACGATCACCCCCACCACGATCCGGTCCATCGTTACGCTCATGCCCAGCCTCCGAAACCCAGGGCGCGGCCGCCGTGGTACACCAGCCAGGCGGCACCGTAGGCCAGCGCCAGCATGTAGGCAAACTGGAAGCCGGCCCACTGCCACCCGATCCGCCCCCCGCCCGCCTCGCGGACGGTCACCGCGGTGGTGCTGATGCACATCAGGGCGAAGACGTAGAACACCATCAGCCCCACCGCCACCAATGGAGTGTACACCGGCGCGCCGGTGCGGGCATCCCGCTCCTCGCGGAGCCGGGCGCCGAGCGCCGGGACGTCTTCACCGTTCCCGCCGACCCCGTAGATCGTGCCCATGGTGGACACGAACACCTCGCGGGCCGCGAAGCTTGCCGCGATCGAGACGCCGATCTTCCAATCGTAGCCCAGCGGGCGCACCAGCGGCTCGATCGCGTGCCCGATCTGACCCAGCGCCGAGGACGCCAGCTGCTGCTCCTGCTGGACCGCCTCGGGGAGGGCGGGATCTGCCGCCGTCCGGGGGTAGGTGGCGAGGGCCCAGAGCACCACCGAGAGCGCCAGGATGACGGTACCGGCGCGCCGCAGGAAGAGGAAGCAGCGCTGCGCGATCGACAGCCAGAGCGACCGCAGGCTGGGCCAGCGATAGGGAGGCAGCTCCAGGATCATGGGCCGCACCGGCCCCTTGAGCAGGGTCCGCTTGAAGACCCAGGCGGCCCCGAGCGCCGCGAAGGTGCCCAGCAGGTACATGGCGAGCATGGTGAGACCCTGGAGGCCGATCCCGCCCCAGACGGTGATTGCCGGCACGAAGGCACCGATCAGCAGGGTGTACACCGGAAGCCGCGCCGAACAGCTCATCAGCGGCACCACCATGATGGTGGCCAGGCGGTCCTTGGGGTCCTCGATGGTGCGGGTGGCCATGATGCCGGGCACCGCGCAGGCGTAGCCGGAGAGCATCGGGATGAAGCTCTTGCCATGGAGGCCCACCTTGCGCATGACCCGGTCCATCAGGAACGCCGCCCGCGCCATGTAGCCCGACTGCTCCAGCAGCCCGATGAAGCCGAACAGGATCGCGATCTGCGGCAGGAAGACCAGCACCGAACCCACCCCGCCGAACACCCCGTCCACCACCAGGCTGCGCAGGTCCCCCTCGGGCAGCAGCCGCCCCGCCAGCCCACCCGTGGCGCCGATGGCCACCTCGATTCCCTCAATCAGTGGCTGGGCCCAGGTGAACACCGACTGGAACACCAGCGCCATCAGCAGGATGAAGATCAGCGGCCCGAGATAGCGATGCAGCACGAACCCGTCGATGCGATGGCTCACGTCCCGGCCGAGCGGCGCGGTGCGGGTCACCGCGCGCCCGATGACCTCGGCGATCCAGGCGTACCGCAGGTCGGACTCGAGCCGCGCGGGGTCGAACCCCGCCTGCTCCACGGCGGCCCGGGTCCGGGTGAGGGTGGCTGGCAGGTCCGGCACGCCGGCCAGGTGCGACTCGACCCGCTCGACCGCGAGCAGCCGCAGCGCCTCCATGGCGGCCGGGGCCGGCCCCAGCCCCGCCCCGACCAGGGCGGCGACGAGCGGCTCCACCGCATCTCCCACCGCCGGCGGGAGGGCGAAGCGCCGGCCGGCCGGCGCCTGGCCCGGGGCCAGCTCGATGGCCCGCTTGAGCGGCTCGAGTCCTTCGCCCCGGTTGGCCACCGTGGGAACGACGAAGACCCCGACCTGGTGAATCAGTTCGGGGACGTTGATCCGGTACCCGTCCGCCTCCGCGCGGTCGAATTGATTGAGGGCGAGGACCACGGGGACCCCGAGCTCGAAGACCTGACTGGCGAGGAACAGATTCCGCTCCAGGTGGGCCGCGTCCGCCACCACCACGATGACGTCGGGACGCCAGTGCTCGGGGTCGCGGCCCAGCAGCACCTCCAGGGCGATCTTCTCGTCCGGGGCACCGGCGCTCAGGGAGTAGCTCCCCGGCAGGTCCAGGACGGCGACCCGGCGGCCATCGGGGCTGCGGAACGTCCCCTCGACCCGCTCCACCGTCACCCCGGCGAAGTTGCCCACGCGCTGGCGAAGCCCGGTCAGGGCGTTGAAGAGGGTGGTCTTGCCGGTGTTGGGATTGCCGATGATCGCGACCCGCAGCGCGGGCTCTGCCGCGTCCGCCGGGGCATCGGCGCTGCCCTCGGCGCGGCGAGCGCTGTGGGACGGGCGGAGGGTGGTCATGAGTGCGAACCGCCGGCAGGCGGCCCGGTGGGCCCTCAGCCGGGCAGGTGCTCCAACTGCACCGTGATCCCGCTGGTCAGCGCGTTGCCCAGGGCCAGCCGGGTGCCCCGCACATCCACTAGCATACAGTGCCGGGAGTCCACCACGTGGAGGCAACTGCCTTCGTAGAGGCCGAGGGCGCGGAGGCGGCAGCCCTCATCAGGCGCGCAGGCGATATTGACCACCGTGGCCCGGCTGCCGGGCACACAGCTGGCCAAGGCACAGGTCCGGTGCGGGAGGCCCTCGGCCTGGGTGGTCAGCGCGGAGCGGAAACGATGGGGCATCGGATCAGGGTGACCCTGTCAGTTGAGAGTCGTTCTCAGTATGGCCTGAAGAATGATACCCGACAGGAGCCGCCGGAACAATAGGGATGGTTTTCCTCCGCAATCACCGCTCGGCCGGCCCCGGGGCCGCCCGGGGCCGGGGCTCAGTGCCCCGCGGTCCCGGCCGGGTTCCCGGCCCTGAGCATACCCACTGCACCCTTGGTTGCGTCGGCGAAGGGATAAGGAGCGCGGGCTGCTTGCGCCCTCCCTTCTGCGCACCCACTGTGGGATCTGCCAGTGGCGGGAGGTCAGCCGCCTCCCGCCGCCGCTGTCCCCTCCGACGAGGTCTACGTCCATGTCCTCCGAAGACCGCCTCCGCCCCCATCCCGAATCGCGCCTGGCGGGAACGACCCAGGTCGTGGATCTCGAGGGTGCCGTCCGGATGCTGCGTGCCGAGGCCCATCCCGCGGTCGCGGGACACCGGCAGATCACCGTGTTCCGCAACGGACCGGTCACTCTGGTGGTGTTCGTCTTCGCGACCGCCGGCTACCTCAACGAGCACAAGGCGAATGGCGTGGTCACGATCCAGGTGCTCGCGGGGCAGCTGGCCGTGGATGTGGCAGACCAGACGCACGAACTCGGAGCGGGGCAGCTGGTGGCGCTTGGGCCCGGGGTGCCGCATACCGTGCGGGCGCTGTCCCCGAGCGAGATGCTGCTGACGGTGCACCGGAGCGAGCGCTAGGGTGGATACTCCACCCTGAGCGCGTAGCCCCGGCGGCCCGTCACGGAACCTGGAGCCGCCAGTAAGCCGTCAGCCCGATGTCCGGGCTGGTCTCGCTGAGCCCGGCGGCCGCCTCCATGCCGAGGGCCGATCCGGCGGAGAGCCAGGTGATGCTGCCTCCCGCGCTGGCAGGCGCGGAGAAGCCGGCGATCGCAGATGTGGACCCACGCAGGAACAGCCCGACCGCCCAGCGGGCGGCCCGGAGATGAGTGAGCGACACCGACCCGGAGAGCGGGTTCCTGAAATCCAGTTCCGGCAGGTCGCCCAGGTACCACCACGCGGCGTCCGCGCCCAGCAGGGTTCGGTCGCCGAGGCGGAAGGAGGCGGAGACATTGGCGCCGAAATCCCATTCCCCGGTGCCGAAATGGGCGGTGTCCGCCACCGGGACCTTCGTCATCCCCCCGATCGCCAGGCTCAGCCGGTGCCCCTGATGCAACCCCACGGTGGCGCCCAGGACGGGGTCGCCGATGGCGGCGCGGTAGTCGGTGAACGCGCTGGCCGGCACCTCCACCCGCCTCCTTGAGGCGGAGAGTCCGGCGGCGGCACGGCCGCCGCCCCCATTCCCCCCACCTCCCCTTCCCTTGCCGCTGTCGCTGACCGTCCCGCCTGAGGACCCCCCGCTCGGCAGGGCTCCGCCGGGCCCGGCGGCACTGATCACCGTGGAATTCTGCAGCCAGAGCGGCACCGAGGCCCGCAGGGTGAGCCGACCGGCGGTGAGCGCGAGGCCGGTGGAGAGGGAGAAGGTCGTGGTTCGGCTCGTGAAAATGTAACGCCCCGTGGTCATGCCGAGGGAACCTTCGTAGGCCAGGCGCTGGGCAGCGGCCGGGACGGCCGCCGCCAGCAAGGCCAACGCCATCCACGCACGGCGGGCCATGGCTACGCCTGCCCGATCATCTTCCGCAGGGCATCGTGCGCCTGGTCCAGATCGCGGGTCATGTCACGCACCCGGTCCTGCAGCCGGTCGAAGTCCTCGAGGCGGTCACGATCCTGGTCGCGATCCTGGGTGCGATCGCGGTCGCGCAGCAGGTCCGGGTTCTGGTGGATCCGGTCCAGCTGTTTGACCATGGCCTGCAACCGCTCCCGGGTCCGATCCATCTCGCGGCCCAGGTCCCGGAACTGCTGCTGGGTGCGATGCTGATCCATCCACCGGTTGGTTTCCCGCATCTGGGTGGCGAGCCGCTCCATCTGCTGATGCATCTCCTGCAAGCGCTGCATCTGCTGCGCCTGGTTCTGTGCCGGCTGCTGGGCCGGGGGCTGACGGGGTGGTTGCTGCTGCCCGACCGCCCCACCGGCCGCGACGCTGGTCAATCCTGCCAGCAGGATCAGTGTCTTTCTCATGGCATCCTCCCGTTTCCGTTCTGCGCGTGTGTGGTGCGGCGCCACCTGATGGCGCTGGTGGAATCCTACGACGCGTGGGTGAACGAAGGATGAGGAACCGCGGAGGGAGGGATCAGACTGAGAGGATCGCGCCGCATCTATTCATGAGCGACGAGAGGTCCTGAAGCCGGTTAACAATTGCGCACTGGTTGCGTCCTGTCACCCCGGCGTGGGCGTGAGGCACTTCGGTCCCCACGTCAGGTCGTCGACGCCGGCGGCCGCGTGACGAGCACCTTGTCCACCCGCCGGCCGTCCATGTCCACGACCTCGAAGCGCCAGCCCTGCACCGTGAACTGCTCTCCCACGCGGGGCACATGCCCGAGCAGGTTCATCACGTAACCCCCGAGGGTGTTGGCGCTGGTGGACGCCAGCGGAGGCGCGTCCAGGAGCTCGACCAGGTCGGCGACTGCCGCCGCGCCGTCGACCAGCCAGCTGCCGTCGCCCCGTTTCACCACGGGCTGGTCGGCGGTCGGGACCGGACGGAGGTCCCCCACCACCTCTTCCAGCAGGTCCGCCATGGTGACCAGACCATCCACCCCGCCGAACTCGTCCAGCACCAGCGCCGTCCGCTCCTGAGACCGGCGGAACCGTTCCAGCAGGTCTGCCGCGCGGGTGGTGGCCGGCACGAAGGCGACCTCCCGGAGCGCGCGCGCCAAGTCCAGCGGCTCGCCGCGGAGCAGCTGCGCCAGCAGATCCTCGACCCGCACGATGCCCTGGACGTCATCTACCCGGCCGCGGCAGACCAGGAGCCGTGAGTGGGCGGCGCGGGCAAGCTCCGCGCGGAGGACCTCGGGGCCCGCCTCCAAGTCGATCCACTCCACCTCCGTCCGAGGGGTCATGAACCGGTCCACTCGGGCCTCCCCCAGCCGGAAGACCCCCTCCAGCATCTCCTGCTCGGCGGGCGCGAGCACCCCCGCTTCGGTCCCCTCCACGATCATGGCGCGAATTTCGTCTTCCGTCACCGTCACTTCGGGCGTGACGGGCACCCGGAACAGCCGGAGCACCAGTTGGGTCGAGGCCGTCAGGACACTCACGACCGGTGACGCGAGGTAGGCGAGGATCGCCAGCGGACGCGCCACCAGCATGGCGATCGCTTCGGGCCGATGCATGGCAAGGCGCTTGGGGACCAGCTCTCCGATGATGAGGGAGCAATAGGTGATGCCCAGCACCACAATGCCGAGCCCAAGCGCCTCGCTGTAGGGGGCAAGCGCCGGGACCAGTGCGAGGCGCAGCGCGATCTGTTCCGCGATCGTGGCGCCGCCGAAGGCACCGGCCAGGATGCCGATCAGCGTGATCCCGACCTGGACCGTGGAGAGGAACCTGGTGGGCTCCGCGAGCAGCGAGAGCGCCGCCCGGGCGGCACGGCTGCCGGCGTCGGCCCGCCGCTCGAGGCGGACACGGCGGGAGGACACCACCGCAATCTCGGACATCGCCAGCAAGCCGTTGAGGACCAGCAGGAGGAGGACGGTGAGGATTTCACCGGCAATGATCGAGAGCATCGAGAACTCCCTGGAGGTGACCTGAGGCCATGCCCATCACTCGTCGCGCGAGGATGCCCGGAGAATACCTCCCGCACCCGCCTGGAAGATGACGCCGCACGTCACGCCCCGGGTCCCCTCCCGCCTCCCTGCCGCTCCCGTACCTGCGCCAGCGCCAGGACGATCGACTCCCGCGACTGCAGCAGGCGCGACAGCGCCTCCTCCGGCCCCCGCCGGCCACCCGCCGGGCCGCCGGCTTCCGGCTCGAGAAAGGGCCAGAGCCGCTCCCGGACCTCGGGGGGCAGCACACTCTCCAGGTACTCCAGCGCGGTGCCGCGCAGGTGACGGTCCGCCGTGTGGAGCCCATGATAGGCCAGCCGGAGCGGCTCGCGCGGCAGGATCAGCGCCAGCAGGGTGAACACATGCTCCAGGCTCCGGTCGGCCCGGTCCCGGATCGGGGCTGTCTCCATCGGCGCCGAAGCATCATCCGCGTCGTCGATCAGCCGGCGGCTCTCCCACACCCCCCGCCCGACCGTCACCTCGTTGCCCACCGCGGCCAGGATCCGCGCGCGATCCACCGCGAGCCCAGGCTGCGCCGCGCCCTGCTTGAACAACGCCCGGCCGGCCAGATAGCGCACCTCGAAGCGGCGATCATCGAGCGCCCGGTGCAGCGCGGCAAACACCTCGGGTGTGGGACACTCCGCCAGCACCCGGACCAGCCGGCGGCGTATCGCAAAGTCCTCCTCCGGATCCAGCAACCTCGCGATGAGCGAATCGGCGGCTCCCCGCGCCACCGGCACGAGGGCCCGGATCGCGGCGGGGGCCACCGCATCCCAGGCAAGGAGTCCGACCGCCGCGGGCACCAATGACGGCGGCAGCGGCCCCTCCTCGAGCGCCGCCATCACTTCCTTCGGATCCCGGCTCAGGAGCGCCTCGGCCCGCCCCGCGGCCGCGGGGACCTTCGGCGCCGGTGGTGCCGCTGCCGGCGCCGGACGGGGACGCAGCGGACCGAGGTCGAAACCGCCGACCGTCTGCAGCAGTGCCGTCGAATCATCGCCGGGGTCCTGCAGCCGGTCCGCGCGGGCGGTGAGACTCCGGGCCAGCGTCTCCGCATGCCCGAGGTGGAGCCGACTCGCGACCACGAGGGTCCCGAGCGCGATCCCGATGGGGGCGGCGAGCGCGAGCCCCCCGGCCCAGGCCCCCGCCGTCAGCAGGAGCACCTGGATAAGCGCGGCCCCAGCCATGTCCCCAAGCCGGGTGGCGCCGACATCCACCAGCAACTTGGTGGCGCGCTTCTCCGCGGGCGGAACCGGGGTGAACAGCAGCTCGTACGCGCTGCGAAAGATGGAAGTACGGAGGACAATCTCGGTGCCGCGCGCCAGGATGAGCGGAGGAAGCCCGGGGAGCAGGAGGCCCCCCAGGGCGCCGAGGGAGACCCCCGCGGGCAGCAGCGCCGCGCTCCGGGCAAAGCCGAGGCGCGCCACGGCGGCGCGGATGGCCGTGGTCTGCAGCAATACCCCGAGGAGCGCAGTGGCGGTATAGAACAGCGCGAAGAACCGCAGCAGTTCCTCCCCGCTCGGCGCCGCGGTCAGCGCCCGCGACTTGAATACCCAGTCCAGCACCCCTTCCGCCATCGCGGTAAGCACCACCAGGAGCGCCAGCAACCGCAGGTGGCCCGACGAGCGGAAGGCGGCCGATGCCGTCAGTGGCGCGGCGCCGCCGCCCGGCTCCAGCGTCGTGGAGGCGCCGGTCCGCACCCCCAGCACCAGTGCCGCGGCCGCGACATGGAGGAGCGCCAGCAGGGGCAGGATGGACGTCAGGGAGAGGACCGAGCCGAGCGGTGCGGACAGGAGGCCGCCGACCAGCCCACCGACCGAGGCGCCAGTGGTGATGCGGGTGATCGAGACCCGCGCGGTGCGGGGGTCGAAACGCTCGGTGACCATGGCCCAGAAACCGGAAATGAGCAGCGCGCCCAGGGCGCTGAAATGGAGGTAGTAGAGGACCACCACCAGGGTCCGGAACCGCGCCGCCAGCGCCCACTCCACCAGCAGCAGCAGCGCGCTGGCCAGGAAGAGTGCCGGCATCAGTCGCGCCGGCCCTTCCCGCGCCATGACCCGGGAGAGCCCGAGGGTCAGGAGGGCGGAGAGGAGCGCTGCCGCGATGACCATCCGCGGCAGCAGGCCGATCTCGAAGGTGGAAAGAAAGAGCGCATCCCGGGTCGCCTTGCCGGCGAGCTGGAAGGCCACCATCACCGCGCTGGCGGCGGAGGCGAGGATGGTGGCGGTGCGGTCAGGACCGGGCGGAGTCACGCGGTTACCCGGCGGGCGCAGGGCTCACCGGGCGCCACCCGTCAGCCGGGCGTAACCCCGGCCGGTGTACACCGCCAGAGCGAGCCACACCAGGCCCAGCCCCAGGTTCACCATGGCGAACTCGGTGGGACCGAAGGCGAGCACGGTGGTCCCCAGATAGATGGACAAGGCCGACAGCACATCCCCCGCGCGCACGAAGAAGCCGTCGATCACCTGCTTGGCCTTGTACTTCTGTTCCCGGCTGGTGGGAAGGAACAGGACGTTCCGGACCGTGTTCTGCAGTGAGTAGTCGGTGGCATTTTCCGCCGTCTTCACCCAGCGCACCACCGCGAGCACCGGCAGGAAGGCGAGGACGGCGTAGCCCAGGATGGCGATCGCCGGCAGCACCAGCACCGCCACCCGGACCCCGAAGAGCCGGAGCAGGCGGGACACCACCGCGAGCTGCAGCACCAGGCCCGCCAGGTTCACGCCGAAGAAGAACCGGGAGTAGAACCGGCCGATGTACTCCGCCACCGACAGCCCGTCCGCCGCGCCGGCGGCCACCGCCGCCTCGGCGGCACCCGCCACCGTCCGGCCCAGCACGTACTCGCCGGTGGTGTTCACCCAGTTCACCATCAGCATCAGGAGGGCGATCCCCAGCAGGTAGCGGCTCCCGAAGACCAGCCGGAAGGTGCCGGGGCGGCCACCGGTGCCGGTGAGCGAGACGGTAATCTTCTCCCCGGCGTCCGTCCCCTCCACCAGGTACTCGCCGGTGGCGGCGGGAATCTCGGCGGTGGTGAACCGGGGAGGGAGGCCGGCCTCGTGGCGGGCCCGCTCCCGGGCATCGGCCAGGTTGCCGAGCAGGGTGGCGGCGGCGAGCAGCGCAGCCGCGACCAGCAGCAGCTGCGGCACGCCGAGGAGGGGGATCAGCCCTCCCGCGACCGCGCTCCCGGCCACGGCCCCGACCGACGCGCCGAACGCGACAACGGGAAAGAGCCGCTCTCCCTGATCCCTGGTGTACAGGTCGTTGGCGAAGGCCCAGAACTGGGCCACGATCATCAGGTTGAAGATCCCGACCCAGAGGAAGAACGGGATCCCGACCGCCACCCCCGCCTGGGCCAGCAGGTAGAACACCACCAGGCAGGCCACGAAGAACCCCGTGACCGCGTTGAGCAGCCGCCGCCGGGGCAGCCGGTCCGCGAGCGCCCCGTAGAGCGGGACCAGGCCAAGCAGCAGGACCGCCTGCCCTGCGGCGGCGTAGGACTTCACCTCCGCGCCGTCGACGGCGAGGATCAGCGCTTCCCGGACCGGCTTGATCACGTAGTAGGCGGTCAGCAGCAGGAAGACGTTGGCGGCGAGCAGGAGCGCGGTCCCGCTCTCCCCCTCGCGGACCACCGTGAAGAGGCCCAGGGCTCGGTCGAGCGGACGGCGGGCAGCGGGCGTCAGTCCCCCCATGAGGACCCCACCGCCTTGGTGAGCGCGAGGTCCTGGCAGCAGGTGGGGGCCGGGACGGCCTCCTCGGGGTGGTGCCGTTCCCACCACGCCTGCGCCCGCTCCTGGCTCCACGCCTCGGGGCCGTAGATCGCCGCGAGGCGCCGCGCCACCTCGGCCGCCGTCGCGGGCCGGTCCGCCGGCCGCTTGGCCAGGCAGGCGAGCACCAGATCATCCAGCGCGGCGGGGATGGGAAGCTCCATGCGGCGGGAGGGGGGCAACGGCGGCTCGTTGATATGGAGCAGGAGCTGCTGCATGGCGTTGCGGGCCTCGAACACCAGCTGACCGGTCAGCAGCCAGTAGGCCACGCATCCCAGGGCGTAGATATCCACCCGGTGGTCGATCGGGCCGGTCCCCTGCGCAACCTCGGGCGCAATGAACGCCGGGGTGCCGGCGGTGGCATTGGGCGCCGTCAGCAGCTGTGCCTGGCGGTCATCCTCGCCCGCGGCCTTCACCAGTCCGAAGTCCAGCACCTTCACGAAATCGACGTCGAGCCCCATGCGGCAGGTGAAGATGTTGGAGGGCTTGATGTCGCGGTGGATGAGGCCCCGCTGGTGCGCCTCCTCCAGCGAGTGGCAGGCCTGGGTCAGGAGGTGCGCCACCCGCTCCGGCGGCTGCGGACCGAAGCGCTCGATGAGCAGCTCCGTGTCGAGACCCTCCAGCATCTCCATCACGAGGAAGAACGTGCCGTCCTGGGCCACGCCGAAGTCATACAATCCGATGGTGTGCGGCGAGCGCAGCGATGCCGATGCCTCCGCCTCCCGGCGGAACCGCTCGACGATCACCCGGGACTTCTCCGCGGAACTCTGCCCCAGCACCTCGGGACGGATGATCTTCACCGCGGCCGGCCGGGCGAGCATCTGGTGGGAGGCGCGGTAGACCTCCCCCATCCCGCCCTTCCCCAGCACCTCCTCCAGCCGGTAGCTCCCAAGTTGGCGGGCGCGGCGTACCTGCTGTCCCAGCCGGCGGATGATCTTGGCCGGCACCACGGCGATGAACGCGCAGATATAGGTCGGCAGGAAGTTCCAGGTCAGGTAGCTCGGCGAGGTATCGATCGGCACCCCGCGAAACCAGGTCAGCGCCAGCCCCACGGGATCCATGCTCGCGGCGACGACCGAGACCACGAAGGTCCGGGTCGGGGTCATCGGCACGATCGCCGGGTAGATCAGAATCAGGATGCAGAGCCATGAGACCCGGGGAGAGAGCGCCGGCGGCGCCCACTGACTCAGGATGCCGGTGAGCAGGCAATTGATGACGAGGAAGCCGGAGCTCACGTTCACCAGCAGCCGGGGCCGGTTCTGCAGCCGCCCCGCGACCGTCATGAGGGACACCGCGAGCGCAAGCCCCACGAGGCTGATGGGCAGGCCTGGCCAGGGCCAGACGGTCTCGAGGATCGCGGGACGGCCCATCATCCGGGCCAGTACCGTGTTGACCGTCAGGGAGACGGTCCACAGTCCCCCCGCCACCAGCGCCACGGCAAAGACCCGCCTGCAGGTCTGCTCGATCAGGTCACCCGGCAGGCTCGCGCTCGACCCCGCCGTCGCAGAGGGCTGGGCGGAAGTGGAGGCGCGACGCTGCAGCAGGCGAGGCCCGGTCATGGGGCCGCCCGGTGCGCGTTCCACCACGCCCCCGCCTGCGGTTGCCTCGAGCGCACCAGTGTTTCCACAGCCATACCGTCGAGCAGCTCCTTGCCGAAGTTGCGGGTGCGGTCACCGGTCAGGCGACAGCCGCACCGTGCCATAGACCGGGGCGGGCACGGCCAAGCCGCCGTCCTGGCCCCGCGGCCGGGACGACGACCCACCAGCCCGGCGGGTACCGGGATCCGGCGGCTGGGAGCCGCCCGGACGAGCCGGGACATGATCACAACGGCGGACACCCAGGTAAGGTTCGGCAGGTCGAATCGGGTTCGGCGAGCGGGAGCCCGATGCGCTGGGGGGTGGGGCCCGCCGCCGCAGGCGAAGCGATGGTCATGGGTGGTTGTAGCATAGGGGAAACGGGACGTCAAGAATAGTCCCGGCGGCCCCCCCGGCACCCCCGTTCAGCGCAGCGGGTTGCCGGTCTCGAAATCGAAGAGGGTGACCCGTCGAAGGCGGTAGTAGGCCTGCCAGTACCCTCGCAGCGCCTGCACGAACTGGGTCAGGGCCGCGTCCTTCTCGCTCTGCGCGATGTACAGGTTGTCGATCGCGATCCGGCCGATGACATACCGGTTGTAGGCCACGTCGAACCGGCGCAGCGCCACGGTGTCCGCCTTGGCGGAGAGCAGCAGGTTCCGCCGGGCCTGCACCAGTTCCAGCGCCGCGAAGTGGGCCTCCTGCGCGGCCTGGTCCAGCGCCAGCCGGGTGGTGCTTTCCACCCGGTCCCGGTCGGCGCGCGCCGCCTGCACGCTTTCCTTCCGGAGCCCCCATTGCAGCAGCGGGATGTCCACCGCGAGGGTGAACTGGCGCGCCTCCAGCAGGTTCTGGTAGGCCGAGCGGGCCTCGGTCCCGGTGGCGTTGAAGCCGTAGCTGGCGGAGACGGTGGCCCCCAACCCGTTGTTGAGCCGGGCCTCGTTGATCCGCCGCCGGGCCTGGACGGCCTGCAGTTCGGCATCACTGGCCACCGAGCGGTTCCGGAGCGCCTCCGCCACGGCCAGCGTGGTGTCGGGGGTGAAGTCGGGCACCGTGGTCGACACGGCGATCGCGAGGGGTTCCCCCGGCGCCATGTTCAGCACCAGCCGGAGTCCGGAAAGCGCGCGCTGGTATTGGAGCCGGGCCTCGTCCAGCGCGTTGCGCGAGCGGAGCAGCGCCAGCTCGCTCTGCAGCAGGTCGTTCTCCCCAATGCGCCCGACCTCGTACCGGCCCTTATTCAGGGTGAAGAGGGTGTCGTTGGTCGCGGCATTGGCCTCGGCGTTCCGGAGGGCCACCTGGGCGGCGTGCACGTCGAAGTAGAGGTTGGCGGTCTCGAGCGCGATGTCCTCCCGCGCCTCCCGGTACTGGCGCTCGGCCACCTCGGCCCGGAGCGGCTGCTCCTTCCGGTCCCAGCCGTTGTCATTGGAGCGGAACAGCGGCTGCCGCAGCCCGACCTCGACCGGGGTGGACGACCAGGTGCGCGTCGTCTGCTGGCCGCTCACCGAGAGCCGCGACAGCGCCGATGACACGAAGAAGTCCCCGCCGGTGAGCGGCAGCGTCTGGGACATCGTGGCGGTGAGTTCCCCCTGCACCTGGTCCTGGGGGCGGAAGCTGGTGCTGCCGTCGGGCTGCAGCACCGGGATGATGGCCCGGTTGTAGGACGGCACCGTGCCGCCCAGGGTGAGCCGGGGGAGCTGCCGGGAGTAGAAGGCGTTGTCCCGGTAGCGGGACGCGTCCCGGTTGGCCCGGGCGGTCTCGGCCAGCCGGCTCTGGGCCAGCGCCCGGGCCACGGCCTGCTCCAAGGTGAGCGGCTCCTGGGCGGTGGCCGCCGCCGAGCCGGCGAGCAGCAGCGCGGCCAGCACCACGCCGGCCCGAAGGGAGATCCGGAGGACCATGGGACTCACTCGTAGCGGAGGGAGGTGACCGGGTCCTGCCGGGCGGCCCGCATCGCGGGCACGATGCCGAACGCCAGACCCACGGCGAACGAGACCCCGAAGGCGATCAGGACCGAAAAGGTGGAGACGATGGTGCGCACGTCGGCGGCGCGCTCGATGACCAGGCTGAGCCCCACGCCGAGGACGATGCCGGCAAACCCGCCGGTGACGCTGATCAGCACCGCCTCCATCAGGAACTGGAACAGGATGTCCTTCTCGGTGGCGCCCACCGCCCGGCGCACCCCGATCTCGCGGATCCGCTCCAGCACCGACGCCAGCATGATGTTCATGATCCCGATCCCGCCGACCACCAGCGAGATCGACGCGATCGCCCCGAGGACGATGTTGAAGATGGCCTTGGTCCGCTGCTCCTGCTTGAGCAGCAGCTCCGGCACGCTGATCTCGAAATCCACGACCGTATTGTGCCGCCGCGCCAGCATCCGCTGCGCGATCTCGGCCACCGACGTGACCTGGCCCGTTTCCGCCACCCGGACAATGATCCGGTCCAGCTGGTGCGGGTTGGTGCGCTCCGCCCGGACCTCCTCACTCTCCTCCTCCCCCGCGCGGGTGAAGGTCCCGGCCCGTGCGGCCTGCTCGATGTCCTGCTGGGTGAGGAGGGCCCGGTTGCGGTACCGGGTCAGCATGGTGTGCACCGGGACATAGACGTCCATGTTCGCGTCCCGGATGCCGAGCCGCGCCGCGGTCTCGGTGGCCACCCGCCGGTCCGCCAGGACCCCGACCACCGTCAGCCAGATCTCTCCCACCTTGAGCGGCTTGCCGATCGGATCATCGGTGGTGAAGAACCGGGTGCGGAGCCCCTGGCCGATGATCGCCACCGGCAGTCCCCGCGCCACCTGCTCGGCGCTGAACCAGCGCCCCTGCGCCAGATCCAGATTGGTGAGGCGGAAGTAGGTGGAGTCCACCCCCAGCACCTTCCCCGATCGGCGGCGCCCCTCGCGGGTAATCGAGGTGTTGAGCACGATCTCGGCGCTGGCCGCTTCCACCGCCGGAATAACCCGGGCCAGCGCCTGGGCATCGGCGTAGGTCAGGCCGGGGGAGTACTTCTTCACTTCGCGGCTCGGCTCCTCGTCCGCCTTCCCTTCCTTCTGTTCCACCAGCGGGGTGATCATCACGTTATTGGAGCCGAGCAGGCGCATCTGCTCCAGGATCTCCTGCTCGGCGCCCTTCCCGACGGCGAGCATCGCGATGACGGACGCCACGCCGAACAGGATCCCCAGTGAGGTGAGCGCGGCCCGGAGCTTGTTGTGCCGCACCGCTTCCAGGGCCGTGCGGAGGCCGAAGGCCCCGTGCGCGAGGAGCTCCCGCCCGTGACGGGCCAGCTCGGTGCGGTCGGTCGGCACCGGTCAGCTCTTCGCGGCGGGACGGGTTGCCGGACGGACGGAATCGGCGGGCGGGGTGTACGGCTGCGCGGTCCGGGCCGTGTCCCCCCCCGCGGGGGGCGTCCCGGCCGTCGAGCCGGGGAGCCGAACCAGGGTGAGCTTGTTCCCATCCGCGGGCGGCGCCAGCAGCACCCGGTCGTCCGCGTCGAGTCCCTGGGTGATGACGACCTCGTCCTCGCTCATGGCGCCGGTGACAACCTCCTGCCGCACCGTGCTCCCGCCGGTGACCTTGTAGACGAAGGGTACGCCCTCGCTCCCGCTCACCGCCTCCAGCGGCACCGAGAGCACGTTCGGGAGCCGGAGGGTCTCGATGTTATTGCCGGTGGTCATGCCCGGCCGGAGGGTGGTGTCCACTTCGGCCACGTTCACCTTCACCTCGAACACCTTGGCGTCGGTGTTGGGCCGCTGCTCCCCCACGTTGGCCACGCTGGTGACGGTGCCGGTGAGCCGTTTGCTGGGGTCGGAATCGAGGGTCATGACCACCTTCTGACCCACCTGCACCTTCCGGATGTCGATCTCATTCACGTAGGTGATCGATTCCATCTGGGTCAGGTCGGGAAGGGTGGCCACCCCCGGGTCCCAGGAATTCACCTGCGAACCCGTGGTGCGCTTCCGGCCGTTCCATTCCTTGACGTAGATCACCATCCCCGGCGCGGGGGCCGTGATCGTGAACGCCTGCATCACCTGCTGCACCACCTGCAGCTTGTTCTTCTGCCGGTCGAGGTCGGCGCCGACCTCCCGCATCTTGGCCTGGGCCTGGTCGGTCTTGGTCTTGTAGTCGAGCCGGGCCTGGGCCAGCGCCCGCTCCGCCTTCTCGAGGTCGATCTCCGCCTGGCGCCGCACGGTGGGCGCCTCAAACGAGGCCTGTTCCTTGGCCAGCCGTTTCTCCTCGAGCCCCAGTTCCATGCTGCGGATATCCTCCCGCGCCTTGGAGAGGTTCAGGGTGGAGTCGAGCATGGCCTGCTCGTAGACCGCCTCCGCCTTCTGCAGCGCCAGCGACACCTCGGCCAGCTTGGGTGCCAGGCTGGAGCGGTCCAGCTCGGCCACCAGATCCCCCGCCTTGACCACCGTGCCCTCGGGGACGATCGAGGCGATCTTCATCTGGTAGATCTCGGCTTCCTGCACGTTGGGTGGGACCGTGATCTGCACGAACTTCCGGGCGCGGAGCTCGCCCGAGGTCGTGACCGTTACCACGAACTCGCCGCGCTTGACCCGCGCGACCACCGCCGAGGCCCCGGCGGCGGGATCCCGCGCGAGCAGCCAGGTGGCTGGGGCGCCCACCACGATCAGGGCAAGGGCGGCGAGCACTCCGCGCTTCGGAAGCGGCGGCATGGGAACTCCTGGCCTGAGCTAGCGAACGGAACGCCGCTCGCGAGGGAGGGTGGCTGGCCCTAATGTGTCCGGTGGGGCGGGGATCGGCAACCGTTCGCGGGGGGGGCTGACCAGAAACACAACGCCCCCCGGAGGGTCTCCGAGGGGCGTTAGATGCGTGGAACCGGGAAAGGGTTGCCGCCGGTCAGTTCTCCACGAGGATCAGGTACTTCGACCCGGCCCAGAACTGCTCCGGCTGTGCAATGTGCAGGGTCCCGGCCAGCTTGCCATCCTTGATGGAGGCGCTGTCGGCAAAGCTCAGGTCCTGCCGCGAAACCAGCTTGTACTCCCGGTCGGCGGGGAGGTCGATCATCGTGCCGGTGGTCTTGTCCATGGCGGTAAACACCGTCGGGTCAAGCGTCCGGGCGGGGTGGAGCTGCTTGCCGCCGAAGAACAGGAACTTCTTCCCTTCCTTGGTGACCACACCCTTCTCCAGCAACTCCTCCTCGGTGCCGGCGATGTAGTACACCGTGTTCTTGTACGCGGTCAGGTTGGACACGGTGTCCTGCAGCGCCACCTTCTCGGTGGTGAGCTGGGCATTGACCACCCGCGCGGTATCGAGTTCCTGGTGGAGCCCGGCGATCTGCACCGACTGCGAGTCGATCACGCTGCGGAGCTCGGTCTCGGTCCGGAGGGCGGTGGCCTGGAGGCTGTCCACGCTGGCCTTGTACTCCTCGATCTGGCGCAGCAGCGTGGTGTTCCGGTTGCCCAGCGACCGGGCGCGCTGGGTGCTCTGCTCCAGCCGCTGCTCGGTCTCGTTCAGGCGGGCCACCAGCGCCTGCACCCGCTCCAGCGCCGCGGTCCGCGCCGCCCGGTCCCGCTCCGCCGGGGTCCCGGCGTCAGTGGAGGTGGCGGTGGTCACCAGCGCGGTGCGGGCCTTGGCCAGCTCCTCGTTCACGCCGTTGACGAACTTGGAGGTCTCGAGAACCTCGGTGATCAGGCTGTCCTTCTCGGCCGCGAGCGCCTGCGCGTCCGCGAGCGCCTTGGAGAGCTCTTCCTTGTGCTGGTTGCAGCCGAGCATCAGGACGAGCGGCACGAGCCAGAGACTGCGACGCATCGGTACCTCCCACTGGGGTCCAGGGCGCCCCTGCCGCACAATGGGCGGGGCGCCGCCGCACGCGGAAAGGGTAGCCGCGTGCAAGTGCCCCAATCCTATACGCATGGAAACTGAACGGAAGTGACCCGACTCACACCGGGAGATGACAATACTGTTATGCACCCCGGTCAGCGGGCCGGCGCGGGGCGCGGGGTGGCCTTGGCCGCCACCGGGGGGGGCGTGGAATCGGGCCGGTCCACCTTGATGAGCCCGTACTTCTCGGGGTGGGCGCAGACGATGGCCGCCGCGATGATCTTGGGCACGTACTCGCGGGTCTCCTCCGGCAGCAGCTTCAGCCGGTAGAGGTGCCAGAAGTCCCGCTTGCTCTTCTTGAAGCCCCCCGGCGTCTGGGCCACCTTCCGGAGCACCCGGCGGACCCCGTTCTCGCCCTTGTTGTAGCTCGCCATCGCCAGCATGAACGCGTCCTCGCCGAACTCCGCCAGCAGGCCGGCCAGATACTTGGCCGCGGCCCGCGTCTGCTTGGGCACGTCGGTCCGCTCGTCCACCGCCCCATCCACCCGGAGCCCGAGCGACTGCGCGGTGGTGCGGGTCATCTGCCACATCCCCCGGGCCCCCGCCGAGCTCTTGGCCATCGGGTTGAACTGCGATTCGGTCCATGCCACGTAGGCCATGGCCTCCGGCAGCTCCAGGGCCTTGAACTCCGCGGTGATCTGGGGCCAGTAGTTCACCTTTCGGCGGTAGATGATGCGGGCGGTGGGCCCCGCCTTCCGCAGCACGTCGATGTGGTACGCCACCCGCTCCTTGAAGATCGGGGGCACGGCGTAGGCGGCGGCGTCGAACTGGCGCAGGATGGCTCGGATCTCGCGGTCCAGCTCGTCGCCGCTTTCGGCCGCCTCTTCGGCCCTGGCCCG
>JANRJZ010000305.1:0-4936 GCA_033763675.1 Gemmatimonadota bacterium
CCCGGGTAACCGGGGGGGCCGGTTTGCTTCTCCCCAGCGCGCCTGCCGGACGCCCGGGTGAGGGTGTAGATTCGGGCTCCACTTTCGCCGACCGAGCCGAGGTTTCCCGAATGCGCCGACTCTCCGCGCTGCTCCTGCTGGTCCTCCCCGCCTGCTCCGGTACCCTCTACAATACCACTCGCGCCGGCACCAGCCGGGCCCCGGACACCGTGTACCAGTGCGTGCAGGAGCAGCTCAAGACCATGGGCTATCGTCGCATGCAGTATGACGCCATGGACCGCTGGTACCTGGCCGAGAAGGAGGAGACCGGCGCCCAGGTCTCCAGCGGCCTGTACCGGAAGACCTGGATCACCCTGGATACCCGGGTACGACCGAACGCGGATGGCACCACCGGGCTCGAGATCACGGCGCACTCCTACCAGGAGTACGCCAGCGCCCGGGGCCCAGACCGGATCGAGCAGGCCGTGTCCCCCAAGGCGAAGCTCGACGCGAAGGCGCTGCACGAGGCCTGCGCTCCCCAGCCCTAGGACCCCTCCCGGAGTATGCCCCCCGCCCCGGCGCCCGACCCCTCAGGGGTCGGGCGCTGGGGCCAAGTCGTTCCAGGCCGGCGGGGGATTGACCGCTTGGCTATTTTCAGCCCACTGGTTGAAAATCCCGTGTTCCCCCATAGCCGTTCCTGAGGCCCATCACTAGCTTGGTGGCGCCCATCATGACCGGACCCCGGCCCGGACGAGGATACGGAATGGCCCTACCGCTGGTTCAGCTCACCCGAAGCACCGACCCGGAGCCCGCCGCGCCCCTGCCCCAGGCCCTCATCCGGAAGCCCTCCTGGCTCAAGGTGAAGGCCCCTGGCGGCGAGACCTACCTCCGGGTGAAGGGGATGATGCGGGAACTGGGGCTGCACACCGTCTGCGAGGAGGCCCGCTGCCCCAACATCGGGGAGTGCTGGGAGCACAAGGCCGCCACCTTCATGATCTTGGGCGATGTCTGCACCCGGAACTGTGCCTACTGCGCGGTGGCCCACGGCACCCCTGCCCCCTACGACCCGATCGAACCGGTCCGCCTGGCGGAGGCCGTGGCCCGGATGGGCCTGCAGCATGTGGTGATCACCTCGGTGGACCGGGATGATCTGGAGAACGGCGGGGCGGAGGCGTTTGCCGGCTGCGTCACCGAGATCCGGAAGCGGATGGGCGGCTCGGCGGCTGAAGGACGCGGCGGCTCGACCACGGTTGAGGTCCTCATTCCGGATTTCAAGGGCTCCGAGCGCGCCCTGGAAATCGTCCTGGCCTCGCGGCCCGACATCCTGAATCACAATCTCGAGACCTGCGAACGGCTCTACCGCCTGGCCCGGCCGGGAGGGCGGTACGATCGCGCCCTGGCCCTGCTCGCCAATGCCCGCCGCCTCCGGCCCGACGGCCTCACCAAGTCGGGGATCATCCTCGGGCTCGGGGAGGAATGGGACGAGATCGTGACCGCGATGCGGGACCTGCGGCGAAGCGACGTCAACATCCTCACCTTGGGCCAATACCTGCGACCCACGGACGCGCACCTGCCGATCGCGCGCTACTACACGCCGGCGGAGTTCAGCGAGCTGGGGGAGATCGGCATGGCGATGGGCTTCACCCATGTCCAGGCCAGCCCGCTGACCCGCTCCTCCTATCACGCGTGGGAGCAGGCCGAGGCGGCGGCTGGGCGGTTAGGCGGTTAGGCGATTGGGCGATTGGGCGATTGGGCGATTGGGCGATTGGGTGATTGGGTGATTGGGAATCAGCCAACCAGGGACTTAGCAATGGCGACAGCGAAGGCCGCACGCAAGGTGGACACCAAGACGGCCGAGAAGTACCGGACGTACCTACGGCAGATGATGCTGATCCGGCACTTCGAGGAGAAGGCGGGAGAGGCGTACAGCCTGGGCAAGATCGGCGGCTTCTGCCATCTGTACATCGGGCAGGAGGCGGTGGCGGTCGGCTGCCTCTCCCAGCTCCGTCCGACGGATGCGATCACCACCACCTACCGCGAGCACGGGCACGCGCTGGCGCGGGGCATCCCGGCGCGGGCGGTGATGGCCGAGCTTTTCGGCAAGGCCACCGGCACCTCCAAGGGGAAGGGCGGCTCGATGCACATCTTCGATGCCTCGCTCGGCTTCCTCGGCGGGCACGGCATCGTGGGCGGCCACATCCCGCTGTCCACCGGCATGGGCTTCGCGTTCAAGTACCGTCACACCGACCAGGTGGCGGTGTGCTTCTTCGGTGAGGCGGCGATCAACAACGGGGCCTTCCACGAGGCGCTGAACATGGCCGGGATCTGGAAGCTCCCCTGCATCTTCATCTGCGAGAACAACCGCTACGGGATGGGGACGGCGCTGGACCGGGCGACGGCCACCTGGAACATCGCCGAACGGGCGTCCTCCTATGACATGTCCCGCGAGGTGGTGGATGGCCAGGACCTGGCTGAGGTGATGGCGGCGATGGACCGCGCAGTGGTGCGTGCCCGGCGCCCCTCGGCCCCGACCCTGCTCGAGGTCCGCACCTATCGCTTCGTCGGTCACTCGATGTCCGACCCGATCCACGGCCACTACCGGACCAAGGAAGAGGTCGAGGCCCATCGCAAGCGCGATCCGATCGTCCTGTGGGCGGAAAAGCTCAAGGCCGAAGGGCTGCTGGACGATGCGGCCATGGCGCACATGGAGGCCGAGGTAAAGGCGGAGGTGCAGGACGCCTACGACTTCGCGGACGCCTCGCCCGATCCGGATCCCGAGGAACTGTGGCGCGACGTGTACGCGCCGGTCGGGGAGGGGCGCTGACATGCCGGTGATCACGTATCGGGATGCCCTCAACCAGGCGCTCCGCGAGGAGATGGCCCGCGACCCGGACGTCTTCCTCATGGGCGAGGAAGTGGGCGTCTACCAGGGGGCCTACAAGGTGAGCCGGGGCCTGCTGGAGGAGTTCGGCCCGACCCGGATCGTGGACACGCCGATCACCGAGCTGGGGTTCGCCGGTGTCGGGGTCGGGGCGGCCATGGTGGGGCTCCGCCCCGTCATCGAATTCATGACCTGGAATTTCGCGCTGCTGGCGATCGACCAGGTGATCAACTCGGCCGCCAAGATGCGCTACATGTCGGGCGGGCAGGTGGGGGTGCCGATCGTCTTCCGCGGGCCGGCCGGGGCCGCGCTGCAGCTGGCGGCGCAGCACAGCCAGTGCTTCGAGGCGATGTACGCCCACATCCCGGGGCTCAAGGTCGTCATGCCCGCCACCCCGGCCGATGCCAAGGGGCTGCTCAAGACCGCCATCCGGGACGACGACCCGATCGTCTTCATGGAAGGCGAGATGCTCTATAACGTGAAGGGCGAGGTCCCCGAGGGGGAGCACCTGGTGCCGATTGGCAAGGCGGAGGTGAAGCGGGCGGGGGAGCACGTCACGCTGCTTTGCTATTCCAAGACCGTGGCCCAGTGCCTCAAGGCAGCGGAACTGCTCGAGGCCGAGGGCGTCTCCGCCGAGGTACTGGACCTCCGGACCATCCGCCCCCTGGACCTCGACGCCATCTTCACCTCGGTGTCCAGGACCCACCGGGCGGTCATGGCGGAGGAGGGGTGGAACTTCGCCGGGGCCGGCGCCCAGGTGGTGGACGAGATCCAGCGCAACATCTTCGACGAGCTCGACGCCCCGGTGCTGCGGGTAACCGGCGCCGATGTCCCGATGCCCTACAACAAACACCTGGAGAAGGCCGCCAAGGTGAGCCCCGAGAAGATCGTGGCCGCCGCCAAGCGCGTGCTTTACCTCGACTAGACCATGGCGACCAAGATCCTGATGGAGGCGCTCTCCCCCACGATGGAAGAGGGGCGCCTGGTGGAATGGAAGAAGCAGGAGGGGGACGCCGTCGCCGTGGGCGAGGTGCTCGCCGAGGTGGAAACCGACAAGGCGGTGATGGACCTCCAGGCCCGGGCCGCCGGGGTCCTGCTCAAGCAGGTCATCACGCCGGGCACCACGGTGCCGGTGAGCCAGCTGGTGGGGATCATCGGAGCCAAGGGGGAAGACATCTCCGGTCTGGTTGGCGGCTCGACGGCTCGGCGGCTCGGCGACTCGTCCGCGGAGGGAAGCCCCGCGCCGTCCCCCCAGAGCCCGCCCGCCGTCCAGCCGCCCGCCGTCCAGCCGCCGAGCCGTCCAGCGGCCGAGCCGGTGCGCATCAAGGCTTCTCCACTGGCCCGGAAAGTCGCCGCCGAGCAGGGACTCGATTTGGCGCGGGTGCAGGGATCGGGGCCGGAGGGGCGGATCATCGTCCGGGACCTCGCCAAGGCCGAGCCGCCGAGCCGCCGAGCCGCCGAGCCGTCGGTCCGAGCCGGCGAACCCTACACCGACGTCCCCCTCAGCCAGATCCGGAAGACCATTGCCAAGCGGTTGGCGCTGTCCATCGGCCCGGTGCCGACGTTCTACCTGACCACCGAAGTGGACATGGAGCGGGTGGCGGAGGCGCGCGAGGCACTGAACGGACCGGCGGACCGGCGGACCGACGGACCGAAGATTTCGTACAACGACATCATCCTCAAGGCGACCGCCCTGGCCCTCAAGCAGCACCCGGCCTGCAACGCCTGGTGGCAGGACGACCGGATCCGCTACTGGAACGAGGTGCACGTCAGCGTGGCGGTGGCGATCGATGAGGGCCTCATCACCCCGGTGGTACGGCATACCGACCAGAAGTCGCTGCGGGAGATCGCGGTGGAGGTCCGGGACCTCGCCGGCCGGGCGCGGGAGCGGCGGCTGGCGCCGGAGGAGTACACCGGCGGGACCTTCTCGGTGTCCAACCTGGGGATGTTCGAGATTGACCAGTTCACCGCGATCATCAACCCGCCGGAGGCCGGAATTCTGGCGGTGGGCAGCATCGTGGAGAAGCCGGTGGTGCACGGCGGGCAGGTGGTGCCGCGGAAGCGGATGCGGGTGAC
>JANRJZ010000306.1:0-2150 GCA_033763675.1 Gemmatimonadota bacterium
GGCGATTAGGCGATTGGACGAGTTGCTGCGGCGGGCTGGGCTGGCGGGCCCCCTCGCCTCTCCCCCCAATCGCCTAATCGCCCAATCGCCTAATCGCCTAATCGCCTAATCGCCTAATCGCCCAATCGCCTAATCGCCCAATCGCCTAATCGCCCGCCACCTGCGACCGACTCACGCCGTGGAATGCGTCCGCGTCATCCGCCGGAAGACCCAGATGGCGAAGCAGATCATGGCGCCGATGAAGGCGAACTTGAGCACCACGACCAGAAGCCCGAAGGCCATCGCGACCAACGGCAGGAGGAGGAGACCCAGCACCTTCCAGAGGACGACCGCGACGAAGCCCGCGGCGGCGATACCAAGGACCGGCTTGAGCATGGAATAGGCTCCAAAGGGGACGCCACCCCATACGCGGCCGTCCGGCCGAAGTGTCAGAGTGGAACGGGCTGGAACATCCCCAGACGGCGGATCCTGGGCTCGGCCAGCGCCTCTTCTACCATCAAGCGGAGCCAGCGGACGGCTCTGCCCGGAAATCGGTCCAGTTTCCGGTAGCCGATGGTCTGACCCCGGCTGAGCGTCGTCCACGCGGCGCCATCCCGCCTCCCCTCCAGGCGGTAGCGGGCCACCGACTGCCCTTCGCTGATCTCCTCTTCCAACGCGGCGATCCCCACGGTGACCGTGCGGCCCAGGTCGAGCTCCCACACGCCGGCCTCCGATCCCGCAAGTTTCCGTCGGAGCGGACGCCCGCGGGCGAAGTCTTCCGCGAACAGATTCCGCACCCGCGCCTCGAAGCCCTTCAGGCGGGCCACGTCCACCGGATGCAGCAGTCCCTCGCGGGTCGGCGGGACGTTGAGCAGCAGCTTGGAGTTCCGGCCCACCGATGCGAAGTGGATCTCGAGCAGCTCGTCCACGCTCTTCACCCGCGCATCTTCGGCGGGATGGTAGAACCACCCCGGACGGATGGAGACGTCGGTCTCGCCGGGACGCCAGACGGTGCCGGCGGGGTCGCCATGCTGCAGCATCCGGATCACCTCGGGACCATCGGCGCCGGGGAAGGGAACGACGTCGGGATTCACGGTGGACCAGTTGGGGTCGCCAGCGGAGCCGCGCTCGTTGCCGATCCAGCGGACGTCGGGGCCGGCATCGGAGAACACCACCGCCCCGGGCTGGAGCCGCCGCACCAGCCCGAAGACCCGGGGCCAGTCGTACATCTGGCGCTTGCCGTTGGGCCCCTCGCCGTTGGCGCCGTCGAACCAGACTTCCGCCAGTGGCCCATAGCGGGTGAGCAGTTCGGTGAGCTGGTCGCAGTAGAAGTCGTTGTAGCGCGGCGAATCCCCATACACCGGCGCGTTCCGGTCCCACGGGGAAAGATAGAGCCCGGGGCGGAGTCCCTCGGCGCGGCAGGCATCCACGAATTCGCGCACCAGGTCCCCGCGACCGTCGCGCCAGGGGCTGGCCGCCACGCTGTGCCGGGTGGTCGCCGTGGGCCAGAGGCAGAAGCCGTCGTGGTGCTTGGCGGTGAGGATCAGGGCCCGGAACCCCGCGGCCCTTGCGCTCCGGGCCCACTGCCCGGCGTCCAGCGCCGCGGGCATGAAGCTGACGGGATCCTCGCGGCCGTGCCCCCATTCCCGGTCGCTGAAAGTGTTGACGCCGAAGTGGAGGAACAGGGCCCATTCGTCCCGCTGCCACTGGAGCTGGGCGGCCGAAGGGCGGGGACGATGGAGGCGGGAAACGGGAGGCGGGAACAGGGAAGCGGGCCCGCCCCGAGGGACGCCACGCCCGTTGCGGGGCAGGAGGACCAGGGCACTGGCGGCGTGCAGCCATTCGCGGCGTGTCAGGTGGGTCATGGGAGATCCTCCGGGGCTCCGGGTCTGGCGCAAGCGGCAGGGTCGCGCCCAAGTTGCAGGGGAATGGCCAACGCGAAAACCCACGAGCACCGCGAGTCCGCCCGCCGTGCGGGCCTGGTCTACGTTACCGACGCCTTCCGGGGCATCTCCCGCCGACGGGTCGGCCGGGGCTGGTCCTTCTACTCCCCCGAGGGTGCGCTGATCACCGATCGTGCCGAGCGGCGGCGGATCCTCTCGCTGGCCATCCCGCCGGCCTGGACCGACGTGTGGATCTGTCCCGACCCCGCCGGTCACATCCAGGTGACC
>JANRJZ010000307.1:0-21372 GCA_033763675.1 Gemmatimonadota bacterium
TGCTCTGGCTACCCAGCACCAATCGCCCAATCGTCCAATCGCCCAATCGCCCCTCACCCGCACAACACGCTCCCGCCATTCACGTTCAGGACCTCTCCCGTGACGTGCCGGGCGAGGTCGCTGCAGAGGAACAGGATGGGGCCGGCGACATCCTCCGGCGCGGCGACGCGGCCGAGCGGAATGCCGGCCTCGATCCGCTCCCGGCCGCCTTCCGCGAAGGCTTCGCGGCACATCTCGGTGTTCACCCACCCCGGCGCGACGCACTTGACGGTGACGCCGGGCGCGCACTCGACGCAGACCGACTTCACGAAGGCCATCATCGCCCCCTTGGTGGCGGCGTAGTCGGCGTGGTGCGCCTCTCCCCGCTGGCCCGCCGTGCTCCCCACCAGCACCACCCGTCCGGGGGAGCGCATCCGCCTGAGCGCGGCGCGGGTAGTGTAGAAGATGGCGTCCAGGTTGGCGCGCATGGTGCCGACCCAGCGGGCGTCCGGCATCTCCTCCACCGGGATGTCTTCCGGCGGCCAGATCCCGGCGTTGCCCACGAAGATGTCGAGCGGCCCGAGCTCCGCGGCCACGGCCGCGAAGATCCGCTCCACCTCCGTGGGGTCGCCGTGGTCGCCGGCCTCCACCCACGCCCGTCGCCCCAGCCGCCGGATCTCGGCTGCCACCGCCTCCGCGTCGTCCCGCCGGCTGTGGCAGGTGAGGGCCACGTCCGCCCCGGCCTCGGCCAGCAGCAGCGCCGTGGCGCGGCCGATGCCCCGTGAGGCGCCGGTAACGAGCGCGGTCCGTCCGCTGAGCGAGATCATGGCCGGTCCTCTCCGTGTGTCCGCCCCAGCAGCGCCCGCAGCCGGTCGGCGATCGAAAAGCGCCAGGTGAGCGGCGGGACCATTTCGGTCAGGTGGTCCTCGAGGATGGCGCGCGGGTTCTTGACCAGGAGCAACTCCGCCTGCACCCGGCCCTCGTGCGCCACCAGCTCATCCCACGCGCCACGGAGCGAGCGCTGGTCTCCGTGGTTGTCCGCGGCGACGATATCGGCCAGCCCTTCGGCCACCAGCTCCCGGGCCCGGTCGCCCCGGGGCCGGGGGGAGAGGAGGGTCGGGCCGTCCACCTGCAGCAGCGAGCCGAGGGTCTTCCAGCGCCGGGCCGACTCGATGTGACAGCACTTGTACCGCTCCGGGTGCGCGAGGACCGGCACCAGGCCGATCGCCACTACCAGCGCCAGCGCGTGCTCCACCGTCTGCGCCGCCACCAGGCGGGGAAACTCCACCAGGATGTAGCGGCTGCCATTCAGCGTGACCCGGCGCTCGTCGGCGATGCCCGGGCCCAGCGGACGGTCCAGCATCACTTCCGCCCCACGATGCAACGACACCTCCGCCGGCGCCGCGGCGCGGAGCGCGGCAAACGCGCGGTCATGCAGCGGCGGGGCCCCCTGCGCCGCCTGGCTCGCCAGCAGGTGCGGCGTGAGCGCGACGGCGCGGATACCCTGCTGCGCCATCCCACGCAGCACCGTGACCGACTGCTCCACCGTCTTGGAGCCGTCGTCCACTCCCGGCAGGAGGTGACTGTGGAGGTCAATCACTCAGACGATGCGCTCGGCCGCGAGCAGCCCCTCCGTGAAGGCGCCGAGCCGCTCCGGGTCGGCTTCCGCCTGGGCCAGCAGCGCCAGCGTGATGAGGGCGTCGGCGGCGAGCAGGTCCAGCGCGATCCCCCGGTCCCCGGGGTGCTCCTCGACGATCGCCAGCACCCGCTCCGCCGCCAGCGCCACCTGCTCCGCGGCGGTGCCGCCCTCTTCGATCATGGCGGCATGTTCCAGCACCCGGTCCCGGAGCACCGGCGGGCCACCGGCGGTGCGCGCGTCGAGCCAGGCACGGCGCGCCTCGTGTGCGCGGGGAGCGGTCATGCGCCGAGCCAGGCCGCGACCAGCGCGGGTGTGGCCTCCCGCGCCGCGCCGAGGCGGGCGGGATCCCCGGCCCCGGCGGAGGCGAAGCCGGGACGCCCGCCCCCCTTGCCGCCGCTCACCGCCGCGATCCGGTTGACCAGGTCTCCGGCCTTGCGGCCGGCCTTGACCAGGTCGTCGGTGAGCGCCACGTGCACCGCACCCCGCCCCGCAGAGGAGAAGAGCACCAGCACCGTACCCTTCTTTCCCTCGCGGAACCGGTCGGCGATCCCGGCCACCTCGTCCCGGTCCTCGCTGGCGGTCTCGGCCAGGGTGAGTCGGACCCCGTTTACGTCGATGTTCTCCCCCTCCGCGGCGGGCGCGGGGCCGGACTTGAGGAGCTGCGCCAGGCGTGCCTCCAGCTTTTCCCGTTCCTGTCGCACCTGCTCCAGCTTCCGCAGCACCTGGTCGGGGTGGGCCTTGAGTTGCTCGGCCACCTGCTCGAGCAGCGCCTCCTCGCGGGTCACACGCTGGTAGGCCTCGGGGCCGGTGATGGCCTCCACCCGGCGCACCCCGGCGGCGACGCCGCCCTGCCCCGCCAGGCGGAAGAGCCCCAGCTGCCCGGTGCTGCGCACGTGGGTGCCGCCGCAGAGTTCGATGGACGGTCCCATTCGCACCACGCGGACCCGGTCGCCGTACTTCTCGGAGAAGAAGGCCATGGCGCCGAGCTTGAGGGCCTCGGGATAGGGCATTTCGTCGGTGGTGACGACGAAGTTCTCCAGGACCTGGTCGTAGACCTCGCGCTCGATGGCGTCGGCGAGGGCGGGCTCGATGGGGCCGTGATGCGAGAAGTCGAAGCGGAGCCGCCCCGGCTCCACCAGCGAGCCCTGCTGCCGGACATGGGTGCCGAGGTGCTTGCGCAGGGCCCAGTGCAGCAGGTGCGTGGCGCTGTGATTGCGCTCGATGTCGCGGCGCCGGGCGCGGTCCACGACCGCCTTGACGGCGCCCGGGGCAAACTCTCCCTGGAGGGTGCCGGAGAGAATGTGGCCGCTGGGGCCCTTGCGGACCGCCTCGACCTGAAGCGCCCAGCCGTCGCCGAGGACAGTGCCGGTGTCGCTGATCTGGCCGCCGGCTTCGGCGTAGAAGGGGTTGTCGGCGAGGATCAATTCGACGTGGCTACCCTCGCTCCTCCACGCGTTGACTCGGGTCTCAGTGGCCTCGGTCTCCGCGTACCCGATAAAACGCGACGCCTTGCTATCAAGTACCGTCCACTCACTCACGGTCCCCGCCCCGGAGAGACCCACGGTCACCGCGGCGCCGCCCTTCCCACGAATCCGTTCCGCCCGCGAGCGCTCCCGCTGCTCCGCCAGCGCCACTTCGAACCCCGGCAGGTCCACCCGCAGCCCCCGCTCCCCGGCAATGATCTCGGTCAGGTCGATCGGAAAGCCGAAGGTGTCGTACAACTTGAATGCCTCGGCCCCGGTGATGGCCGTGGCCCCGGTGGCGAAGATCTCCTCCAGCCGGCGGAGCCCCCCCTCGATCGTCTCGAGGAAGCGCTCCTCCTCCTGCCGGGTGACGTCAGCCACGTACCCCGCCTTGGCGCGGACCTCGGGATAGGCCGCGCCCATCTCCCGTACCACCACCTCGGTAAGCGGCGCCAGCGTCGGCTCCTTCCGCCCCAACAGCCAGGCGTGCCGCACCGCCCGCCGCAGGATCCGGCGCAGCACGTACCCCCGCCCCTCATTGCTGGGGTACACCCCGTCGGTGAGCAGGAAGGTGACCGCGCGGGCATGGTCCGCGAGCACCCGGAACGAGCCCCCCGCCGGCCCCCGGTCGTACGGCCTCCCCACCAGTTCCGCCACCCGCGTGAGCAGGGGCATGAAGAGGTCGGTGTGGAAGTTGGAGTCCTCCCCCTGGAGGACGCTCGCGATCCGCTCCAGCCCGGCGCCGGTGTCCACCGACGGCTTGGGCAGGGGCGTCAGCGTCCCATCCGCGGAGCGGTCGAACTGCATGAACACCAGGTTCCAGATCTCGAGCATCTGCCCCGACTCGGCCAGTTCCTCGAACGCCGCCTGGGGAATGATCTCGTCCTCGGGCCGCGGGGCCGCCGGGCCGTCGGACCGCCGCAGATCCACGTAGATCTCGGAACAGGGGCCACACGGCCCCGTGTCCCCCATCTGCCAGAAGTTGTCCTTGTCGCCCAGGCCGTAGATGCGGTGGTCGGGCAGCCCGGCGACCTCGCGCCACAGCCCGCGCGCCTCCCCATCGGTGTGATGCACCGTGACCCGGAGCCGCCCCGGGTCAATCCCGAGGTACTGCTTCGAGGTGACAAACTCCCAGGCGAACCGGATGGCGTCCCGCTTGAA
Organism: Gemmatimonadota bacterium; assembly: GCA_033763675.1. GTDB lineage: Bacteria > Gemmatimonadota > Gemmatimonadetes > Gemmatimonadales > GWC2-71-9 > JADJOM01. The sequence goes on from JANRJZ010000307.1 coordinate 4,243, forward strand.
GTAATCGCCGAAGGAGAAGTTCCCCAGCATCTCGAAGAAGGTGTGATGCCGGGTGGTGTGGCCAACCTGTTCGAGGTCGTTGTGCTTGCCGCCGGCCCGGACGCACTTCTGGCAGGTGGTGGCACGGACGTAGTCCCGCCGCTCCATCCCCAGGAAGAGGCCCTTGAACTGGTTCATGCCGGCATTGGTGAAGAGCAGCGTCGGATCGTCGGCCGGAAGCAGGGATGAAGAAGGCACCTCGCGGTGCCCCTGGCGGACGAAGTAGTCGAGGAAGAGGCGGCGGATCTGGGCGGCTTTCATAGACCGGGGAATATACCGGCCGACCGCGCCGAGGGCCAAACCACGTCAGGACTTAGCGCGCATCAGCTGGGTGACGAGCTCGCTCACCCGGGAGCCGCTGAAGCCCCGCCGCGCCAGGTAGGCCAGCACCCGCCGGCGGCGGACGTCCGACGGGACCCCCGCCAGCTGCCGCAGGCGCCGCGCCGCCAGCTCGCGGGCAATCGGGAGGGCGTCGTCCTGGGTCTCCCACTGGGCCGCGAGGGCGGCCTCGATATGGCGCCGGTCCACGCCCAGCGCCTGCAGATCCCGCCGCAGCCGGGCGGGCCCCCGCCCCCTCGCCGAGCGGGACTCGACGAAGCGACGGGCGAAGGCGGCATCGTCCACCAGGCCGGCCGCCTGCGCCCGGCCGATGGCATAGTCCACCGCCGCCGGCGGGTGGCCCTTCTGCTGCAGCCGGCGGCGCAGCTCCGCCACCGCGAAGTTGCGTCGCTCCAGCGACCGGAGGGCGGCCCGCCAGGCCCCCTCCTCGTCCGCCGCCTGCCCCGCGTCCGCCTGGCGCGGCTGGTCCCACTCCGCGCCCACGGCCAGACCCCGTACCGGGGCGTCCTCATGCACGGTGCAGAACACCTTGCCATCCACCACCAGCCGGAGCGCGCCGGGGCGGCGCGGGTCCGGCTCGAGGGCCGTGATCCGGGGCATGGGGGCCAAGCCTATTCCTCGTCGTCGGCGGTCACGCCGACGACCGCGCCGGCCTTCATGCCGAGGAAGTCCTTCACCTTGGCCTCGATCTCGGTGAGGAGCGCCACGTTGTCCTTGAGGAACAGCTTGGCGTTCTCCCGCCCCTGGCCGATGCGCTGGTCGCCGTAGGAATACCAGGCCCCCGACTTCTGGATGATGTTCGCCTCCGCGGCGATGTCCACCACCAGGGAGACGTGGCTGATCCCCTCGTCGAACATGATGTCGAACTCCGCCTGCTTGAACGGCGGCGCCACCTTGTTCTTCACCACCTTCACCCGCACATGGTTGCCGATCACGGCCTCGCGTTCCTTGACCGGCCCCACCCGGCGGATGTCCAGCCGGAGCGAGGCGTAGAACTTGAGCGCCTTGCCGCCGGTGGTGGTCTCCGGGTTGCCGAACATGACGCCGATCTTCTCCCGCAGCTGGTTGATGAACACCACCGCGGTGTGGGAGCGGTTGATTCCCCCGGCCAGCTTCCGCAGCGCCTGGCTCATGAGCCGGGCCTGCAGCCCCATGTGACTGTCTCCCATCTCTCCCTCGATCTCCGCCTTGGGCACCAGCGCCGCCACGGAGTCGATCACGATCAGGTCCACCGCGCCCGAGCGCACCAGGATCTCCACGATCTCCAGCGCCTGCTCCCCGGTATCCGGCTGCGACACCAGCAGGTTCTCGATGTCCACCCCCAGCCGGCGGGCGTACTCCACGTCCAGGGCGTGCTCCGCGTCCACGAAGGCTGCCACGCCCCCCGACTTCTGCACGTTGGCCACCAGGTGCAGGCAGAGCGTCGTCTTGCCGGAGGACTCCGGGCCGTAGATCTCGGTGATCCGCCCCCGCGGTACCCCGCCGATCCCGATCGCGGCGTCGAGGTTGATCGCGCCGGTGGAGATCGCGGCCACCTTCACCCGCGGGCTCTCCGAGCCCATCCGCATGATGGAGCCCTTCCCCAGCTGCTTCTCGATCTGGGAGATCGCCAGGTTCAGGGCCTTGCGACGCTCGGCGTCGAGCTTGGTCTCTTCGGCAGCCATTTGGGTACTCCGTAGTATTTTTGTGGGTGTATTTGCGCCACCTGCAGACGCAGACGAATCTATTACCGAACATCATCCGAAGCAATAGTGAATTTGTGGCGCAATTTGCTTCACAGCGGAATTCAGAGCCGCCACGCATCCTCCAGGTGGGTCACCAGCGCCCGCCCTCCGTGGACCTGACGGACCTCCACCACGTCGAAGCGGTAGGTGTCCTCCGGCCGCCCGTGCCGGAGCCGCCACACCTCCGCCACCCGGGCCAGCGAGCGCCGCTTGCGCCACCCGATGGCCTCCCGCCCCGCACCGAACCCGGTCCCGCCCCGCGTCTTCACTTCGACGAAGGCCACCAGGCCCCCCTTCCGGATGACCAGGTCGAGGTCGTTGTGCCCCAGCCGGAAGCGGTGCGCTTCGAGGGTCCACCCCCGCCGCTGGAACCAGCGGATGGCAGCCTCCTCCCCGGCCAGCCCCAGCTGGTGGCGCGGATCGCGGAGCGGGGGGGAAGAAAGGGCGCGCGGCATCGGGCCCGAGTATGGGGCCCGATGCCGCGCGGGCGGGGTACCGGATGCTGCGAGCCGGGGCGCGGGAACGCGCGGCGGGGACGCCTCCCCGTGCCGCGTCCCTACCGTGCGGCGTCGAGGAAGCTCTTGAGGTCCACCTCGTTCACGTCCGGTTCCCCCGGCTGCAGGTTGTCGAGCAGCCCCGCGTCCAGCCGGCGCTCGAGGTCATGCACCAGGTAGAACAGGTGCTCGAAGTCCTCGATCACGAACAGCAGCGGCTGGTAGTGATGGATCTCGAAATACTGGTTGAGGATCCACTCGGTCTGGGCCGGGACCCGCTGCACCTGGGGCGACTCGACGCTGTGCTCCAGTTCTCCGTAGCTCGACAGCAGCCCGCTGCCGTAGGCGCGGACGTGGCCCGGCCCGATCGGCACCCCGGGGCTTTCCCGCATCAGGCCGAATTCCACAGTGAACCAGAAGAAGCGCGCCAGCCCCTTCACGTTGCTGGTCAGCACCCGGATCCGCTCGGCCTCGTCCGTGATCTCGCCGGCGCGGCGCGCGGCCCGCTCGGCGAACTGCCCGAACCGCACCAGCGCGTCGGCGAAGGCGCGGTCGGTGTGCATCGGCACATGGCCCGCGATGTCGTGGAAGATGTCGGGCTCGGGCAGGTAGTCGAGACTGGCGCCGTCCCGCACGGTGATCGTGGTGGGGAATTCGCGCCGCTTGAGGCAGTCGAAGAAGAGGTACGCCGGCACGTAGCCGCTCACCGGCTTGGCGCTGAAGCCGGTCCGGGGCTCGAGGAAGCGATTGATGTCCTCGCACCGCGGCACCCGCTGGGGGTCGAGACGGAGGGTGGCGACCCCCTCGAGGAAGCGGGGGTTGGCGTACCGCTCCCAGCGCGGCCGCATCCGCTCCAGCAGCCGGCTCCAGGTGCGGTGGTTCTCCTCGCTGTACAGCTCGTACGGCTGCCCGATGTAGAGCTGCCCGCTGGCCTGGGCATGCTCGATGAACGGCGCCCGGGTGGTGGTGAGCCCGGGGGCGATGCCCTCGAGGGCGAGGTCGGTAGTCATCGGTGCTCCTTGAAGAGAACGCGGCGCGTCACCGCTCAACCTGCACGGACCAGGCCGCGGCACTCGCCGAGGCCGATCCGGACCGCTCCATCCCGCTCGCAGTACCCGGCGAGCACCACTTCGTCCCCATCCTCGAGGAAGGTGCGGGTCTCGCCTCCCGGCAGGGCCAGCGGCTCCCGGCCCCGCCACGACAGCTCCAGCAGGCAGCCCCGTTCCTCCCGGGTGGGCCCCGACACGGTGCCGCTGCCCAGGAGATCGCCGGGCCGCAGGTTGCAGCCGTTGCTGGCGTGATGGGTCAGCAGCTGGGCCAGGGTCCAGTACATCTGCCGGAAGTCGCTCCGGCTGAGCCGCGCGGGCGGCACGCCCTGCTCCCGCATCCGCGCCGTCTGCAGGCTCACCTCGAGGGTGATCCCGATCCCCCCGAAGGCTTCGTTGGCCGGGGTGGCGAGGTAGTCGAGCGGGGCGGGATCGCCGGAGGGCCGTGCGAACGCCGGCACCCGGAACGGTGCCAGCGCCTCGAGGGTCACCACCCAGGGAGAGACGGAGGTGACGAAGTTCTTCGCCAGGAACGGCCCAAGCGGCTGGTACTCCCACGCCTGCAGGTCACGGGCGGACCAGTCGTTCAGCAGGCACACCCCGAAGATCCGCTGTTCCGCTTCCGCCAGCGGCACCGGGGTCCCGAGGGGATTCTCTCCCGCGACCCAGGCGCCGATCTCCAGCTCGTAGTCCAGCATCCGGGAGGGGCCGAACGCCGGCGCCGGCGCGTCGGGCGCCTTGGACTGGCCCGCCGGGCGCCGCACGGGGGTCCCGCTGACCACCACCGAGGACGCCCGGCCGTGATAGCCGATCGGCACCCACTTGTAGTTGGGGAGCAGCGGATTGTCCGGCCGGAACATCGAGCCCACGTTGCCGGCGTGGAAGACGGAGGCGTAGAAGTCGGTGTAATCCCCGACCGCCGCCGGGAGCAGCAGCTGGACCTCGGACTGGGCCCGGAGCAGCTTCTCCTGCAGGGTCCGGTCCTGGGAGAACCGGCTCCCCTCGCGCAGCGCCTCCGAGAGCGCCACCCGGAGCTCATGCCGCCGTTCGGCCGGTTCCGCCATGAGCCCGTTGAGCGTGGCGCCGTGGCAGGCTGTCGCCAGCCGCGCCGGCAGCTCCAGCAGCCCCGACTCCACCGCGCCGCCGAGATCCAGGACCCGGTCCCCGATAGCGACGCCGATCCGCGGCCGGTCCTGGGACGAGGCGCGGAACACGCCCAGCGGCAGGTTCTGCACCGGAAAGTCGGCGCCGGAGTGATTGGCGCGCGGCACGAAGCTCCGGCGGGCCGGGTCGTGGGTGGCGTCGAGCAGCGGACCACTCATGCCCGGGGCGCTTCCTCGAGCGGCTCCGTGAAGGAGCAGGCCCCGATCGCCTGGGCGAACTCGGCCCGCGCCATGCTGATCTCCTCCCGGCTCACCGCGATGCCGCCCCAGACGATCCGCTCGTCGGTGGCCAGCATCGGCTGGTCGCGGGTGAGGCTCAGCAGCGCGAGGGCTTCCTCCGTGGGCCGCTCGTGCCAGAGGACCGTGGCCGCGAGCAGTAGGTTGCAGTACCCGTGCATCGTGCCGCGGGGAGCGTCGGCCGCGTAGCTGAGCGGCTGGTCGCCCCGGAGGGCGTGGTGCAGGCCCGCCGTGGCCTTGAACGGGACCCCCTCCGTGGCGCAGGCGCTCAGGAATGCCAGCACCGCCTCCGGCGCCGGGATCTCCGCCGGGTTCAGGCCGCCGGTGCGCACCTTGGCGCTCGCGCCCGCCGCCCGGACCTGGCACACCAGGGTGGTCAGGTCGCCCGCGAGGGGCAGCTCGCAGAAGAGGTCGTATTCCTCCGGCACCACCGCCCGGAGCCGCGCGATCTGCTCGCCGCTGCCGGCCCGCGCCTCCAGCGACAGGATCGCCGGCCCCCCGTGCTCGTGCCGCTCGTTGAAGGTGCAGACGGCGCCCAGGTCGGCCATCGGATCGGAGCCGAGCAGCGCGGTGATGGGAAAGCGGGCCCCCAGCCGCTCGGCCTCGGGCAGGGCGGCGAGGGCGGCCTCGAACTCCTGCAGCCGGGCCACCGGAACCACCAATCGCGCCAGCGCCCAGGCGTCGGGCCCGCGCTGGTAGGCGGCGTAGTTCCGCACCGTCTCCACCATGCCGAGTCCCGCGGGTGGGAAGAGGCCGGCGTAGTCGATCAGGGTGTCCAGCAGGGCGACGACCGACTCGGGGACGGCGGCGCCCGCGAGGCGGTGGGAGGGGGTCCCGATCGGCGAGGTCATGTCGTCAGCTCCGCGAGGTTGCGAAACAGCTCGAGCGCCTGGGGATTGGCCAGTGCGTCGGTGTTGCCGATGGCGCGCCGATGAATCACCGCGCGCACGGCCAGTTCGGACAGCTTGCCATTCAGGGTCCGGGGGAGGTCGTTCACCTGAATGATCTTCCGGGGCACGTGGTGCGGGCTGGTGCTGGCGCGGATTTCCCGGCGCAGCCGCTCGCGGAGTGGCTCATCCAGCACCAGCCCTTCCCGCAACCGGACGAACAGCACCACCCGCACGTCGTCTTCCCAGTCCTGGGCCACGACCAGGCTCTCCAGCACCTCCGGCAGCCGTTCCACCTGGCGGTAGATCTCGGCGGTCCCGATCCGCACCCCGCCCGGATTCAGCGTGGCATCGCTCCGGCCATAGATGATGAGCCCGTCGTGCACCGTCCGCTCGGCCCAGTCGCCATGGCGCCAGACGCCGGGGAAATGCTCGAAATACGCCGCGCGGTACCGGGCATCCCCCGGATCGTCCCAGAAGGCGACCGGCATGCTGGGGAAGGGCCGGGTGCAGACCAGCTCGCCGGCGCCGCCCTCGAGGCTTCTTCCCTCCGGACTCCAGACGTCCACGGCCATGCCCAGGCCGCGGCACTGCAGCTCGCCCCGCCAGACCGGCGCGGTGGGGTTCCCGAGCGCGAAGCAGGAAATCAGGTCGGTGCCACCGCTGATGCTCGCCAGGTGCACGTCGGCCTTGATGCTGCCGTACACGTAGTCATAGCTGTGCACCGCGAGCGGGCTGCCGGTGGACAGGATGGCGCGGAGCGGGGCGAGGTCGTGGGTCCGCCCCGGAGCCAGCCCTTCCTTCTCGCACAGGGCGAGGTACTTGGCGCTGGTGCCGAAGACGGTCACCCGTTCCGCGGCCGCCATGCGCCAGAGGCTGTCGGGCTCCGGCGCGAGCGGGGCGCCGTCGTAGAGCACCACCGTGGCCCCGACCGCCAGGCTGCTGACCAGCCAGTTCCACATCATCCAGCCGCAGGTGGTGAAGTAGAAGATCCGGTCCTCGCGGGTGAGGTCGGTGTGGAGCACCAGCTCCTTGAGGTGCTGCAGCAGCGTTCCGCCGGCGCCATGCACGATGCACTTGGGAAGGCCGGTGGTGCCGCTGGAGTAGACGATGTACAGCGGATGGTCGAAGGGGAACCGGGGAAATGCCTCGTCGGCTCGGCGGCTCGGCGACTCGGCGCTGCCAAGCCACGCGTCCAGGGTGGTGGCCCGCGCCACCTCGGGGAGCCACTCCTCCAGCCGCCGGGCCGCCGAGCCGCCGAGGTAGGGCACCACCACGACCGTCTCCGTCTCCGGCAGCGCCGCCGCGATCCGCGCCACCCGCTCCGAGAGGTCGATCACTTTCCCGGCATAGCGGTACCCGTCCGCGACGAAGAGCACCCGGGGCCGGATCTGCCCGAAGCGGTCCAGCACGGCGCGCTCGCCGAAATCGGGAGAGCAGCTGGACCAGGTGGCGCCGAGGCTCGCGCTGGCGAGCATGGCGATGACGGTTTCGGGAAGGTTGGGGAGGTAGCCGGCCACGCGGTCCCCGGGGCGCACCCCGCTGGCCTCGAGCGCCCGCGCGCATCGGGTCACCTCGCGGCGCAGCTCGGCGTGGGTGAGGGCGTGTTGGCGGCCCAGCTCGTTCCAGAAGACCAGCGCCTCGCGATTGTCCGCATGGCGCAGGAGGTTCTCGGCAAAGTTGAGCCGGGCCCCCTCGAACCAGCGCGGCCCTCCCGGGCTTCCCGGCGGCTGCATGCGCCCGCTTCCCGCGAGGACCCGGTCCCACGGCGGGCCGCCGGGGCGCGGCGCGGCCACCACACCGGTGAATTCCCAGACCGCCGGCCAGAAGGCCTCCGGCGCGTCCACCGACCAGCGCCACAGGCCGGCGTAGTCGGCGCCCGGGAGGTACCGGGCCGTGAAGCGGGTGAGGTTGGCCCGGGCCACCCGGTCGGGCGCGGGTTGCCAGACCGGTCCCTCGGCTTGCGTCACGTCGTCGGCGGGTTGAACTGGGCGTGCTGGCTGTCGAGCCAGCTCTTGTGGTAGTGCTCGTCCTCGAAGGCCAGCGCCGGCCGGGCCACCTTGAGGGGGCGGAACGAATCCATCATCACGGCCAGCTCGTTGGTGGCCTTGGCGCCGATCGAGGCCTCGGCCCGACCGGGGTGCGGCCCGTGCGGCAGTCCGTCGGGGTGGTGGGTCACGGACCCGTACTCGATCCCCTTCCGGCTCATGAATTCGCTGGAAGCGTAGAACAGCACCTCGTCGGAATCCACGTTGGAGTGGTTGTACGGTGCCGGCACCGCGTTGGGGTCGAAGTCGTAGGGCCGGGGACAGAAGGAGCAGATCACGAAGCCGTCGCCCTGGAAGGTCTGGTGCACCGGGGGCGGCTGGTGGATCCGGCCCACGATCGGCTCGAAGTCGTGAATGTTGAAGATCCACGGATAGAAGTAGCCGTCCCAGCCCACCACGTCGAAGGGGTGGTGGTCCAGCACCAGCTCGTTGATCGCGTCGTACTGCTTGACCAGCAGCGGGAAGTCGCCCTTTTCGTCATGCGGGCGGAGCTCCGTCGGGCGGCGGATGTCCCGCTCGCAGAAGGGGGCCCCCTCGAGCAGCTGGCCGAACTCGTTGCGGTAGCGCTTGGGAAAGCGGATATGCCCGCGGCTCTCGAACACCACGAACTTGACCGGGCCGGCGGCCAGGTCCAGCCGCCAGCGGTGCAGGATGTTCCGGTGCACCACGCAGTAGTCGCCGGGCCTGAACGGCAGGTCGCCGAAGACCGTCTCCAGGGTGCCCTGCCCTTCCACCACGTACACGCACTCGTCGGCCTGCGAGTTCCGGTAGAAGTGGGCGTCGTTCTCGTCCGGCGCCACGTACAGCATGCCGATGTCGCCGTTGAACAGGAGCGGCGTCCGGTCCAGCGTGGGACTGCCCCCCGTCCGCGCCCGGTTGGTCAGGAAGTGCCGGTGCCGCAGGCTGGTGGCGTCGTCCGCCTGCCAGACGATGTCGCGCAGCTTGCGGGCCGACTTGATCGTGGTCGGGGGGTGGGTGTGGTACAGCAGCGCGCTGTTGCCGGTGAACCCTTCGTGGCCCATCAGCTCCTCGGCATAGAGCCCGCCGTCCGGCCGCCGGAAGACGGTGTGCCGCTTGCGCGGGACCTCCCCCATCAGGTGATACACCGGCATCAGAGGTTCCCCCGGAGCGCCTGCTCCCGCTCGATGGACTCGAAGAGCGCCTTGAAGTTCCCCTTGCCGAAGCTGCGGGCGCCCTTCCGCTGGATGATCTCGTAGAACACCGTGGGACGGTCCTGCACCGGCTTGGTGAAGATCTGCAGCAGGTAGCCCTCGTCGTCCCGGTCCACCAGGATGCCCAGGTCGCGGAGCGGGGCGAGGTCCTCGTCGATCGTCCCCACCCGGTCCAGCAGCTCGTCGTAATAGGAGCCGGGAACGGTGAGGAACTCCACCCCGCGGGTCTGCAGCGCGCCCACCGTGGCGATGATGTTGTCGGTGGCGATGGCGATGTGCTGCACGCCGGGGCCATGGTAGAACTCGAGGTACTCCTCGATCTGGGACTTCTTCTTGCCCGCGGCCGGCTCGTTGATGGGGAACTTGATCCGCTCGTTGCCGCTGGCGACGACCTTGGACATGAGGGAGCTGTACTCGGTGGAGATGTCCTTGTCATCGAAGGAAATCAGGTTCTTGAAGCCCATCACCCGCTCGTAGAACCCCACCCACTCGTTCATCTTGCCCAGCTCGACGTTGCCCACGCAGTGGTCCACGTACTTCAGGCCGACCGGCGCCGGGGCGAAGCGCGAGGCGGCGGGGCGGAAGCCGGGGAGAAAGAGGCCGCGGTAGTTGCGCCGCTCGACCAGGCTGTGGACGGTGTCGCCGTAGGTGCGGATGGCGGCGAGGACCACCTCGCCCTGGTCGTCGCTCAGCACCGTGGGCTCCTGCACCGCGACGGCGCCGTGCGCCATGGCATACGCGAAGGAGGCACGGCAGTCATCCACCCACAGGGCGAGATCCCGCACCCCGTCGCCGTGCTGCCGATGATGCTCCGCGATCGGGCTGTCGGGATGCAGGGCCGAGGTGAGGACGAAGCGGACCTTGTCCTGGACCAGGAGGTAGCTGGCGCGGTCCCGGACCCCGGTCTCGGGGCCGCGGTAGCCGGCCAGCTGGAAGCCGAAGGCGGCGCGGTAGTAGAGGCTCGCCTGCTTGGCGTTGCCGACGTAGAACTCGATGTAGTCGGTGCCGTTGATGGGGAAGGGATCGGCGACCGGGGTGACCGAGCTGGAGAGGACCTGGGTGGCCATGGCGGCGGCTCCGAAAAGGGCGCGTGAGGGCGTACTGGGAGCCAACCTAGCGCCGGGGCACCGATATGTCCAATATTGTAATGGTGATTTATCAATAGCGATTACATATGCTTGAACCGCTCGAACTCCGCCACCTGCGCTACTTCGTCGCCGTCGCCGAGGAGCTCCACTTCGGCCGCGCCGCCCAGCGCCTGGGCATGGCCCAGCCTCCCCTCTCCCAGCAGATCCAGCGCCTGGAGCAGGTCATCGGCACCCGGCTGTTTGAACGGACCAGCCGCCGGGTGCAGCTCACCGACGCCGGGAGCGCCCTGCTCCCCGACGCCCGGCGGCTGCTCGCCGGCGCCGAGGCGGCGCTGCTCGCGGCCCGCCGGGCGGGGCGCGGGGAGCAGGGGGAGCTCCGGGTGGCCTTCGCCGCCACGGTGATGTTCCTGGCGCTGCCGGAGATCATCCGCGCCTTCCGGGACCGCTTCCCCGGCGTCCACCTCGACCTCCGGGAGATGCCCACCGGCCCCCAGCTGGCGGGGATCAAGGCGGGGGAGATCGACATCGGGTTCGTCCGCGAGCCGGAACCCGACCCCGAACTGGAAATCGTCACCGTCATGCGGGAGCCGCTCCGGATCGCCGTACCCAAGGGGCATCCGCTGGCCTCCCGCGCCACGATCTCGGTCCGGCATCTCGCCGACGAACCGTTCGTGCTCTTTCCCGCGGAGCTGGCCCCGGGGCTCCACGCCCAGGTCATGGCCCTCTGCCGCGCGGCCGGCTTCACGCCGCGCGTGGTGGAGGAGAGCCGGGAGCTCTATACCAGTGTGAGCCTGGTTGAAGCGGGGATCGGCGTATCGATCCTGCCGGCCTCGGTGGAGAAACTCGGCTGGCGGGGGGTGCGCTATCGCGCCATTCCCAGCGCCGCCGCCGAGACCCGGATCGCGGCGGCGTGGCGCAAGGACCGGGGGCGGCCCGTGGTGGAGGCCTTCATGGGAGTGGTGCAGGAAAAGGTCGCGGTAGGGCGGTAGGGCGGCAGGAGGGCAGGAGGGCAGGACGGCAGGACGGCAGGACGGCAGGACGGCAGGATAATCGCCCAATCGCCTGATCGCCCCCTACTGGCAGTACTCGTCGATCTGATCAATCCCAATCAGCACCTCGCGCGGCTTGCTGGAGCCAGGGGTGCTGGGCCCCAGGATTCCCGCCATGTGAAGCTGGTCGATGATCCGCGCCGCCCGGCCGTAGCCAATCGAGAGCCTCCGCTGCAGCAGGCTGGTGGACCCGCCCTGGTTCTGGACGCAGAGCTCGGCCGCGTCCCGGAAGAGCGGGTCGCGCTCGCCATCGAACGTGGCAGATCCGCCGCCGTCCTCCGCCGCCTCCATGGCCCGCACCAGCGCCAGGATGTCCTGCTCCCGCTGCGCCGCCGGGTCCACTCCGCCGGCGGCGGCCACCCGCGCCGCGCGGCGCGCGTCGAACCAGTCCATCAGCCGCTCGGTCTCTTCGGTGGCGATGTAGGCCCCCTGGATCCGCTGCGGCTCGCTCTTCCCCGGCGGGAGGAAGAGCATGTCGCCGTTGCCGAGCAGCGCCTCCGCCCCGTTCTGGTCGAGGATGGTGCGGCTGTCCACCTTCGATGCCACCCGGAACGCGATCCGGCTGGGGAAGTTGGCCTTGATGAGCCCCGTCAGCACGTTCACGCTGGGTCGCTGGGTGGCGAGTATCAGGTGAATGCCGATGGCGCGGGCCTTCTGCGCCAGCCGGGCCAGCGGCGGCTCGATTTCTCCCTGGACCGTCATCATGAGGTCGGCCAGCTCGTCCACGATCATCACGATGAGCGGCAGCGGCCCTTCCCGGTACACGCCGTCGTCCGGCGCCTCGGGCGGCGTGGTCTCCCCTTCCGCGCTGATGCTGCTCAGCGTGGGCTGCGGCCGGGGCGGGTTGCGCAGCGGCTTCCCTTCCTCCGCCTTGCGATTGAAATCCGCCAGGTTGCGCGCGCCATTGGCATGCAGCAGCTCGTAGCGCCGCTGCATTTCCACCTCGGCCCACTTGAGGAGGGCGGCGGCGTCGTTGTTGTTGGTGATCACCTTGTGCCGGAGGTGCGGCAGCGCGTTGTACATGGACAGCTCGACCATCTTCGGATCCACCATGAGGAACCGGAGCTGCTTGGGGGTATAGCGGTACACCAGGCTGGTGATGATGGTGTTGATCGCCACCGACTTGCCCGAGCCGGTGGCGCCGGCGATGAGCAGGTGCGGCATCTTGGCCAGGTCGGCGACGACGGCCTTCCCCTCGAGGTCGCGGCCCAGCGCGATCGGCAGCGCCGCGCGGCTCTCGTCCCATTCCCCCGCCTCGAGCAGCTCCCGCAGGGTGACCATCCGCTTGGTCGGGTTGGGGATCTCGACCCCGACGGCGCCCTTGCCGGGAATCGGCGCCACCCGGATGGACTGGGCCCGCATCGTGATGGCCATGTCGTCCGCCAGCGCGGCGATGCGCCCGGCCTTCACCCCCGGGGCCGGCACCACCTCGAACTGGGTGACGACCGGACCGGTGGTCCGCCCGCCGAGGCTTCCCTCCACCTTGAAGGTCTTGAGGGTCTCGAGCAGCACCTGGCCCAGGCGATCGAGCTCGGCCACCCCGGCGTCCTTCTCCTGCGGCGGCGGCGCCTGGAGCAGCTCCACCGGCGGCAGCACGTCGTCATCGGCCGGGTCGCCGAGGGGAAGTTCCGCCGCCTTCGCCGGCTTCTTGCGCCGGCTCGCCGGCTCGGCGGCTCGGCGGCTCGGCGGCGGGAAAGGCGCGGGCTCCGACTCCAGCACCGGCTCGGCCGCAGGGGGCCGGACCCGCGGCGGCGGCGGCGGCGCCGCCTCGATGTCGCCGTCGGGCTCCGCCTTGACCAGGCGCAGGAACGGATGCCAGGCGATGGTGACAATCGTCAGGGCCGAGAGCAGCAGCAGGCCGAGGAGGACGCCGCCCGCGACGCCGATACCGCGCACCACGTAGAAGGCGAGGAACCCGGGGATGACGCCGGTCAGTCGGGGGGCGAGCGCGCCGGAATCGTAGAGGCGGGGTTCGACTCCGCTGAGGACGCCGAGCAGAAACGGGAGGATGAGGGCGAGGCCGATGACCAGGATCGCGGCGCGCTTCATGTCGAGGCTGGGGAGCCGGTCGAAGCCCGCCAGGGCGAGCCCCAGTCCCAGCAGCGGGAAGCCGAGCGCCCCGATGCCGAGCCCGCGCCAGAGCACCTGGCCGATCCACTCGCCGAACGGTCCGGTGACGTGGACCGGCAGCAGGGTAAGGCCGAGGAAGCTCCCCAGGATGAGCGCGATGATCGCGCTCAGGTGGCGGCGGCCCTGTTCGCTCATGGCGTGGAAACTACCGCAGTCACCCGGCGATTGCTGAAGAGCGGCAGCACGGGATAGGCGTCGAGCCGGGCGGCGTCGGCGATATCATCCTTCATGCCGACCGCCAGCAGGTCCCGGCCCCCGCCGCTCGCCAGCAGCGGGCGTTCCCAGCGGCGGCCGTAGCGGCGCACCAGGTCCAGGGCCGCGAGAGCGGCGTCGTTGAGCCCCTGCCGGCCGCGGCCACCGCCGAGCGCCCCCTCCACCAGGCGGCCGGCCATGTAGGCGTCGTCCAGCGCAAAGCGATTCTCCCGCCCGGCGCAGACGATGAGGATCGGGTCCCGGGCCTCCCAGGCGGCCCGGGCGCGTTCCGCCACCAGGGTGTAGTTGACCGCCGCCGCCACGTACACCGGACTGGCACTGGCCACGGCGAGGAGGGTGCCGGTGCCGTTGGTGGTGGTCATGATCAGGGTGCGGCCCTTCACCGCCGCCTCGGTCATCTCCCGCGGCGAGTTCCCCAGGGGGAAGCCGGGAATCCGCTCGCAATGCCGCTCGCCCGCCAGCACCGAGTCGTCGGTGCCGAGGGTCTGCTGCATCCGGAGCGCCTCCTCGGTGCTCGCGACCGGCACGACGGCGCGCGCCCCGGCGGCCAGGGCGGCGGCGATGGTCGATCCCATCCGCAGGATGTCGATGACAAAGACGACTCGACCCTGGACCTCACCGGGAATGAGGCCGGCGGGGGTGAAGACGACGTCGAGGCTCATGCTTCGGGGCGGAGCAGCTCCGGGTGGCGCTCGAGGAACTTGGTATCCACCTGGCCGGCGACGAACTCCGGGTGCCGGATGATGCGGCTGAGGAACGGAATGGTGGTCGTGACACCCTCGATGATGAAGCTGTCGAGGGCCTGGCCCATCCGGGAGAGGGCCTCCTGCCGGGTGTTGCCGTGGACGATCACCTTGGCCAGCAGGGAGTCGTAGTAGGGTGGCACGGTGTACCCGGCGTACACATGGGTATCCAGCCGCACGCCGGGGCCGCCGGGCGGATGGTACGCGGTGATCAGCCCCGGCGACGGCTGGAAGTTCCGGTACGGCGCCTCGGCGTTGATGCGGCACTCGATGGCGTGGCCCCGGAGCCGGCCTCCCTCGCCCCGGAAGCTGATCGGCTCGCCGGCGGCCACCCGGATCTGTTCCTTGACCAGGTCGAAGCTGGTGACCATCTCGGTCACCGGGTGCTCCACCTGGATCCGGGTGTTCATTTCCATGAAATAGAAGCTGCCGTCCTCGTCCAGCAGGAATTCGATGGTCCCGGCGCCGACGTACTGGATCGCCGCGGCGAGGCTCACCGCGGCGTCGCCCATGCGCGTGCGCAGCTCGGGGGTCAGGGCGGGGCTCGGGCTCTCCTCGATCAGTTTCTGGTGCCGGCGCTGCACCGAGCAATCCCGTTCGCCCAGGTGAATCACCCGGCCATGGGTGTCGCCCATGATCTGGATCTCGACATGGCGGGGGCGGGCCAGGTACTTCTCGACGTAGACCTCCCCGTTGCCGAAGGCGGAGAGCGCCTCGTTCTGGGCCAGCGAGAACGACTGGGCGAACTGCTCGGCGTCGAGCGCCACCCGCATCCCCTTCCCGCCGCCCCCGGCCGTGGCCTTGATGATCACGGGAAAGCCGATCGCCTCGACGTGGCGCAGCGCCTCGTCGATGTCCTGGATGGTCCCGGGGGTGCCGGGGACGGTCGGGACGCCGGCTTCCTGGGCCAGCTTCTTGGCGGTCGCCTTGTCGCCCATGGCGCGGATCTGGTCGCCGCTCGGGCCGATGAACGCGATCCCCGACGCCTTGCAGGTGTCCGCGAACTCCGCGTTCTCCGCCAGGAAGCCATAGCCCGGGTGGATGGCGTCGGCGCCGGTGATCTCGGCCGCGGCGATCAGGTTGGGGATGCGGAGGTAGGACTGCCGGCTGGGCGGCGGGCCGATGCACACATCGTCGTCCGCGAAGCGGACGTGCAGCGACTCGCGGTCGGCCTCGGAATAGACCGCCACGGTCTCGATCCCGAGCTCGCGGCAGGCCCGGATGACCCGCAGGGCAATTTCCCCGCGGTTGGCGATGAGCACCTTGCGGAACATCAGGGCGTGAGGTCGCGGGACAGGTCGGGCGGCGAGCCTCCCTGCCCTTCCCCGATCCCGGTGAAGGTGCGGTCGGACGCCGAGCTGATGCCCGAGGCGCGAAGCGCGAACTCGCTGGGATTGGTCGAGTAGAAGAGGGCGCTCTCGTAGGAGATGACCCCCTCCTTGTACCATTTCATCAGCGACTGGTCGAAGCTCTGCATCCCGTAGGCCTCGGTGCCCTCGGCGATGAGGTCCGGGATGTTCAGCGCCTTCTCGATGTCACGGATGTTGTCCGCCACCGCCGCGGTGTTGATCAGCACTTCCGCCGCCGCCACCCGGCCCTTCCCGTCCTTGCGCGGCACCAGCCGGAGGCAGACCACCGCGGCGAGCGCGGTCGAGAGCAGCGAGCGGATCTCCTGGTGCTGGTGCGGGGGGTAGAAGGAGATGACCCGGTTGATCGTCTGGGTGGCATCGGTCGTGTGCAGGGTGGAGAAGACCAGGTGGCCGGTGTCCGCCGCCTTGAGTGCCACGTCCAGCGTCTCGGCGTCGCGGATCTCGCCGATCAGGATCACGTCCGGGTCCTGCCGCAGCACGTGCCGGAGCGCCGTCCCGAAGGAGAGGGTGTCGCTGCCCACCTCGCGCTGGGAGATGTTCGCCATCAGGTCGCGGTGCAGGAACTCGATCGGGTCCTCGATCGTGATGATGTTGACCCGGCGCCCCTGGTTCACGTGGTTGATCATCGCGGCGAGGCTGGTGGACTTGCCCGAGCCCGTCACGCCCGTCACCAGCACCAGGCCGCGCGGCTTGAGCGAGATCTCCTCCAGCACCTCGGGGAGGTTGAGCTCCCGCACCGTCTTCACCTCGTACGGGATGGCCCGGAAGGCAAAGGCGAGGGTGCCGCGTTGCTGGTAGATGTTGGTCCGGAAGCGGCCCACCCCCGGCACGCCGATGGCGAAGTCCGCCTCCTTCTTCTCGGCGAACTCCTTCACCTGCCGCGGGGTCATGATCTGTTCCGCGAGCAGCTTGAGGTCCTCGGGCTTGAGCGGCTGCATCTCGAGCCCGGCCAGGTCGCCGTTCACCCGGATGGTGGGCGGGCGGCCCACCTTGAGGTGCAGGTCGGAGCCATTCCGCTGCACCATCAGGGAAATGGCCTGCTTGAAGTTGAACGGCGGCTGCAGCGCCGCCGGGCCGGTGGCGTCAGCCATTGGGGTCCACCCGGAACAGCACCGTGCCGAACTCCACCGGCTGGCTGTCGTCCACCAGCACCTCCCGCACCACCCCCGCGACCTCGGCCTCGATCTCGTTCATGATCTTCATGGCCTCGATGATGCACACCGTCTGCCCCACCGCGATCCGGCTGCCCACCTTCACATAGGGCTCGGCGCCAGGTTCCGGCGACTTGTAGAAGGTCCCCACCATCGGCGACTTCACGTCCTTGAGGGACGAGGCGGGCGGGGCGGCGGCAGCCGATGGCGCGGCGGGCGCGGCCGGGGCCGCCGGGG
>JANRJZ010000308.1:0-11501 GCA_033763675.1 Gemmatimonadota bacterium
GGACCGGCTCGGCACGGTGGCCAGCCGTCCCATCGAGGGCGGCACGGTGGTGTTCGACCTGGAGGCGGGGAGCGCCACCGCGGAAATCCGCCTCAAGGCGGGCCGGGGCGACGCGGTGATCGCCACCGGCGAGGCCAAGGACCACCGCTCCGCCCTGGACCGCGCCGAGGAGAAGATCCGGCGCCAGCTGGAGAAGGAAGCGCCGGTCCATCGTGGCCGGAGCGCCCGGGACGCCGTGTGACGATCACCCTCCGCGACCTGCTCTCCCGCCGGGGCGATCCCCTCCAGCTCGAGCCGCTGACCGGCGAGCTGGGGCTGGACCGCCCGGTCCCGGATCCCGAGGTGGCCAGCCCCGGGCTCGCGCTGGCCGGCTACACCAGCCGGTTCATGCCCCGCCGGCTGCATGTGCTCGGCGAGACCGAGATCAGCTACCTGCGGGAGCTGGAGGCCTCGGAGCGGCGGTCGCGGCTGGAGAAGTTCTTCGCCTTCGAGCTGCCCTGCGTCTTCGTGACCAAGGGGCAGGAGGTGCCCACCGAGCTGCTCGACCTGGCCCGGGTGCGGGGCATCCCGCTGATCCGGAGCAGGCTCAAGACGGCGGAGTTCTACCGCCGGATCAAGCCCATCATGGAGGAGGCGTTCGCCCCGCGCACCACGATGCACGGCTCGCTGGCGGACGTATACGGGGTGGGGCTGCTGTTCATCGGGCAGTCCGGCATCGGCAAGAGCGAGTGCGTGCTGGACCTGGTGGAGCGGGGCCACCGGCTGGTGGCGGACGACATCGTCCAGGTCACCCGGCGCGGCAGTGACATCCTGATCGGGATGGGGCATGAGCTTGCGGCCCACCACATGGAAATCCGCGGGGTGGGGCTGATTGACATCCCCACGCTGTTCGGGGTGCGCTCGGTGCGGCAGCAGAAGCGGATCGAGGTGATCGTGCAGCTGGAGGCCTGGGACACCGCCAAGGACGCCGACCGGACCGGGCTCCAGACGCTGGAGACGACGGTCCTCGACGTGGTGCTGCCGCGGGTGATCGTGCCGCTCAATCCCGGCAAGAACATCACCGTCATCTCCGAAGTCGTCGCAATGATGCACCTGCTGCGCTACTCCGGGGTGGACGTCGCGGCGGCCTTCAACGAGCGGCTGATCAAGAAGATGAAGGAAAAGCGCGGGCTTCGCGAATACCTGGTCGAAGACTATGAGTGACGGATCCCTCCACGGCGTGGTGGTGGCCCACGGGGAACTGGCCGCCGCGCTGGTGGCCGAGACCGAGCGGATCAGCGGTCAGGCCGGCGTGCTGCAGGCGGTGTCGAACGCCGGGTGCGGGCCGGAGCAGATCGAGGAGCGGGTGCGGGGCGCGGTCGGCACCGGGCCGGCGGTGCTGTTTGTGGACATGCCCTGCGGCTCCTGTTTCTTCGCCGCCATGCGCGTGGGCCGGGAGCGGAGCGATGTCCGGGTGGTGACCGGGGTCAACCTGCCGATGCTGCTCGACTTCGTGAACCAGAAGGCGCTGCCCCCCGAGGAGAGCGCCGGCCGCGCCGCGGGGAAGGGCGCCGAGGCCATCCGGAAGGGTTGATGGCCATCGTGCTCTTCCGGGTGGACGATCGCCTGGTTCACGGCCAGGTGGTGATCGGCTGGGGCCGGCCGCTTGGGATCGGCCGGATCGTGCTGGTGGATGATGGCGTCGCCGGCAGTGACTGGGAACAGGAGCTCTACCGGATGGCGGTCCCCGCCGAGATCGAGCTGCGCTTTGCCCGCGTGGCGGATGTCGCGGCCGAGGGGGCCGGGTGGGCCGCCGATCCCCGCCCGACGATCCTCCTCACCGGCGACATCGCGACCATGGCCGCCGTCTGCCATGCCATGCCGGTGGGCCGGGTGAATCTCGGCGGGCTGCACCACAAGCCGGGCCGGAGCGAGCGGCTCCCGTTCGTCTTCCTCGCCGAGGACGACCTGCGGCAGCTGCAGCAGCTGGAGCGGGAGGGCGTGGAAGTCACCGCCCAGGACCTGCCGACCTCATCGCCCGTCGCCCTTGGAGCACTGGCCTGATGCCGGTCGCCTGGTCGCAGCTGCTCGGATTGCTGGGCTGGGGCACCCTGGTCGGGGTAGACCTGGTGAGCTTCCCGCAGGCGCTGCTCTCCCGGCCGCTCATCGCCGGCGCGGGCGCGGGGCTCCTGCTCGGCGAGCCGGAGGCGGGGTTCAAGATCGGGCTGGTGCTGGAACTCTTCGCGCTGGATGTGCTGCCGGTGGGCGCGGCCCGCTATCCGGACTACGGCCCCGGGGTGGTGGGCGCCGTGGTGCTGGCGTCGGGAGCGGAGCTCTCCTTCGTGCTGGGGATCGCAACGCTGTACGCGCTCGTGCTGGCCACGCTGGGAGGCTGGTCGCTGCAGTGGCTCCGCCGCGTGAACGGGCGCACCCTGGAAACCGCCGCCGCCGGGCTGGCGGCGGGAGACGCCGCGACGATTCGCTCGGTGCAGTACCGGGGGGTCGCGACGGACGTCGTCCGGAGCGCACTGCTCACCGCACTGGCCGTGGGTCTGGCGCTCTGGCTCCGCCCCCGGCTGCCGCTTACCGGACGCATGGAACTGGTGAGCGCCGTGGCCGTGGGGACGGCGGTCGCCGCCGCAGCCGGAGGGGCCATCCGGAGCGCGGGGCGCGAGGCGCGGCTCCGCTGGCTGGCGGCGGGCGCCGGGCTCGGACTCCTGATGGCGGCGCTGCGATGAGGCGCGGCTTCGTCCGGGCCTCCCTTCGGCTGCTGGCGGTGCAGGGCGCCTGGAACTACGAACGGATGACGGGGGTCGGGATCGGTTACGCCTCGGAGCCGCTGCTGGAGGATCTGCAGGTGGAGGACCCGGCGCGGCACGCGGAGGCTGCGGTGCGCTCGGCCGAGTACTTCAATTCGCATCCCTACCTGGCGGGCCTTGCGGTGGGGGCGCTGGCGCGGGCCGAGTACGACCAGGTGCCGGGTGGGCAGATTGCGCGGCTCCGCACCGCGCTCACCAGTCCGCTCGGATCCCTCGGCGATCAGTTCTTCTGGGCGGGCCTGGTGCCGGCGGTCGTCGGCGGGATGATCGTCGGGCTGATGGCGGGGTACGGCTGGTGGGCGATCGGGCTCGGGCTCCTGCTCTACAACGCCGTGCGCATCGCGACGGGGATCTGGGCGCTTCGCACCGGGCTCGAGACGGGGGCGCAGGTGGGGCACGCCGTCGCGGAATCGTGGCTCCCCCGGTCAGTGCCTCACATCGGGGTGGCCGCCGGGTTCCTGGTCGGGATGGCGTTGCCGCTGGCGGTGGTGGGCCTGCTCGACGGCCAGCCGTCCTGGGCGGTGCTGCTCGCCGCCGGTACCATGCTCGTGGCGCTGGCCGTCGGCTGGCGGTTCTCGCCGCGGGTGACGTCCGTGCGTTTCGGTCTCGCGGTCCTGGGCCTTACCGTCCTCCTTGCCTGGAGCTGGCCATGATCGAGCAGGCCGCGACCATCGTGAACCAGCTCGGGCTCCATGCCCGGCCGGCCGCCAAGATCGTCAAGCTCGCCAGCAGCTTCACAGCGGACGTGGAGATCCTCAAGGACGGCATGGCCGTGAACGGGAAGAGCATCATGGGCGTGATGATGCTGGCCGCCGAGTGCGGCAGTTCCATCACCGTGCGCGCCACCGGCGCGGACGAGGCGGCCGCCGTGGAGGCCCTGGTGCAACTGGTGGCGAGCGGGTTCGGGGAGGAGTGATGCCCGGTCAGGTGCTGCAGGGGATCGGGGTCAGCCCGGGCGTCGCCTTCGGGCCGGCGGTGATCGTCCGGCTCGACGTGCCGGACGTGCCCAACCGGTTCATCACCGACGAGGACGTGGACGCCGAGCTGACCCGCCTCGGGCTGGCGGTGAACGGGGTGGTGGAGATGCTCGGCACGCTGCGGGACCGGGTCCGGGAGCGCGCGGGGCGGGAGGAATCCCACATCTTCGACGCCCAGATCCTGATGGCGCAGGACCCCGACTTCCTGCTGGCGGTGGCGCAGTGCATCCGGGATGGGATGAGCGCCGAGACCGCCTACGAATTCAAGGCGCTGGAGCTGCGGAACACCTGGAGCGCGTCCGGCAACGCCATGCTGCGGGACCGGCTGGCCGACCTCTCCGCCATCCACAACCGGATGCTGCACCGGCTGCTCGGGCGGACGGATGAGGAACTCTGGTCGCTGCCCACCGGCTCCGAGGTGGTGATCGTGGCGCACGAGCTCTCCCCCGGCCTCACGGTACAGCTCGACCGCGACCGCGTGGTGGGGCTGATCAGCGAGGAGGGGACGCGCACCTCCCACGCCGCCATCCTGGCGCACTCCCTCGGAATTCCTGCGGTCATGGGGGCCGTGGGGGCGATGGACCGGATCCGGCAGGGCACCCAGCTCCTCCTGGACGGCCAGACCGGCACGGTGCTGATCGAGCCCTCGCGGGCGGACATCGAGCGGGCCCGGGCCCAGCTCTCCCGCCGGCAGAAGCTCGAGCTCGAGCTCGAGGCCACCGTCACCCAGGCCGCGATCACCCCCGACGGGGTGCAGCTCTCGGTCATGGGCAACGTGGACCTTCCCGACGAGATCGCCCCGGCGGCGCGGAACGACGCCCAGGGGGTGGGGCTGCTGCGCACCGAGTTCCTGGTCACCGGGCGCGCGGTGCTCCCCACCGAAGACGAGCAGGCGAGCTATTTCCGCCGCGTGAGCGACGCCTTCCCCAACCAGCCGGTGGTGATCCGGTCGTTTGACCTCGGGGGGGACAAGTTCCCCGCCGCCTTCCGCGCGCCCGCCGAAGCCAACCCGTTCCTCGGCTGGCGCTCCATCCGGGTCTGCCTGGATCATCCGGAAATCTTCCGGCCCCAGCTGCGCGCGGTCCTCCGGGCCGCCGCCGACCGGCAGATCCAGCTGATGCTGCCGCTGGTGACCGGGGTGGAGGAGATCATCGCCTCGCGCGAGCTGCTGCTCGAGGAGGCGCTCAACCTGGCCCGGGAAGGGGTGCGGGCCGCGGCCTCGGTGCCGGTGGGAGTGATGATCGAGACCCCCGCCGCGGCGCTCCTGGCGGAACAGTTCGCCCGCCACAGCGCGTTCTTCTCGGTGGGCACCAACGACCTGGTGCAGTACACCCTGGCGGTGGACCGGGGAAACGCCCGGCTCGCCGACCGCTTCAGCACCCATCACCCCGCGGTGGTGCGGCTGCTGCGGCACATCCTCACGGAAGGCAATCGCGCGGGGATCCCGGTCAGCGTCTGCGGCGAGATGGCCTCCGATCCGCTGTCGGTGATCCTGCTGATCGGCCTGGGCTACCGCACCCTGAGCGTCGGGCCGCCCGCGATCCCGCTGGTGAAATGGGTGATCCGGACGGTTCCCGTCTCCGTGGCGGAACGGGCCGCGGCCGCGGCGCTCACCGCCGAGCGGCCCGCCGAGGTGACCCGGGCGCTGCGCGAGGTGGTGCAGGACCTGGTGGATCCCCGCGTGTTCGAGTCCCTCGCGGCGTTGCCGCGCATGACGGCCCCCGCTACCTTGCCCTCCTGACCCTCGCGGCCGCGCCGCGTACCTCCCTCACAACGATTCCGACCGCCATGGCCAAGCCCCACCGCCACGTTTTCACCTCCGAGTCCGTCACCGAAGGTCACCCGGACAAGGTCGCCGACCAGATCTCCGACGCCGTGCTGGACGCCATCCTCCGGGACGACCGGGCCGGCCGGGTGGCCTGCGAGACGCTGGTGACCACCGGGATGGCGGTCGTGGCCGGGGAGATTACTACCACGACCTATGTCCACATCCCGGACGTGGTGCGGGAGACCATCAAGAAGATCGGCTACACCGACGCCAACTACGGCATCGACGGCAACACCTGCGCGGTCCTCAGCTCCATCGACCGGCAGTCACCGGACATCGCCCAGGGCGTGGACACCGGTGGCGCCGGGGACCAGGGGATGATGTTCGGCTACGCCAGCGACGAGACCCCCGACCTGATGCCGGTGCCGATCCAGCTGGCGCACCGGCTCGCGGAGCGGCTGGCGGCGGTGCGGAAGGGGCTCAAGGGGCTGGAGCCGCTCGAATGGCTCCGCCCCGACGGCAAGAGCCAGGTCTCGGTGGAATACGAGGGGGACCGGCCGGTGGCGGTGCGCACGGTCGTGGTCTCCACCCAGCATGCCGCGACGTGGAGGGGGCGGGAGCTGTCGCAGCGCACCATCCGCGAGGGCGTGATCGAGGAGGTCATCCGCCCGGTCCTGGCCCGGACCGGGCTGGAGACGAAGCGCACCACCTTCCACATCAATCCCACCGGACGGTTCGTCATCGGCGGCCCGCACGGTGACGCCGGGCTCACCGGACGGAAGATCATCGTGGACACCTACGGCGGCATGGCCCGCCACGGCGGCGGCGCCTTCAGCGGCAAGGATCCCTCCAAGGTGGACCGCTCCGCCGCCTACGCCATGCGCTGGGTGGCCAAGAACATCGTGGCCGCCAAGCTGGCCCGGCGCTGCGAGGTGCAGGTGGCGTACGCCATCGGAGTCCGCGACCCCGTGTCGGTCATGGTGGATACCTACGGTACCGGGGTGGTGCCGGACATGCAGCTGGAGCGCGCCGTGCGGGAGGTCTTCGACCTGACGCCGGGCGGGATCATCAAGGCGCTCGACCTCCGCCGGCCCATCTACTCGCCGACCGCCGCCTACGGGCACTTCGGCCGCCGGCCCTACACCCTGGGCAAGCTCCGGTTCTTCCCCTGGGAGGAGACCAGCAAGGTGCGCCCGCTCCAGCGCGCGGTGGGATGATCGAGGTCACCGTCGCCCAGCTGGGGCTCGACCGCACCACCAACTCCCCGGTGGTGATCCTGCGGGAGAAGGACGGCCAGCGGGTGCTCCCCATCTGGATCGGACCGGCGGAGGCCAGCGCGATCGCCATGGAGCTGCAGGGGATCAAGCCGCCCCGGCCCATGACACACGACCTGCTCAAGACGGTCATCGTGGGGCTGGGGGCCACCGTCCAGCGCATCCGGATCAGCGCCATCAAGGAGAAGACCTACTTCGCCGAGCTGTGGCTGGCGCGGGAGGATCACGTGTTCCAGCTCGATGCCCGCCCCTCGGACAGCATCGCCCTCGCCCTCCGGGTCCACGCCCCGATCTTCACCGAGTCGGACCTCCTCGAGGAGTTCGGCGACGCCGATCCCGCCGCCGGCACCCCTCCCGATCCCGCGCAGGAAGCGGAAAAGCTCCGGGCCTGGCTGGAGAAGATGAATCCCGAGGACTTCGGGAAGTTCCAGCCGTGACGGGGCGGGCGCTGCTGGCGGCCGCCCTGCTGGCGCTGCCGGCCGGCGCCGCGGGGCAGGGCACTGCTACGGTGTCGGGCCGGGTCCTGAAGCTGGGCAGCCGCGACACCGTCCCGGTGCCGGGGGCGGCGGTGGTGCTGCATCGCGTGGCGCGCGACAGCCAGGGCCCGGTGGATTCGATCACGGCCGGCCCGGCGGGCCAGTTCCGCTTCCGCTACCGGGTGGACACCAGCGCCGTCTACCTCTTGAGCAGCGGCTTCGCGGGAATCGAGTACTTCTCCACGCCGCTGCACCTCGATCCCGCCGCGCCCGACACCGGCCTGCTGCTGCTGGTCTCCGACACAGCCAGAGGCCTGCCCATCGACGTGATCTCCCGGCACCTGGTGATCAGCCAGCCCGTCGCGGACGGCACCCGGCCCGCGCTCGAGATCGCGGTGCTGGGAAATCCGGGGGCGGTGACCCGGGTGGCCGGCGACAGCAGCCATCCGACCTGGGCGGCCCGCCTCCCGGAGGGTGCCCTTGGGGCCCAGATGGGCCGAGGAGACGTCTCGCCCGGCTCCGCGGTGTTCCGGAACGACAGCCTGCTGCTGTTCGCGCCGCTCGCGCCGGGGCAGAAGGAGCTGTTCTTCTCCTACTCCCTGCCGGCTCGGCCCGGCCGGATGACGCTGCCGCTCGGGGACGGGGCCGCCAGCTTCACGCTGCTGCTCGAGGAACGGACCCTCGCGGTCTCGGGCGCCGGGCTCGCCCTGGCCGACACCCAGCAGATCGAGGGCCGCACCTTCCAGCGCTGGACCGGGGCGGCGGAGCCGGGCAGCACCCTGACGATCGGCTTTGGCGGCGGCGCCACCCGCTGGCTGCTGCCGATCCTGGTGAGTGGGGTCGCGGCGGCGCTGCTGCTGGTCATGATCAGGGTGCTGCGCCGGCCGGTCGCCGCCCCGCGCCCCGCGGCCAGTCCGCTGCTGGACCAGCTCGCCCGGCTCGATGCCCGCTACGCCGGCCGGGAGGGGCAGGTGCCGGAGGACGAATGGCGGCGCTACCAGGACGAGCGGAGCGCGCTCAAGGCGGCGCTGGAACAGGAGCTTGCCGGGAGGCAGGCCGCACCTTAGGTTGGACGCGCACGTACAATTGCTCTCGCGAGTCGGGATGCTCGGAAGCCGGTGCAAGACCGGCGCGGCCCCGCCACTGTAACGGGTAAGCAGGATTCTCGCTCACACGCCACTGGGAAACCGGGAAGGCGGGCGGGAAACACCCGAAGCCAGGAGACCTCTCGTCTCGCGCCACCACGAACACCCTCGGGGGAGGGATCGGTGGCGACATCAGCCTTCGCCGGCTCCTGTCCGCCCATCTCGCCCTCCCTGGAGATGGGCGGTTCTGTTGCGGCGGACTTTCGCGCTCCTGCTCCTCACACTCGGCGGCTGCACCACGCCGGCTCGGCCACCCGCCGGGCCCATCGTGGTCGTGGATGACGCCGCCGACACCGTGCGGCTCGCCGCGCCCGCCCGCCGCATCGTCTCGCTGAGCCCGGCCACGACCGAACTGCTGTTCGCCATCGGCGCGGGGGACCGCGTCGTGGGCCGGACGCGCTGGTGTGACTATCCCGCGGAGGCGCTGGCGGTCCCGAGCGTCGGCGACGGACTGCCACCCAACACCGAAGCGGTCCTGGCCCAGTCACCGGACCTGGTGCTAGTCTATCGCTCGCCGCAGAACGCCGCCGCGTTGGCGCGGTTCCGCGCGGCCGGGATCGCGGCGCTGGAACTCACCATCGACCACCTCGCCGATGTGTCCCGCCTGGCGCGACTGCTCGGCCCCGCGGTCGGGACCGCGCCGCGAGCCGATTCCGTCGCCACCGCCTTCGAGGCGGCGATCGCCGTGGCGGCACGGCGATCGGCCGAACTCCCGGACAGCGGCCGTCCGCGGGTGCTGCTCCTCGCCTGGGACCAGCCGCCGATCGCCATCGGGGCGGGGAGCTTCCAGAGCGAGATCCTCACGCTCGCCGGAGGGCGGAACCTCTTCGCTGACCTGGCGGCGCCCTCGGCCCCCGTGAGCATCGAGGCGATCGCCGCGCGGCGTCCCGACCTGGTGCTGGTGGGAGACACCGGCGCGCCCGGCTTCGCGCGGCGTCCCGAATGGCAGGTCGTCGGGGCAGTGGCGGAGCGGCGCTTCGTGCGGCTCGGAAGCGCGGCGTTCAGCCGGCCCAGCCCGCGTGCGGTGGCCACGGTGGAGCAGCTGCGGAACGCGCTCCTGGCGGCGCCGCGATGACCCGGGGGCGGTGGCCGCTGCTGCTGGGGTTCGCCCTGGCCTCGATGGCGGCCGGGCTGATGCTCGGCGCGGTCCCGATCGCACCGGGTGAGGTCTGGGCCGCGCTCCGCGATGCCGGCGCGCCCGCGGGCCCCATCGTCCACGGGCTCCGGCTGCCGCGGGTCCTGCAGGGATTCCTGGTCGGGGGATCCCTGGCGGTGTCGGGGGCGGTACTTCAGGCGCTGATCCGGAACCCGCTCGCCGATCCCTACCTGCTCGGCATTTCCGGGGGCGCGGCCATCGCCGCGGTGGTAGTCATCGCGCTCGGCCTCACGGGCGCCTGGATCCTGCCGCTGGCGGCCTTCGGCGGCGCGATGGCCGCCCTCTTGCTGGTGTACCGGCTCAGCCTGGTGCAGGGCCGCCGGCTCGACGCCCACATCCTGCTGCTTGCGGGCGTGGTGGTGAGCGCGTTCACCAGCGCCCTGGTGAGCGCCGTGCTCACCCTCTCGGAGGCGGCCCAGCTGCGCAACGCCTTCCTGTGGATGCTGGGCGGGCTGGGAGGAGCTTCGTGGCAGTCCCTGGGCGTGTTCGGGGCGTACAGCGTGCTGCCGCTCGTCATCCTCGCGCGGCAGGCCCGCGGCTTCGACCTGCTCGCCCTGGGAGACGATGCCGCCCGCCACCTGGGCGCGGACCCGGTGCGGCTCCGCCGGCTGGCCTACCTCGCCACCGGGGGCCTCACGGCGGCGGCCGTCGCCACCTGCGGCATGATCGGATTCGTGGGGCTGGTCGTGCCTCACGCCATCCGCCGGCTCTGGGGCCCGCTGCACCTGACGCTGCTTCCTGCGGCCTTCCTCCTTGGCGGCGCCTTCCTGGTGCTTGCCGACACCGTCTCCCGGTCCATCGCGCCGCCGGTCGAGCTCCCGGTCGGCGTGGTGACGTCGCTGGTCGGAGTGCCGCTCTTCGCGCTGCTGCTGCGCCGGACAATCCGATGATCCTCGACGCCCGGGACCTCCTGGTGTCCTACCGGGGAAGCGGCGCGCCGGCGCTTTCAGGGGTCTCGCTCGCGCTCCGCCCGGGCGAACTGGTGGCGGTGACCGGCCCCAACGGGAGCGGCAAGACCACGCTGCTCCGGGCGCTGCTCGGGATGCTGCCGCTCTCGAACGGGCAGGTGGAACTGCTGGGCCGCCCGGTCTCCGGGTGGGGCAGTGCCGAGCTGGCGCGGGTCGTGGGCGTGGTCACCCAGCGGGAGGATTCCCTCTTCCCGCTGACCGTCGAGGAGACGGTCTCCCTGGGCCGGTATCCCTTCCTCGGCCCGCTCGCGGCGGCGGGTGCGGCGGACCGGGCCATCGTGGCGGAGGCCATGCTGCGGGCCGATGTGGCCCGCTTCGCCTCGCGGCGCACCGATGAGCTCTCCGGCGGCGAATGGCAGCGGGTCCGGGTGGCACGGGCGCTGGCGCAGGAACCGAAGCTCCTGGTCCTGGACGAGCCCACCGCCTCCCTCGATGTGCGGCACGAGATGGAAGTCTTCGAGCTGGTCCGCCGCCTGGCCGGCCAGGGGATCGCCACGCTGCTCGTCACCCATCACCTGAACCTCGCGGCACGGTATGCCGACCGGATCGTCCTCCTCCACGAGGGCCGCCTCGTGGCCGACGGTCCTGCCGCCGCCGTCCTTACGCGCGACCACGTGGCCCGGGTGTTCGACTGGCCGGTCGCGATCACGACCTGGTGCGACGGTGCACCGCAGATCGTCCCCCTCAAGCCCGGCGAGTAGCCGGACCCGAAAGGAATCGCATGTCCTGCCACTCCCTCCTCGCCGCCGCCGGGCTTTCCCTCCTGGCCACGGTGCCCCTCACCGCCCAGCAGCGGGACACCGTCCAGTTGGTGGAGATCGTGGTCACCGCCGACCGGGCGCCGACACCGGCGCCCCGGGTCGTGGCGGCGACGACCGTCCTCAGCGGGGAGCAGCTCCGGGCCCAGGGGATCTACTTCGTGGACCAGGCGCTGGCCCA
>JANRJZ010000309.1:0-1585 GCA_033763675.1 Gemmatimonadota bacterium
AGGCCGCCGACATCGCAAGCCTCATCGGGTTCGACCAGGAAAAGGCCATCCAGGCCTACCGGGACTACGGCGTGGAGGTGGACCTGCTCTTCATGGGGACCCTGTCGATGGGGGCGGGGAGCACGTTTCTCGGCACCGAGAAGATCGGTTTCCGGGCCCTGCAGCGTTCGCCGTTCTTCGGGATCCTGTCCGCACCCCTCGATCTCCGCTTCGTCTGCGGCGGGATCCTCGAGAACGACGAAGCCCACCATTCGGCGCTCTACTTCTGGCGGCGCAAGGACCAGCCCGACTTCGACCAGGCGTCCATGGCCCGGCTGGCCACCGTCCTGCCCCACGTGCGCCAGGCCCTCGAGGTGCAGCGGAGAATCCGCGGGCCGCAGCTCGACGGCACGCCGATGGGCGCGCTGACCATGGCGACCTTCGGCAATTCCCGCCACGGGATTCTCGTCCTGGACGAGAAGGGGAGGGTGCTGTTCGCCAACCGGGAGGCCGAGCGCATTGCCCGGTCCGGGAACGGGGTCGCCATACGCAAGGGCCACCTCTGCGTGGACGACGCGGGGCTGGCTGCGGATATCGAGCGGATGATGTCCCGGGCCCTCGGCATCTCCCGCGAGACGGCGTTCGCCCCGATACGGCCCCTGCGGATCCCGCAGAAATCCGGCGGCCACAGCTACGAGTTCCTCATGATCCCGGTGACCGACGGCGCGCAGCGGGCCATCCTCCCGCCCACCGCCGCGTTCATGGCGGCGATCACCGATCCCGAGACCGTCGTCGGCGTGTCCCATCAGCGGTTGCGGGGCTACGGGCTGACCGGTGCCGAGGCCCGGCTCTGCCAGGCCCTGATCAGGACGGGGTCCCTGAATCATGCCGCGGACGAGCTGCACATCAGCCAGAGCACGGCCCGCAGCCACCTGAAGAACATCTTCACCAAGCTCGGCGTGACGTCCCAGGTCCAGCTGGTCATGCGCCTCGCCGCGGCGCAGCCCGGAAGTCACTGGTAGCCGCCCGATTACCCCTATACTCCCCGGGCGAGCCGGCCAGGCAATCGCTCGCGTGCTTGCACGCGGGAGGAAAGTCCGGGCTCCGGCGGGCAGGGTGCCAGGTAACGCCTGGGAGGCGCGAGCCTACGGAAAGTGCCACAGAAAATAACCGCCTAAGGGCCCCCGGTTCATTCCAGGGGCCCCGGTAAGGGTGAAAAGGTGCGGTAAGAGCGCACCGCGCGGGTGGCAACACATCGCGGCTGGGTAAACCCCACCCGGAGCAAGACCAAATAGGGAAGCAGCGTTCCGCAAGGAATGCACCGTCGCCCCGCGGGCTTCCGGGTAGGTTGCTTGAGGTCGCTGGTGACAGCGATCCCAGAGGAATGATTGCCCACGACAGAACCCGGCTTATCGGCCGGCTCGCACTTCTGTCCACCTCCGGAGCACGCCATGGGCGAGATGCTGGAACTCTGCGCGGCCGACGGCCACCGCTTCGCCGCCTGGAAGGCCGTCCCTGAGGGTCCGCCCCGGGGCGGCCTCGTCATCATCCAGGAAATCTTCGGCATGACGGAGCAGATGAAGCGCTGCACCGACCGGTTCGCCGC
>JANRJZ010000310.1:0-2651 GCA_033763675.1 Gemmatimonadota bacterium
GCCCCCTCACGCTGACGGCGCTGCTGTTCACGATCCTGGTGATGTTCGCACTCAAGGGGGAGATGATCGTCCAGCTGCCGCTGGACGTGGCCCGGATCGCGCTGCCGCTGGTGATCTATTTCGTCGTCATGTTCCTGGTCAGCTTCTACATGGGCCACCGGGTGGGGGCGGACTACGCCAAGACCACGACCCTGAGCTTCACCGCGGCGAGCAACAACTTCGAGCTGGCGATCGCCGTGGCCATCGCGGTGTTCGGGATCGACTCCGGGGTGGCTTTTGCCGCGGTGATCGGGCCGCTGGTGGAGGTGCCCGTGCTGCTCGGGCTGGTGCACGTGTCGCTCTGGTTCCAGCGGAAGTATTTCGGGCACGAGGTGCCGCCTGCGGCTATCGCCACTCCGGGGGACGCCTGCCCGACGGAGATCCGGGTGCCACGTCCCTGAGCCGAGCCGGGGGGAGGGGCACCGGGGTTCCTGCGCGGCCGCCTCCCTGCGATTATCGTGAACGACCCCTTCGACGGACCTACGGCCATGCGCGGATTCCTCTCCTTCTATTTCCTGCTGCTCGCCACGCCGCTCGCCGCCCAGCAGCACACGCCCGGGATGCAGCACACCCCGGGGATGCAGCACGACGGGCCGGCCACCGCGCCCTCCCAGGCGGGGCAGGCGGCATTCGCCGCCATCACCCAGGTGGTCCGGGTCCTCGAAGCCGATTCCAGCACCGACTGGAGCCGGGTGGACCTCGAGGCGCTGCGGCAGCACCTGATCGACATGGACCTGGTCACCCTCCGGTCGCGGGTGCGGCAGCAGCCGGTGCCGGGAGGGCTGGCGATGGAGGTCACCGGCGAGGAGGAGGTCGCCGGCGCGATCCGGCGGATGGTCGGCATGCACGCGAGGGTGCTGCCCGGGGCCGGCCCCTGGCGCGCCACCGCCAGCGAGATCGCCGACGGGATGCGGCTGGTGGTCACCGCGGTGGAGCCGGCAGACGCCGCCGTGGTGGCCCGCATCCGCGGGCTCGGCTTCATCGGCATGATGACCGAGGGGGAACACCACGCCGAACACCACCTGATGCTCGCCCGCGGCATGGGGATGGGACACTGAGCTCCGGGGGCGGACCTGCCCCTCTGGCCTACGGCCGGAGTACGCCGAAGCGGCGCAACTCCTCGGCGGTCATGCTGATCACGTCTACCCGAAGGTGGATGGGCGTGAGCGGCGCGTCGGTGGAATCCCGCGGCGCCGAGACGATCCGCTCCAC
Organism: Gemmatimonadota bacterium; assembly: GCA_033763675.1. Classification (GTDB taxonomy): domain Bacteria; phylum Gemmatimonadota; class Gemmatimonadetes; order Gemmatimonadales; family GWC2-71-9; genus JADJOM01. The sequence continues at coordinate 1,252 of JANRJZ010000310.1, forward strand.
TACGTCCATCCCCTGGAAGACCTGCCCGAAGACCGTGTAGTTGCCATCGAGCCGCGCCAGTCCCTGGCGATTGGCCACGATGTAGAACTGGCAGCCGGGGTCGAGCTTCTGGGCGTTGTCGTCGCGCCCCGCGCCGACGGCCCCATAAACGTGGCGCAGGCTGTCATGAAACTCCGGCGCCAGCAGGTTGGGAAAGTGACCGAACCCCTCGGGGGTGTCGGGGCAGCCGCCTTGCGCCACGAAGTTGGGGATGACGCGGTTGAAGGTGAGGGAATCCCAGTACTGCATCGCCGCGAGCCGGAGGAAGCTGGCCTGGTGCTGCGGCGTGCGGTCATCGAGCAGGAAGCGGATCTCGCCCAGGTCGGTGCGGATCCTGCCGACCGGGTAGGCCTGCGCGGTGGCGGGAGCGATGCCGGCCGGGAGGGCCAGGAGAAGCAGCGAAAGCGGGAGGAGTCGCATGGGAGGCCGCGGAAGAGGGTGAACGAGTGGGGGGCCACCAGGGAAATCTGTTCCCGGGCCGGCCCCCGGCCGCGCCGTCAGAGGTGGTCGACGGGCGGCTCGGCTGGATCCGCCGCCCGGTCCGCCTGCCGTTCCCAGCTCCGGCTCACGACCTCCTTGGAGCCCAGGCCGACGGCCAGCGCCAGGGCCAGCACGATGCCGCCGAAGACCGCGCCGAAGGCGAGGTCCAGGATCGTGCCACCGATGCTCAGGTGATCGAGCGCCATCGCGACCGTGAGCAGCAGGACCAGCCACTTGACCCCCAGGCTGATCAGGCGGGCGGACTGGAGCTGCAGGTTGACCGCGCTGATGAGCACGCCGCGGGAGAGAAACCGGGCCAGTACCGTTCCGGTGATGACCAGGATCACCGCCACGAACACATTGGGCAGGTAGGTGCCCAGGCGGCCCAGCAGGGTGGTCATGAGCGTGGCATCGAAGGCGGCCAGGCCCACCATCGCGCCGAGCAGCACGAACATCCAGTGAACCAGCCGGCCCACGAGCTGGGTCGGGCTGTGCCGGGGCGACCAGTCGGCCAGGGCGGAGAAGCCCGCCCGTTCCAGCCGCTGGTCGAAGCGGAAGGCGCCCAGCAGCCGAACGAGGACCCAGCGGGCGACCGCCCCCAGCAGCAGCGCCACGAGGATTGAGATCAGCAACGCCAGCAGGCCCGGGACCAGGCTGGCGAGGCTGCTCAGCACCCGGCGCAGCGAGTCCCGCAGCGCATAGTCAATCTGTTCCCACATGGCATCTCCTTCTCCGGCGCATCGCCCGGGGTCAGGGATTGAACCGATCGGGCCACCGCCACCGGGAGATCAGGTAGGGCTTCTCCGCTTCGAACCGCAGGCACAACTGTTCCAGCCGGTCCTCCAGCTGCTCCGGACCCGCCCCGGCCATCTCGGTGCTCA
>JANRJZ010000311.1:0-9197 GCA_033763675.1 Gemmatimonadota bacterium
CGCGCTGGAGACCCTGGCCCGGCTGCGGCTGGTACGGTGCGCCGACGGACTCTACTCCCTCCCCTACGACGCATGAAGCGCAAGCCCGGACTCTCCACCCTCGCGGTCCATGGCAGCCCGGCCCGCCGCGGCGACTGGACTCCGGTGACGACCCCGGTGTTCCAGAGCAGCACCTTCACCAACCCGGTCGGCAGCGACGAGCAGGTGATGTACTCCCGGTACGGCAACAACCCGAACCAGGTGAGCCTCGCCGGGCGCTACGCCCTGCTGGAAGGGACGGAGGCGGCGCTGTTCGTCGCCAGCGGGATGGCGGCCACGGCGCTGGCGCACCTCGCGGTGCTGCGGCCCGGCGACCACCTCCTCTCCAGCTCCTGGATCTACGGGGGCACCCGCCGGCTCTTCGAGGAGGAGTTCGGCCGCCTGGGCATCGATGTCTCCTATGTGAACCCGGACCAGCCCCGACAGTGGCGCCGCTCGGTGCGGAAGAGCACCCGGGCGGTGTTCGTGGAGACGCCAACCAACCCGCTGATGCGGGTGGTGGACCTGACCCCGATGGCCCAGATCGCCCGGGACTCGGGACTGGCCCTGATGGTGGACGCCACCTTCGCCAGTCCGATCAACTTCCGCCCGGTGGAGCATGGGGCGGACATCGTGATCACCAGCGCCACCAAGTATCTCAACGGTCACAGCGACGTGGTGGCCGGGGCCGTGGCGGCGTCGGGGTCGATCATCGAGGAGGTCACCCGGCTGATGACCCTGTGGGGCCAGCCCATCGACCCCCACGCCGCCTGGCTGGTGGAGCGGGGACTCAAGACCTTGAGCCTCCGGATGGCCCGCCACAACCTGAACGGCATGGCGGTCGCGCGCTGGGCCGAGACCCAGGACGCCTTCACCCGGGTGCACTACCCTGGCCTCCCCTCGCATCCCGACCACGCCTTGGCCACCCAGCTGCTGGACGGCTTCGGCGGCATGGTCGGGCTGGAGCTCAAGGGCGGCACCCGGGCCGTGGAGCGGTTCCTCAAGAAGCTCCGCCTGATCACGCACGCCCCGAGCCTCGCCGGGGTGGAGAGCCTCATCTCGGAGCCGCGCCTCACCAGCCATAGCGCCCTGTCCCAGGACGAGCGCCTCGCGCTGGGGATCCCCGACGGGTTCGTGCGGCTCTCCTGCGGCATCGAGGATGCGGACGACATCATCGCCGACCTGGCGCAGGCGGCGGGGTAGGCGGCTCGGCGGCTCGGCGGCTCGGCGGCTCGGCGGCTCGGCGGCTCGAAGATACCCCAATCGCCCAATCGCCCAATCGCCTTACCGCCCTCCCGCCCTACCGCCCCACCGCCCGCCCCTCCTATCTTCCCCCCGTGATCCGTTTCTCGCATGTCTTCAAGGACTATCCCAAGGGCGCGGCCCTGAAGGACGTCTCCCTCCACATTGCGAAGGGCGAGTTCGTCGTCCTCACCGGTCACTCCGGCGCCGGCAAGTCCACGGTGCTCAAGCTGATGTATGGCGAACTCCGGCCCTCGAGCGGGGACGTGCGGGTGTCCGGCTTCAACATCAATGACCTTGATGCGGCCGAGCTGCCGCGGCTCCGCCGCCGGCTGGGCATCGTGTTCCAGGATTTCCGCCTGCTGGAGGATCGCACCGCGGAGGAGAACGTCGCCTTTGCGCTGGAGGTGACCGGCGCCCGGGCCGACGCCATTCCCTCCCGCGTGATGCGGGTGCTGACCCAGGTGGGGCTCGCCGCCAAGGCGTCGGCCTATCCGCAGGAACTCTCCGGCGGCGAGCAGCAGCGGGTGGCGATGGCGCGGGCGCTGGTGAACGACCCGGCGATCATCATCGCCGACGAGCCCACCGGCAACCTGGACGAGCGGGCCACGCGCGGGGTCTTCCAGCTCATCCGCGAGATCAACGCCGGGGGGACCGCCGTGGTCATGGCCACGCACGACCTCGACCTCGTCAAGCAGACCACCTACCGCACCGTGGAGCTCCGCGAGGGCGCGGTGGTCTTCGACAGCGGGGTGGACGACGGCGAGGCACCCGACTCGTGAGACTCCTCGTCCGCGAAGCGCTGCTGGCCTTCCGCCGCGCGCCGCTGCTCTCGGCGCTCTCCATCACCACCATCGGCTTCTCGCTCTACGCCGTGGGGCTCTTTGCCCTGGTGGCGGTCAATCTCCGGGAGGCGCTGCGGGGAGTGGAACAGCGGGTGGAGGTGGTGGCCTACCTGCTCCGCGGCACCCCGCCCGAGACGGTGGCGCAGGCGTCGCAGGATATCGCCGCCTTCCCCGAGGTGGCGCGGGTAACCTTCGTGAGCGAGGACGAGGCGCTCAAGCGGGCCCGGGCGGAGCTGGTGGAATTCCGCGACGCCTACCGGGACCTGGCGGTGAACCCCCTCCCCGCGTCGCTCGAGATCCAGCTCAAGGACGGCTTCCGCACCGGGGTGCACACCTCGGCGGTGGCGGAACGGCTCAAGGGCTACGGCTTCATTGACGACGTGCGCTACGGACGGGAATGGATCGAGAAGCTGGACCGGCTGCGCAACATCGCCGGGATCGTGGGCCTGACGATCGGCCTGGCCTTCGCGGCGGTGGCGGTCGTGATCATCGGCGTCACGATCCGGATCACGGTGCTGCAGCGGGCCCGGGAGATCTCCATCATGCGGCTGGTCGGGGCCACTCGCGGCTTCATCCGCGGCCCCTTCCTGCTGGAAGGCGCCCTCAAGGGACTGGGCGGCGGGCTGGTGGCCATCGGGCTCTCCTACGCGACCTATCTCCTGTTCCGGGGCCAGATCGAGCTGGCCACCTCGGGCATCGTCTTCCTGCAGCCCCCTCACCTCGCCCTGGGGGTCCTCTTCGGCGTGGCCATCGGATTGGGGGGAAGCCTGGTCAGCGTGGGGAGGCACCTGCGGAATGTCTGAGGGTACGGCGGCTCGGCGGCTCGGCGGCTCGGCGGCCCGGCCTCGTGCCGTCCTGCCGTCCTGCCGTCCCGCCGTCTTGCCGTCCGGCCGTCGACCGATCCGTCCGTGGCTCCTGGTACTCCTCACGCTCGGTTCCGCCGCCCCCCTCGCCGCCCAGACCGACCTCGACGATTCCCGCCGCCGGCTGGAGGAGATCCGCCGGGAGCGGGAACGGCTGGAGCGGGACCGGATCCGGCTCCGGGGGGAGGTGCAGGACCTCGGGGCGGAGCTCGACAACCTGGAGCGGCAGCGGCGGTCCACCAATCGGATCGTCAACGAGTTGGAGACCCAGATCGGCGGGCTCAACACCCACGTGGACCAGTCGAGCGCCGCGCTGGCGCTGGCCCAGGACAATCTGGCCGAAAAGCGCGCGGTGCTGGCCCGCCGCCTGGCGGAGATCTACAAGCGGGGCCGGCTCTACACCTTCGAGGTGATGGTCGCAGCCCAGTCCTTCGGTGACCTGCTGTCCCGCTACAAGTACCTCTACCTCCAGTCGCGTCAGGACAAGTCGCTGCTCACCGACGTCGAGAAACTGGCCACCCAGGTGGAGCGGCGGCGCCGGGAGATCCTGCAGGTGCGTTCCCAGCTCGACCTGAGTCGCGAGGAGCGGGAGGCGGAACTCCGGCGCTACTCCAGCCTGGTGGACGAGCGCGCCAGCCGGCTCAACGAGGCCCGGCGCACCGCGCGCACGACCGAGCAGCGGCTCTCGGCGCTGGAACGGGACGAGTCGCGGCTCAACGACCTGCTGGCGGAGCTCGAGCGCGCCCGCCGGAACGCGGAACCCCGGGTGCCCGCCGCGGGCACCGGACCCGGCACCCTGACCACGGCGGACATCGGCAAGCTCGACTGGCCGGTGGACGGCGCCATTCTGACCCGCTTCGGGCCGGAGACGCTCAGCTCCGGCGCCACGATCGTGAACAACGGCATCCGGATCGGCGCGCCGGAGGGCACCCCGATCCGCGCCGTCGAGTCGGGCACGGTGGAGCGGGTCCAGTCGCTCGGCACCTATGGACTCACGATCTTCCTGGCCCACGGCAACGGCTACCGTTCGCTCTACATGCAGCTGCAGGACGCGCGGGTCGCGGCGGGGGAGAAGGTGAGCAAGGGCCAGGTGATCGGGTCGGTGGGGGGAAGCAACAGCGACCAGGGGCCGCACCTGCAGTTCGAGATCCGGGGGAAGGACGGGATTGCGCTCGACCCGGCGGACTGGCTGAAGCGGAGACGGTAGCTCAGGCCGCCACGGAATCCGCGGTGCCGATGCGGCCGTCGGTCTGGGCCTTGCCGCGCAGCAGTGCGGCTTCGACCAGGGCAAAGAGATCCTGGGTCTGGGTCGCCGCCGGATGCGGGAAGGTGACGATCCCGGCGGCCAGGGTGGGACGATCAATGCGGGCGAGGTCCGGGAAGTCATGCCCCTCGACCCGTTCCCGCACCCGGCCGATGGACGCCCGGGCGCCGACCAGGTCGGTCTCGGGCAGGACCAGGGCGAATTCGTCCCCGCCGTAGCGCCCCACGAAGTCGGGGGCGCGCACTTCCTTGAGCAGCAGCCCGCCCAGTTCGGCCATGACCCGGTCGCCCACCACGTTGCCGAACTGCTCGTTGTAGCGCCGCAGCCGGTCCACGTCGAGCAGCACCAGGGAAAACGTGAGGGAGTAGCGGCGGGCCCGCTCGAACTCCTCCTGGATGCGGCGGTCGAGGGCGTCGAGATTGCCGCAGCCGGTGAGCATGTCGGTGGCGAGCGCGCTGGCCTGGCGCCGGGCAATCCCGGCCCGCCGCTCCTCGTTCTCCAGCATCCGGGCCGCGGCCCGGAGCAGGCACTCGGCGAAGCCGAGTTGCTCGGGGCCGAGGGGCGGGTCCTCGCGCCCGGTCCGCAGCAGGAAGACGCCGGCGGGCTTGCCATGAAGGTTCACCGGGATCACCGCCACGCTCCGGATGTCGGCGGTGACGCCGAGGTCGCGCCACAGGGGGCGGATCTCCTCGAAGAAGGCGTGCTGCTCGAGGTCGGGGATGAAGACGGTCTTTTCGGTGCGCAGCGCCTCGCGGATCTCCGGGTAGCGGTAGAGGTCGACGCGGAGGTCCCGGGTGGACGGCTTCTCGCACACCGCGACCACCCGGCCGTAGCGCTCCCACGGGGAGGCCAGCAGGAAGGAGCAGCGCGGCAATTCGAGGGCGAGTCCGACCCGGCGCACCAGGGTCTCGACGATGGCATCCGAACGGAGCGACGACGACAGCTCCTCGAGGATGTCGAACATGAGCTCCTGCCGCCACGCCACCACCCGGTCCGTGCCCGGCCCGGAGTGCGGGCGCAGCCGGGCCCCGACGCGCGCGGTGAGCTCCTGCAGGTGCACCGGCGCCGTCATGGCGTCATCGGCCCCCATGAGGAGCGCCTTCGCGGCCCCGTCGGGATCGGGCTCGCCGAGCACCACCAGGCGTGGAATGCCGTGCCAGGCTTCGCCGGCGAGGGCCGTCAGCGCCTGCTCGAGGTGGGCGTCGGCGCGGCGGGCGGTGACGAGGATGAGGTCGGGAGGCGCGGCGGGGGGATGCTCCACCTCGATGCCCTGGGCCTCGAGGAGGTGGAATCCACCGCGCGCCAAGGCACGCTCCAGCCCGGTCGGGCGGGCTGCGGCATCACCGAGCAGGAGAATGCGGCGCGCGGGGGCGGTGTCAGTCACGATGGACGGCATCCCGACGAGGCGGCCGGGAACGTAGCCGGGCCATGAGTCCTGTCAAGGAAGATGCGCCATGAGAATATCCCCGCGGCCGGCGAACGAGCTGCTCGGTGCGCACGTCTCGACCCAGGGGGGCGTGCACACCGCGCCGGCGCGCGCCGAAGCCATCGGCGCCACCGCTCTGCAACTGTTCACCAAGACGCCAAACCAGTGGCGCGAGTCGGTGATCACCGGCGAGATCCGCGACGCCTTCCAGCAGGAGCTGAAACGGACGGGGATGCGGGCGGTCGTGTCGCACGATTCGTACCTGATCAACCTCGCAACCCCTGATCCGGTGCTAAGTAAGCGATCCGTCGCGGCTTTCACCGCCGAGCTGGCGCGGTGCGAACTGCTGGGGATTCCCTATGTGGTGTCGCATCCGGGCAACTATATGGATGATCCAGGCCTCGGACTGTCACGAAATGCCGACAACTACGCCCGTTGCCTGGAGCGGGTCCCGGGACGGGTCATGGTCCTGCTGGAGACCACCGCCGGCACCGGGACCGCCCTGGGGTCCCGGTTCGAGGAGCTGGCCGCGCTGCGCGCGGCCATCCCCGCCCCGCTCCGCTCCCGGGTGGGCTACTGCGCGGACACCTGCCACCTCTACGCGGCCGGCTACGACCTGCGCGGGGCGTTCGACCGGGTCTGGGCCGAGTGGGACCGGGTGCTCGGGCTGGCGCACCTGCGCTGCCTCCACCTCAACGACTCCAAGACCCCGCTCGGGTCCCGCCGTGACCGGCACGAGCTGATCGCCGAGGGCTCGCTGGGGCCCGCCCCCTTCCGGGGGATCATGACCGACCCGCGATTCGACCATGTGATCAAGATCCTGGAGACACCCAAGGGCGACGACATGGTGACCCTCGACCGCAAGATGCTCCGCCGCCTGCGTGCGTATGCCCGGGCCGGGCGTCGTCCCCCTCGTTGACCCTCACCGCAACGGACGGCATCTTAAGCGCCATGCGCATTCCCTCCACGACCCTGGCCCTCGCGCTGCTGATTCCCGCCGCGCTGGCCGGGCAGGCCCGGTACGGCCTGACCCTCGGGGCCACCGGCGGCACCCGCCTGGTCACCGACCGCATCTTCCAGGATATCGAGGTCACCCAGGGCCTGGCGCCCACCGTGACCCTGAGCGCCTCCCTCCCCGTCTCCGAGCGCGAGCGGGGCGGGATCGAGGTGGCCCTCGGCTTCGGCAAGACCCGGATCAAGGAGTCGGGCTTCCCCACGGTGGACGGCCCCGACTTCAAGACCCTGAGCATCACCGGCGGCGTCCAGGGTCCCATCATCTCGACCCTCGGCTGGCGCTTCGGCGCCGGCCTGCTCAAGTACCTGCCGGACAAGGAAGGCATCTTCCGCAGCGGCGGGCCGCTGCTCCTCATCCTCTCCGGCGGCGCCGACTACCGGCTGCCGATCGGCGGGCCGGTGGGCGTGGTAGCCCGGCTGCGCTATGACTATCAGCGATTCAACACCGACGAACTCCAGAGTTCCGGCTTCGGGCGCACGCAGGACGTGCATCGCCTGGGGCTGGGCCTCGGCATCGAGTATCAACGCCCATGATCCCACGCCCCCGCCTCCTGCTCGGCGCCACCTTCGCCGCCCTGGCCGCCGCCCTGGCCTGCTCCGACATGGTCTCGCCGACCCGGAGCACCCGCTACGACTGGCGCCTGATCGTGGATTACGACAGCGCCGGTCCGCGCCGCGACACTCTGAGCTTCCACTGGCCCCGCAACCGGCTTCCGGTGCGGATCTGGGTGGAGGACTCGCTCCAGCTGCCCAGCCGGGTGCGCGAGGGGATCGCGCTCTGGAAGGGTGCGCTGCTCTACGGCGAGTGGGACGGCGTGATCGTCTCCGACTCGGCCACCGCAGACGTCATCGTCCGGCTGACCCAGCCGCCGCCGCAGATCCCCATCCGCCTCGCGGGCCGGGTGCTCTCCTGCGCCGGGGCCACCGACGTGGATACCGCCACCACCCGCTTCGAGCTGGCGGTTCCGGTGCGGGCCTACGTCTTCCCGACCATTCCGGGCGCGGCGGATCTCACCCAGTGCCTGCGCACCGTCGCGGCGCACGAGCTGGGACACACCCTGGGGCTGTTCCAGCACTCCAGCGATTCGCTGGACCTCATGTTCAGCGAGCCGACGGCCCAGTTCCTGACCGAGCGGGACGTCGGCACCATCACCAATGCATATCATCTCACGGCCGACATGATCCCCGTCGGGCCGTGAGCCGCCGCGGCGGTCCCGCGGCTGCATAATTTTCCAAGGATTGCCCGCCGGGCCACCCGCTGCCGAGATTACCGGCCCGCGCGGGTGGCCCGGCGATTTCCGGCCGGCACCCGCATCCATCCCATCGAGGAGCGCGGCATGACCGTCACCGCAGAGCCCCGGAGCCTGGACTTCGACTGCCCCGCGTGGGTTACCAGCGAGCGGCTGAAGCGCTGGGTCGCGGAGGTGGCCGGGCTGACGGAACCGGAGCGGATTCACTGGTGTGACGGCTCCGATGCCGAGAACCAGGCGCTGCTGGAGCTGATGGTGCAGAGCGGCACCCTCAAGCGCCTCAATCCCGCCAGGCGCCCCAACAGCTACCTCGCCCTCTCCGACCCCACCGACGTGGCCCGGGTCGAGGACCGCACCTTCATCTGCAGCCAGCGCCGCCAGGACGCCGGGCCCACCAACAACTGGGTGGACCCGCGCGAGATGCGCAGCACCCTCCGCCGGCTGTTCAACGGCACCATGCGCGGCCGGACGATGTACGTGGTCCCCTTCAGCATGGGACCGCTGGGCTCGCCCCTGGCGCACGTTGGCGTCGAGATCACCGATTCCCCGTACGTCGTCGTCAGCATGCGGATCATGACCCGCATGGGGAAGCCCGCGCTGGCGGCGCTGGGCGACGGGGAGTTCGTCCCCTGCATCCACAGCGTCGGCCGGCCGCTGCTCCGGGGGGAGAAGGACGTCCCCTGGCCCTGCAACCGCGACGACAAGTACATCGTCCATTTCCCCGACGACCGGAGCATCTGGTCCTTCGGCAGCGGCTACGGCGGCAACGCCCTGCTGGGCAAGAAGTGCTTCGCGCTGCGTATTGCCTCGGTGATGGGCCGGGACGAGGGCTGGATGGCGGAGCACATGCTGATTCTCGGCATGGAGAGCCCCGAGGGGGACAAGCGCTACGTCGCGGCGGGGTTCCCCAGCGCCTGCGGCAAGACCAACCTCGCCATGCTGGTTCCCCCGAAGGGCTGCGAAGGCTGGAAGGTCACCACGCTCGGTGACGACATCGCCTGGATCCGGCCCGGCCCCGACGGCCGGCTCTACGCCATCAACCCGGAAGCCGGGTTCTTCGGCGTGGCGCCGGGGACCTCGGAGCAGTCCAACCCGATCGCCATGGCCACGATCGCCCGGAACACGATCTTCACGAACGTGGCGCTGACCCCCGACGGCGATGTCTGGTGGGAGGGAATGACCGAGCACCCGCCCGCCGCGCTGACCGACTGGCAGGGCCAACCCTGGACCCCGGCCTCGGGCCGCAAGGCGGCCCACCCCAACTCGCGCTTCACC
>JANRJZ010000312.1:0-35118 GCA_033763675.1 Gemmatimonadota bacterium
GATCAGCTCGGGCATCTGCCGGAAGAAGAAGGTGAGCAGCAGGGTCCGGATGTGCGCCCCGTCCACGTCGGCATCGGTCATGATGACGATCTTGTGGTAGCGCACGTCGTCCAGGGTGAAGTCCTCCCGCACCCCGGCGCCGATCGCGGTGATCATGGCCCGGATCTCCTCGTTGGAGAGGATCTTGTCGATCCGCGCCTTTTCCACGTTGAGGATCTTGCCCCGGAGCGGCAGGATGGCCTGGAACTGCCGGTCCCGTCCCTGCTTGGCGCTGCCGCCGGCGGAATCGCCCTCGACCAGGTAGAGCTCGCACATCGCCGGATCGTCGAGGGAGCAGTCGGCCAGCTTGCCGGGGAGCACCGCCCCCTCGAGGCCCGACTTCTTGCGCACCAGGTCCCGGGCCTTCCGGGCGGCCTCGCGGGCCCGGGCGGCGCTGACCGCCTTCTCGATGACGGCCCGGCCCACCGCGGGCTTCTCGTCGAGGAAGGTCCGCAGCTGGTCGTACACCACCTGCTTGACGATCCCCTCCACCTCGGAATTGCCCAGCTTGGTCTTGGTCTGGCCCTCGAACTGCGGTTCCCGGACCTTGCAGTGGATGATCGCGGTCAGCCCCTCGCGGATGTCCTCACCGGTCAGGGTGAAGTCCTCCTTCTTGAGCGATCCCTGCTGCTTGGCGAACTCGTTGATCGCGCGGGTAAGCGCGGCCCGGAAGCCGGTGAGGTGGGTGCCGCCCTCGTGGGTGTTGATGTTGTTGACGAAGGTGAAGATGTTCTCGTTGTAGCCCTCCTCGTACTGGATGGCCACGTCCACCTCGACCTCGTCCCGGGTCACCGTGAAGGCGATCGGCTTGGGGTGCAGCGGCTTCTTGTTCCGATTGAGCCACTCCACGAACTGGACCAGCCCGCCCTTGGCGAAGAAGGTCTCGGTCTTCGGCTCGTCGGGCCGGTCGTCCTTGAGCGAGATGGAGACGCTCTTGTTGAGGAACGCCAGCTGCCGCAGCCGGTCGGCCAGGGTGCTCCAGCTGAACTCCAGCACCGAGAAGATCTCGGGGTCCGGCTTGAACCGGACCAGGGTGCCGGTGTCCTTGGCCTTGTCGAGCTTCTCGAGCTTCTTGACCGTCTGGCCCCGCACGAACGCCATCCGCCACTTGAAGCCGTCGCGCTTGACGATGACCTCGGTCCGCTCCGACAGCGCGTTGACCACCGAGACGCCCACGCCGTGCAGCCCGCCGGAGACCTTGTAGTTCGACTTGTCGAACTTGCCGCCGGCGTGCAGCACCGTCAGCGCCACCTCCACCGCGGGCAGCTTCTCGGTCGGATGCATCTCCACCGGGATGCCGCGCCCGTTGTCCTCGACCGAGATCGAGTTGTCCTTGTGGATGGTGACCCGGATGTCGTCGCAGTAGCCGGCGAGCGCCTCGTCGATCGAGTTGTCCACCACCTCGTACACCAGGTGGTGCAGCCCGTTCTCCGCGGTGGAGCCGATGTACATCCCCGGCCGCTTGCGCACCGCTTCCAGCCCCTTGAGGACCTGGATCGAATCCGCGCCGTACTGCTGCTCGCCACTGCCGTTTTCCTTGGCCATGCCCCGTCCGTTCGTGGGTTATCCACCGGGCGCCCAAAAGGGGCGCCCTTACGCCTTCGCCCTACCGCCCTACCGCCCGCCCTCTCCCAGCCCCCCGGCCAGCCACCGGATCTGGGTGATCCGCCCGCTCCGCCCGGTGTTGAGCCGCGCGAGAATCTGCGGGGTCATCAGCGACAGCTCGGAGGCCCACGCCGCCGTCGCCACCCGCACCCGCAGCACCCCCTCGGGCGTGACCGATTCCGCCGCGGTCACCCTGGCGATCTGGGGCCCGACCAGCTCGGCCCAGGATTCCACCACCCCCGCCTGGCCGATGCGGCGCACCAACCCGGCCCGCTTGAGGTAGTGCTTCAGCGCCTCGGCGAGCGGGGTGAGCCGAGACCGCTCCGGGTCGTACCTGATCGCCATCGCTTCCCTCGCCTCCCTGCTCAGTCGCCGGGCTGGCACTGCCCCCGCGAGACCCGCCACACCGGGAGCGACAGCCCCCGGGGCAATTCATCGGGGCGCGGTGCCGTGATGAACACCTGGGCTCCCCGCCCCTCGAACAGGCGCGCGGCCAGCCGCGCCTGCCGCTCCGGGTCCAGCTCCGCGAAGACGTCGTCCAGCAGCAGGGCAGGGCAGCGCCCCGTCGCCTGCTCGATGGTCTCCAGTTCCAGCAGCTTGAGCGCCACGGCGGCGGTGCGCTGCTGGCCGGTGGAGCCGTAGTCGCGGAGCAACCGGCCTCCCAGCCGCAGTTCCAGGTCATCCCGGTGCGGCCCGACCGTCGTGGCCCGCCGGGCAAGGTCCCGCGGTGCCGCCTGCGCCAGCCGCTCGCCCCACGCCGCCGGGTCCGCCAGTTCCTCCCCGCCGTGGTAGCCCAGCGTGGCTTCCGCGCTCAGCTCTCCCAGGGCCACCAGTCCGGCCGTGAACCGCTCCCCGGCAGTGTGCACCCACCGGAGGCGGCGGGACACCACCGCCGCACCCGCCTCCGCCAGCGGGAGGTCGAACGCCGCCGCGAGGTCGGCTCGTCCCTGGCGCAGGGCCGCGTTCCGCTGCGCCAGGGCCGAGCGGTAGCGGGCCAGGGTCGCCAGGTACCGAGGGTCGGCCAGCGCCAGCGTGCGGTCGAGGTACAGCCGCCGGCCCGTCGCCGCGCCGGCGGCGAGCTGCACATCCTCCGGCGCAAAGACCACCGCGAGCCAGGCACCGGCCGCATCCACCAGGCGCCGGGCCGGCACGCCGTCCACCTCGATCTGTTTCCGGCGGCCGAGGAGGCGAAACGTCGCCCCTACGGTCCGAGCCCGCTCCCCATCATCGTAGGTCACCCCGACGTGGAAGCCGGGATCGCCGAAACGGACCACCTCCGCGTCCAGTGCGGTGCGAAACGACCGGAACAGGACCGGGTAGGCCATGGCCTCGAGCAGGCTGGTCTTGCCCTGGCCATTGGCCCCCAGCAGGACCGCTCCCGCGGCCGGCAGCTCCAGGGTCCCGTCGGCGAGGTTGCGCACTCCCCGGACCGTCAGGCGGGTGAGGCGCACTACTCGACCGTGATCACCCGGATGGCGGTGTCACCCCGGTTCCCCCGCTCGTCCGTGCCGAACACCCGCACCGTGATGAACTTCCCCGCCTGGCCGGCGGTCGTGATGGGCAGCCCGAACCGGACCGAATCGCTGGAGCCGATGAATGGGGGAAAGGTGGACACCCCGCCATTGGTCTCGAAGTAGACCGTGTCCACCCCGTCGTCGTCCGTGGTGTAGCCGGTGACGAAGTACGTCGCCGTGTCTCCCACGGTTGTGTCCCCGGAGGGCACATCAATGACGGTCACCGGCCCGTCGCTCCCGGGCCCGCCAGGAGTGGGAAAGGTGAGCCGGTCGCGCTCATTGCACGCCGCCGCGGCCGTCAGGGCGAGGCTGCCTGCCAGCCGGGCCCACGCCCAACCAGCGGCCCGGAGTCCTGATCTCATGCGCCGAAATTTACCCGGTTCCCCGGGGGATTGGCAGTCGCGGAGCGGCGGTCAGCGCCCCTCGAACCGGGGGGTCCGCTTGGCGAGGAAGGCGGCCATTCCCTCGCGCATGTCGGCGGTCGCGGAGAGGAGCCCGAAGTGGTTGGCCTCCAGCAGGAGCGCCTCCGCCTGGGGCATCTCGAACCCCGCGTCCACCGCCTCCAGCACGGCCGCGATCGCGAGGGGGCCCATCGCCAGCATCGTGCCCAGCAGCGCGGTGGCCTCGGCCAGCAGCCGGTCGGCCGGAACCACCCGGTTCACGAGCCCGATGCGCCAGGCTTCCGCCGCGTCGATCATCGCGCCGGTGAGGAGCAATTCGAGGGCCCGGCCGCGGCCCACCAGCCGCGGGAGCCGCACCGTCCCACCGTAGCCGGGACCGATGCCGAGCTTCACCTCCGGCTGACCGAAGCGGGCGGTGTCACTCGCGATCCGGAGGTGGCACGCCAACGCCAGTTCGCAGCCCCCGCCGAGGCAGAAGCCGTTGACTGCCGCGATGACCGGCTTGCGGAGCGCCTCAAAGCGGCGGAAGACCGCCTGTCCCGCCAGCGACCGTGCCTTGCCCTCGAGGGGAGACTGGCTGGCCAGTTCGCTGATGTCCGCCCCGGCCACGAACGCCTTGGGGCCCGCCCCCGTCAGGATCACCCCGCGCACTGCCGGGTCCCGCTCCAGCGCGACGATGGCCTGGCCCAGTTCCTCGATCACCGTGCCGTTGAGGGCATTGAGCTTGTCCGGCCGGTTGACCGTGACAGTGGCAATGGCGTTCTCGATCGTCAGCTGCAGCGTGGTGTAGGCCATGGCGATTCTCGGGAGATGGCGCGTTTGCGACGGGGGAGCGGGGAAAGTAGTGCCGCAGTCTGTGGCCCGCACCCAACGGGTGGCGGCCGGGCCACACGGATCGGTACCACAGGGGCCGGGTTCCCGAGCAGCTGGGGTGTGAGGAATGACCCTATCTCGGTGGAATGTCCGCATCAGACTGTATTGTAAATAGTCAAGTGACGTGTCACAGTGAAATGCATAAACAATTACTAAACAACAGATTATGTATGATCATCGTAACATAGTTGTCTATTATCTATTCGATATTGCAGAATCTCTGGCATCACAGTTGCCATTTGCAAGGTCGGCTTTGGGGACCGCCCGGTGGGAAGGGCTTCCTCCCCGATTTCAACTCTCATGGAGGAAGCGATGCGCCGCCCCCGTCCGCTGTTCGCCCTGCTGGCCACGCTGGTTGTGGTCCTCGGCTGTGCAACTGAGCAAGGCCCCACCGCGCCGGCGGTGCCGGCGGCGACGGAAGAGCAGCGGATTCTGGCGCCGCTCCTCGACGGACTCCTCACCTGCTATCCCCAGCCCTATGCCCGGGCCACCGCGGTGATCGGTCCGGCGGGTGGGACACTCCACGTGGGCCGCCATACCCTGGTGGTCCCGCGCGGCGCGCTGGCAGGGCCGGTGCGCATTACGGGCGAGGCGCCCGTCGGCGTGGTGGCCTCCGTGAGCTTCGAGCCGCATGGGCTCCAGTTTGCCCGCACCGCGGCCCTGACGCTGGATTATTCGAGCTGCCCCATGGGGCGGCTGCGCCTGCTCAAGCGCGTGGCGTACACCGATGACGATCTCAACATTCTCAGCTACCTGCTGTCCCGGGACGACCTCCTGCGGATGCGGGTCACCGGCGATCTCGATCACTTTTCGCGGTACGCGGTCGCCTGGTAGCCTGATGGCGATCGCACGGAGGACGGGTGCCCCCGCCCGGGGGATCCTGGCCGAACCTCCAAGGGCGGCGGAGTGGCTGGTCGAGGGCCGGGGCCATGAGCGCGCCGGTCGGCTGGCCGAGGCTCAGGGCGCCTTCGCGGCGGCGGTGGGAGCGGCCGAGCGGGAGCGGGAGGCGCCGTTGCTCGCTGAGGCCCTCCGGCGCTGGAGCGTCGTGTGCCATCACCGCAACGAGGCGGACCGGGCCCGGGAACTGGTCGAGCGGAGCCTCGAGGTGTCCATGGACGCCGGGCTGCCGGGTCTCGCGGCCGAGGCGCTCAATGCGCAGGGCGGCATGGCGTTTGAGCTGGGGCAGATGCAACTCGCCCGGACCCTCTTTGGCCGGGCCCTCGCGCTCGGCGAGAGCCAGCCCGGGCTCCGCAGCCGGATCGAGCAGAATCTCGGCATCCTCGCGACCATCCAGGGCGACCACGACGCCGCGTTGGGGCACTATCGCTGCTCCCTCGAGGCCTGCTCCGCCACCGGCGACGATCAGGGGTGTGCCATCGCCTATCACAACCTCGGCATGATCCGCGCGGACCGCCGCGAATGGGCGGACGCGGAGCGCTGCTATCGCCAGAGCCTGGAGCTGGCGGAGCGGATCGGCGATGTGCACCTGCAGGGGCTCTGCCTCCTCAATCAGGCCGAGGTGCACCTGGCGCGCGAGTCGTTCGAGGCGGCCCGCGCCGGCGCGGAAGCGGCGCTGGCGATCTTCGACGACCTCGGTTCCCGCATGGACAAGGCGGATGCGTACCGGGTGCTGGGGGTGGTCTACCGCGACACCGGTCGCCACGCGCTCGCCGAGGCCCGGCTGCACTCCGCCATCGAGGTGGCGATGGCCACCGGGTCAGTGCTCAGCGAGGCCGAGGCGTGCCGGGAGCTGGGCCGCCTGTACCAGGCCATGGGCCGGAACCAGGAGGCGCTGACCCGGCTCAATACCGCCTATCGCCTCTTCCTGCGGCTGGACGCACACCTCGATCTGGTGGACGTCGAGGCGAAGGTGGCGGACCTCGAGGGCACCTTCCTGGCCGTCGTCCGCGACTGGGGCCAGTCGATCGAGTCCGCCGACAGCTACACCCACGGGCACTGCGAGCGGGTGGCGACCTACGCCGCGCGGGTGGCGGAGGAGCTCGGGGTCAGCGACGTGGAACTGACCACGATCCGCCTCGGCGCCTACCTGCACGACGTTGGGAAGGTGCGGGTGCCCCATGAGGTCCTGAACAAACCGGGGCGGCTGACCCCCGAGGAATTCGCCATCATCCAAGAACACCCGGTCTGGGGCGTCGAACTGCTCGCCGGGATCGACTTCCCGTGGGACATCACCCCGATCATCCGCTGGCACCACGAGAAACACGACGGGACCGGCTATCCCGACCGGCTCGCAGGCGATGCGATCCCCCTGGCGGCGCAGATCATCTGCATCGTGGACATCTATGACGCCCTCACCACGACCCGGAGCTACCGCCCGGCCATGACCCGGGAGCAGGCGGTGGTGTGCATGCTGGAGACGCCGCAGTGGTGGAGGCCCGCTGTCCTCGAGGCCTTCCTGCGGACCGTCGGGGCCGGGGTCCAGGTCGCGGCATGACCCGGGACCTGCCGGACAGTGAGGAACTCACCGCGGTCCGGGCGATGGCCCGCCGCGGCGACCTGGTCGAGGCCGACCGGCGGGCCGTGGCCCTGCGGAACCGGACACCGGCCGGGAGTCCGGCCCGGGGAGAGGCCGCGCACCTGTGCGGCAGCATTGCCTTCGAGCAGGGGCGAATCGAGGAGGCGGAGCGGCACTTCGAAGAGGCGATCAGCATCGCGCGCGGGGCGGGGGATGCCGCGCTCACCGCCCGGGCGACCACAAACCTCGGGTCGATCGCGCACCTCCGCGGCAAGGACACCCTCGCCCTCAGCCTCTACCGCAGTGCGATGATCGCCTGGCGGGGCCTCGGGCACGCCGCCGGGGTAGCCCAGGTCTCCCACAACCTCGCGCTGGTCTTCCGGGAGCAGGGTGATCTCGGAGCCGCCGCGGCCGCCGCGACCCGCGCGGTGCGTGCGGCGCGGGAGAGCGGGGACACCGCGCTCGAGGGCACTGTCCGGCTGGGGAACGTGGAACAGGCGCTCGCGGAGGGCGTGATCGGCCGCGCGACCGTCGAGCTGGACCACGCCCGGCGCTGCGCCGAGGCGGCGCGGGACGGGCTGGGGCAGGCGGAGGCGGCCCGGCTCGAAGGGGCGATCGCGCTGGCGGAGGGACGGTTCGCGACCGCGCTCCGGCGGGCGGGACTGGGCCAGCGACGGGCACTTCGGCTCGGTGGCCTGCAGTGCGCATCCGAGTGCGCGGAACTGGCGTTTCAGGCCAGCCGGATGCTGCGCCGCGTCCGCAGCGCCCAGCGCTTCTACCATTCGGCGGCGCTCGGCTACGCCCGGCTCTCCGCCCGCCCCGCGCTCCGTCGGCTGGAGACCAGTCGCCCCGCCTGACTCTCCCGGCATGCGCCGGCGCGAGTATCTTCGGGGCGTGCATCCCCAACCCATCTCCTGGGCCGCTGGCCATGCCATCCGGCTCCTGGACCAGACGCTGCTCCCGCTCGACGTGCACTACCTGCTGCTGGAGCAGGTGGACCAGGTCGCCGAGGCCATCCTCCACCTGCGGGTCCGCGGCGCGCCCCTGATCGGCATCGCGGCCGCGATGGGCGCGACGCTGGCCGCCCGGGGCACCCCGGCCGACTCGGCCGCCGCCGTGCTCCGCGCCTGTGACCTCCTCGAAGCGACGCGTCCCACGGCCGTGAACCTCCCCTGGGCCATGGCCCGGATGCGGCGACGGGTGCGCCAGGCGGCGGACTTGGGGGAGCCGCTCCACGCCGCGCTCCTTGCCGAAGCCAGCGCGATCTGGGACGAGGACCGGGAGATGTGCCGCCGGATCGGGGAGGCGGGATTGCCGCTCATTCCCCAGGGCGGGACGGTGCTCACTCACTGCAACGCCGGGGTGCTGGCCACGGGAGGGATCGGCACCGCGCTGGCGCCGATCTACCTGGCCCATGCCGCCGGGCGGAAGGTCAAGGTGGTGGCGGACGAGACCCGGCCCTTGCTGCAGGGCGCCCGGCTCACCGCCTGGGAACTGTGCCAGAGCGGCGTCCCCACGACCGTGATCGCGGACAGCATGGCGGCGAGCCGGCTGCGGGTGGGGGACATCTCCTGCGTGATCGTGGGAGCGGATCGGATCGCGGCCAACGGCGACGTCGCCAACAAGATCGGTACCTACGGGCTGGCCCTGGCCGCGCGGGCGCACGGGGTGCCGTTCTACGTCGCGGCGCCACGCTCCACGTTCGACTTCCGCACCGCCGACGGGCCGGGCATTCCCATCGAGGAACGGCGGCCGGAGGAGATCCGCCGGGTCGGGGGCGCCACCATCGTGGCGGAGGGGAGTGGGGTCTGGAATCCCGCCTTCGACGTGACCCCGGCCGAGCTGATCACCGGCTACATCACCGACCTGGGGCTGCTCGGCCGCGCCGAGCTGGGGCGGCTGCGCGAGCCGGCGGTTCCCGCACCGGTCTGAGCCGATGCCGTCCATCCTGGCCCTCGACCAGGGCACCACCGGTTCCACGGCGCTCGTGATCCACCAGGATGGCACGGTGCTCGGCCGGGGCTACCGGGAATTCACCCAGTACTTCCCCCAGCCCGGCTGGGTCGAGCACGATCCCGAGGAGATCTTCCGCGTCACCCTCGAGGCGGCGCGCGAGGCGTTGTCCGCCGCCGGGGAACGGCCAGTGGGCGTCGGCATCACAAACCAGCGGGAAACCGTCGTGCTCTGGGAGCGGTCCACCCTCCGGCCGGTGGCCCCGGCGATCGTCTGGCAGGACCGCCGCACGGCGGAGCGCTGCCGCATCCTGCGGGCCGAGGGGCGGGAGGCCGCGATCCGGGAACGCACCGGCCTGGTGCTCGATCCCTACTTCTCTGCCACCAAGCTCGAGTACCTGCTCCGTGACCCGGCCCTCCACCGGCGCGCGGCGCGAGGGGAACTCGCGGCCGGAACCATCGATTCCTGGCTGGTGGCGCGACTCACCGGCGGGGCGATGCACGTCACCGATCACACCAACGCCTCCCGCACCATGCTGTATGATCTTGCCGCGCGGGACTGGGATCCCGAGCTGCTCGGGCTGTTCGGTGTGCCCCACGAGCTCCTGCCCGCGCTGGTCCCGTCGTCCGCCGTGGTCGGGCTCACCGCGACGGACCATCTCGGCGTCAGCCTGCCCATCGCGGGCCTCGCCGGCGACCAGCAGGCGGCGCTGTTTGGCCAGGGCTGCGTGGTGGAGGGGGCCGCGAAGAACACCTACGGCACCGGCGCGTTCCTCCTGACCTACACTGGCCAGCGGCTGCCGACGTCGGCGCATGGGCTGCTGGTCACCGCGGCGGCCGGGCCGCGGGGGGAGCCAGCCTACGCGCTGGAGGGGAGCGTCTTCATCGCGGGGGCGGCGGTCCAGTGGCTCCGCGACGGCCTGGGCCTGGTCACGCGGGCGGCGGAGACCGAGGCGCTGGCGCGGAGCGTGGCGGACACCGGGGGCGTCTATTTCGTGCCCGCGTTCGTGGGGCTGGGCTCTCCCCACTGGGAGGCCGAGGCGCGGGGCACCATCGTGGGACTCACGCGTGGCTCCACCCGCGCCCACCTGGTCCGTGCGGCGCTTGAGGCGATGGCCTTCTCCAGTGCCGACCTGCTGCAGGCCATGACGGCTGACGCCGGGCTGTCGGCGACCACGCTTCGGGTGGACGGCGGTGCCACCGCGAATGACTGGCTCATGCAGTGCCAGGCCGACCTCTTGGGTGTCGCGGTCGAACGACCCGACAACGTCGAGACCACGGCCCTCGGCGCCGGCGGCCTGGCGGGGCTCGCACTGGGCGTGTGGGGTTCGGTGGACGACTTCCTCTCCCACCGCCACTTCGCGCGCTTCGAGCCGATGCTGCCCGAGCCCGAGCGCGCGCGGCGCTGGGAGGGATGGCGCCGCGCCGTGGCCGCTACCCTCTCGTGGGCCCGGAACGAGTAGCGCTTCCGCGCGATTCCACCGCTACCTCCCGCCGAGCCGCCGAGCCGCCGACTAGAACCGCCACGTCACCCCGCCATAGAACTGATTGGTGTTCCCATCCGGGCCGTTTTCCCGCTGGGTGGAAAAGGAGAGGAACCAGGCCCGCGCCAGGCTCAGGTCGAGGTCCAGCCCATACCAGGTGAATTGCCGCACCGAGGAGCTCGCCACGGGGTTGTCCTCCCGGCGCACGCCGCCATTCACGTCCAGGTGCAGCGGCTGCCACGGATCGGCGCCGACGCGGAGGGTGTAGAGCTGGCCGTCGAGGGTTGGATTCGAGTACCAGGTGCCCCGGGTGGTGAAGGAGAGTTTGAACGGGGTCACCCGGTCCATGCCGAAGGTGCCGCTCCATGAGGTGGCGTTCCCGGCGCTGGCGCCATCGGAGCGCCGCACTTCTCCGCCCACCCGCACCTGCCGTCCGATGATGGAGACCCCGCCCGCGATGCCCTGCCGGTAGGCGTCGTCGAAGGCGATGCCGGGATCCAGGAAGTCGCGGTACAGCCGGACATTCCGCCGGTTATCGTAGGAGGCATTGAATGCCAGCCAGCGATACGGCCGGATCGAGGTGCTGAGGTAGGTGCTGGTCCAGGAGACGGACGGCTCCCCGGCGCTCACCTTCCAGTCGCGGTAATAGTCCACCTCCTGCAGGGCGTAGATGGACAGGGGGCGGGTGCTGACCGAGAGCTGCGCAAAGCCGAATTCCCGGTTGGCCTTGCCGGCGGCGTACGAGCCGACGGCGCCCGTGGTCAGCGCCCAGATGTTCCGGCTGCCGGGCCGGCTGTGAAACTGGGTGTAGGCGCCGACATCCGCGATGTCGCTGGAGAAGCCGAGGTCCACCGGCTCCGGTTCGAAGCCGCCGAAGGCGCCGAAGGAGAAGCGGGAGCCATTGAGCTCCATGAGGGCGCCGTCGAACAGGCTGATCGACGTCACCGCGGTGAGGTACTGGCGCCCGGCCACCGAGTGGAAGCGGGCGCCCGGGGCATTCCAGTGCAGGGCAGCCTGGTAGACGCGGGTGTGGCCGTCCGCGGTGCTGGAGCCGTCGGCCCGGGTGGTGGTGGTGCGCCGGGTCCGCAGGTCCACGCCGAGCCCGAGCGGGCTGCCGCCAATCTGCTGTCCGTCCAGCCGGAGGTCGGCGGTGGGCTGGCTGAAGCCGCTGCTGGTGGAGTCCTCCCGCGCCACGAAGTAGCGCGCGCCCACCCTGCCGTGGATGCCCGGGCCGCTCAGGCGGCGGGGCCCGCTGCGCCGGCTGGTCGTGGTGAGGGCGCCGGGGGCCGCGGTGGCCTGGCTCGCGACGAAGCGGACCATCTCGCCCACCACGATGTCGGTGGCGCCGCTCACCACCTGGCAGGAGGCCTGGCGGGAGGAGAGGAAGAGGACGCGCAGCGTCGCGGCTACCGCGTCGCGCCGGATCACCTGCAGTTCCTGGCCCTCGACCAGGCCATCGGCCCGGCCGGCGCCGACGTAGATCGAGTTCCCGGCCAGGTAGGTGACGGTGGTGCTGCGCACCGCCGTCGTATCCTGGGCTGCGAGGGTGGCGGGGCCCAGCCCGGCGGCCAGGCCGAGCCAGGCGCAGAGGGTACGGATGGGGTGATGCATCAGGAACCTCGGGGATGGCATCGCAGGCACTCGGTGCTCACGTAGGCGTAACCCGACCGGCCCCGGTGATCAGCGTCCATCTTGGTCTTGTTGTGCTCGTGGCACGTGAGGCAGGTGAACTGGGCGTAGTCGGTCGGCACATGGTGGCATTCGCTGCAGGTGCTCCACTTGTTGTTGTGCTTCCCGCTGTAGATCGGGAAGAAGTTGCCATCATGGTTGAAGGTCGCCCCCTGCCAGGTCGTGCTGGTATGGCAGGTGGCGCAGTCGGTGGAGAAGCTCGACGCCTGGTGATTGGGGTTGGTCGTCTGGTTGTAGTCCGCCTGGTGGCAGCTGACGCAGGTCGTCGGCGTGCCCCGGTACAGCCCGTTCACATGGCAGGCGGTGCACGGCGTGGGGGTGTGGGCGCCGGTCAGCGGGAACTGCGTGGTGCCATGGTTGAACGTCGCCCCGGTCCAGACGATCGTGGTGTGGCAGCCGGTGCAGGTGGTGGAGAACCCTGCCGGGGCATGCGGCGGATTGGCCGCCGTGTTGTAGTCCGACTGGTGGCAGCTGATGCAGGTCGTGGGCTTTCCGGTATACACCCCGTCGGCATGACAATCCGAACATGGCGTGGCGACATGGGCGCCGGTCAGCGGGAACTGGCTGGCACCGTGGTCGAACACCGCCCCGGTCCACCGGTTGGTGCTGTGGCAGGTGGTACAGGTGGTGGAGAATCCCGCCGGTCCATGGGGCGGGTTGGTGGTGGTGTTGTAGTCCGCCTGGTGGCAGCTCACGCACGCGGTGGGCTTGCCCCGGTACACGCCGTCCGCATGGCACTGCTGGCAGGTCGTGGCCTTGTGCCCGCCGGTCAGCGGGAAGGCCGTCTTTCCGTGGTCGAAGCCGGTGTTCCAGGCCTGGGTGGCGTGGCAGGTGGCGCAGTCGGTGGCGAAGCCGACCTGCCGGTGATTCGGGGCGGTGCTCCGGTCGTAGTCCCCCTGGTGGCACTCCACGCAGGTGAGCGGGGTGCCCTGGTAGCGACCGCCGGTGTGGCACTCGGTGCAGCCGGTCGCGCGGTGCGCGCCCGTCAGCGGGAAGCGGGTGCCGTCATGGTTGAACCGGCCCCGTCCCCAGAGCACGGTGTTATGGCAGGACTGGCAGTCGCGGGGCATGCCGCTCGCGACGTGGTCGGGGTTCTTCGCGCCCGCGAACTGGGGCTGGTGGCAGCTCCAGCACTCCGCGGCGACCGCGACGAACTGCATCCGGCCCTGATCGGTGGGCCGGTGGCAACTGGTGCAGTCAGTGGCCAGGTGACCGCCTTCCAGGGGGAAGCGGGTCGTCTGGTGCGCCCGGGTCATGACTGAGCGGTCGAGGAAACTCCGCGGGGTGTGGCAGCGGGTGCAGTCGGCGCCCAGCTCCCCGCGGTGCACGTCCGGGTGGCAGCTGGCGCAGGTGGTCGCGGCGCCCTTGAAGTCGAGCGACTCGTGGCAGGCGCGGCAGCTCGCCGTCTTGTGCGCCCCGAGCAGGGGGAATCCCGACCGCCCATGGTCGAACGCCCGGCTGATCTTCGGCGGCGCCCAGCCATCGGAGCGGTGGCAGGTCTCGCATGCGAGGTTGAGTTCGCCATGCGGGGACCGGGTCCGGTCCTGCGCGGCGAGGGGGACCGCGAGCAGCAGGGCAACACCCAGCAGGAACAGGGGCTTCATCGCGCCTCCTTGCCGTGACAGCTCTCGCACTTGCCCGAGAGCGGCCGGTAGATGAGGGCCTTCGGATCCCGGCTCTTCACATCACTCGGATGACAGCGGTTGCAGGGCACGCCTTCATGGCCGCCGCGGAGCTTGAAGGCGGCGTCCCGGTTGTGGTCGAACGCCGTGGCCGGCTGGAAGGCATCCTCGTCGTGGCAGGCCTCGCAGCGGCCCTGGTCACCGCGGGTGGCGAACTGGTCCCCATGCATGTTGTCATGGCAGGCGGCGCAGGACGTCTTCGCCTCGAACGGCATGGGGCCGATCGCCGTGCCGGAGCGTACCAGGGTGGGCCGCAGTCCGGTCGCGGTGCGCTTCATCTCCGCGTGGCAGGCGACACAGGGCGTGGCCCGGTGGGCGCCCTTCAGCGCGAACCCGAAGTCCCCATGGGCCGCCACATCGGCAGTGGAGGGATGGAATGCGCGGGTGTCGTGGCAGGCGAGACAGCCCGTGGCCTTGCCACGCGGCCCCCCGGCCGCGAACCGCCTGCGGTGCGGGTCCAGGTGGCAGGCGCCGCACTCGACCTCCGTCACCCGGAAAAGGAAGGCGGCCTTGCCCAGCCGGCTTGTCGCCGGCAATGGCGGCAGTGCCTTCCGGTCGCCCCCGTGGCAGGCGCGGCAGTCCACCTCCGCGTGGCGACCCTCCAGCCCCAGCCGCAGGCGCCCGTGGCGGTCGGCACCGTACGTACTGGGCGTCCAGCCGGACACCGCGTGGCAGTCGGCGCACTCCCCCTTCGCCGGCTGTCCGGCCAGCTGGCCGCCATGATCGTCGGCGTGGCAATCGAGGCAGCGGACGTATGGCGGCCTGAGGATCACCTTCGAGCCGCCCCAGCGGCTGGCCCGGGCCGGCACGGCTTCCGTGGCGTGACAGCTGCTGCACCTGGCGCTGCGGTGCTTGCCCTCCAGCGGGTACTTGCTGGCCCGGTGCTGCTCCACGGTGTAGGTGGCCGGCGTGAACCCCGCGAGTCCGTGACACTTCTCGCAGTCCACGATCGCCCCGGCCAGGGTGGCGGTGCCGTTGTGCGCATCCTGGTGGCACCCGCCGCAGGTGGCGAAGGCGGGCCGCTTGAGCGCGGGCGTCGAGAAGCTGCCGTGGCAGTCGGCGCACTTCACCCGGGCGTGACGGCCCCGGAGGGGGTACCTGGTCTTGTCGTGGCTGAACCGGTCGCGATCGATCTCCTTCCACCCGGTCGCGCTGTGGCACTCGGTGCAGGTCGGGCCGAACTGCCCCTTGTGAACATCCGAATGGCAGGCAGTGCAGTTCTGGTGCGGCACCGGCTTGTAGACCGGGATGGGGTGGCCCGCGGCGTCCCGCCGGGGCTTGAGCGCGGCCGCCAGGTGGCACTTGTCGCACGCCACCGTCGCATGCTCCCCTTCCAGGGCGTATCCGGTGGTGTCGTGGTCGAAGCCGGGGGTGACGGTCCACTTCCCCATGTCGTGGCAGGTGCGGCAGTCGGCGCTGCCGCCGAGGGCGCCGCGATGGATGTCCTCGTGGCAGCTGGTGCAGCCGGTCTCGAGGCCGATCCAGCCCCCGGTGAGCTTACGGGCGGAAAGACGGGCGGCGGGGGCGAGCTGCAGCTTCGCAGTGTGGCACTTGTCGCACGTGAGCTCGGCGTGGGTCTGCTCCAGCGGGTACCCCGCCCGCCGATGGTCGAACCGCTCCGCACTGCCCTCCGGCCACTTCACCATCGGGAAGTCCTCCCCGGCATGGTCGGGGTGGCAGGAGGCGCAGGTGGCGCCCCGGGTGTCCCGGCTGCCATGGAATCCCCGCTTCTGCTCCGCCAGCCAGTTCACGTCCTTGTGGCAGCTCACGCACTTGGCGCGCATCCCCTCCTCGCCGCCCCCGTGGCACCGGGTGCACTTGAGGGTCCCCTCCAGGTCGGCGTGCGGCTTCGCCAGCGGGCCGGGAGAGACCTGACCCGCGAGCCGCGACACGCGCGGTGCGACCAGCGGACCCACCACTAGTGCCAGGGCCAGGATTCCTCCCAGGTGCAGCGGTCGCATCACCAGAGCCAGGTCATCCCCATCACCACGACAACCGCGACGTGGAGGGTCACCGCCGCGAGCGCCGCGACCGCGAAGGGCCGGTGGGCGACGTGCCAGAAGCGGAAGATCTCCCGGGTCGCCGCCAGCATCCGCGCCTGCTGGGTCAGCGCCATTTCCCGGTTGGCGAGTCGCAGCACCGCGCGCAGGGTGTCCCGGTCCAGGCGGGCACCGGGGCGGTTCGCCACGATCCGCCGCAGCGCGCGAGCCGCGCGCCGGCGAGCCAGGTCGTCCTGCACCATGCGGGAGAGCGTTTTCATGAACCCGATCCCCTCGAGCGGGGTCGGATCGGACCGGAGCGCCGCCTCCACCTGCGCGCCAGCCAGGCCCGAGGTGGCGGCGATCTGCGCGATCAGCTCCCGGCGTTCGGCGCCGATTTCCTCGGCGCTGAGCTCGAGGCCGTCGGCGCGGCGCGGGATGTGAGTGTAGAGGTACCGGCCGATGATGCCGCTGGCGTACACCACCACCATGGACCAGAACCCGAGGCCGATGATCCCGGTGAAACGCCAGGCGGCGTGGATGCCGGTGATGAACGGGATCACCAGCGCCAGGGCCACGTGGGAATCCAGCCAGCGGGACATCACGCCGGTCCAGGCCAGCCAGCGGTAGCGCTTCCGGAGGGGATAGAGCCAGAGGAAGATGAAGATCAGGAACGCGATGATGCCCGCCGTCTGCCCGATGTACCCGGAGGGGCGCAGCCAGGGATGCAGCGGGCTCCGCACCCGCTCGGCGACCGGCGCGAAGTAGTACGAGCTGCCGGCGATGGTCCCCGCGATCAGCGTGATCGCCGTGAGGTAGACCCCGACCAGCGCGCCGCTTCGTTTTGCCGGGGGCGGGGTCGTGACGCGGGCGCCGGACGTCCGCGGCGTCGCCGGCAGAGTCCGGGTCATGGGTCGGGATACGACTTCGGTCTTGGGCATCGATACTCTGGAGTCGCGAACGGGCGGGACGTGGGGTGATTGCCACGCGATGATACGGCACAAACCGTGCGAGCCATGGGGGCGTCATCCGACGCCCGCATCAGGAGTTGAGACCCGCTAACTGGTTGCGGGAGCCGGTGGTGACGGCGTTGGTGAGCGGGGTCACGCGGTTCATGACCTGCCACATGCTGATCCACCCCTATCGAATCGTTGCGATTCATTAACGAGACCCGTGACCGACCTCGCCCTCTACTTGCTCTTCACCCTCATCCTCGGTGGCGCGGTGTTCCTGCACGTTCGGACCCTCCGGCACCGGGAGCGGGAAGCCCGTGAGGCCGCCGAACGCGCCGGGCTTCGCAGCGATGGGCCGCGGGCCCAGCATCCCCATATCGACGTCACCTGGTGCATCGGCTGCGGCGCCTGCGTGGACGCCTGTCCCGAGGGCGACGTGCTGGCGGTGATCGGGGGGAAGGCGGCCCTGATCAATGGCGCCCGGTGCATCGGCCACGGCCTGTGCGCCGAGGCCTGCCCGGTCGGCGCCATCGAGATCGTCATGGCGCCGCCCAGCATGACGGCGGACATGCCGGCCCTCTCTCCGCAGCTCGAGACCAGCATCCCGAATCTCTTCATCGCCGGCGAGCTGGGCGGGCTGGCGCTCATCAAGAATGCCGTGAACCAGGGGCGTGACTGCGTGGACACGATCGCCGCCCGGGCCCCGGCGCTCTGGCGGAAGCGGGTAGGGGAGGTCGTGGACGTCGCCATCATCGGGGCCGGGCCCGCCGGGCTCAGCGCCTCCCTCCGCGCCATCGAGAAGGGGCTGAGCTACCTGACCCTTGAGTCGGAAGAGCTGGGGGGAACCGTCGCCAAGTACCCGCGACAGAAGCTGGTGATGACGAGCCCGGTCGAGTTTCCACTGCATGGCAAGTGGAACAAGCTGGAGATCGGCAAGGAGCAACTGCTCGCCTTCTGGACTGCGGCCGCGAAGAAGGCCGGGCTCCGGGTCAACACCGGCGAACGGGTGGACCACATCCAGCAGGAGCCGGACGGCGCCTTCACCATCCAGACCATCAAGGGGCGCTACCGGGCCCTCACCGTCGTCCTCGCGATCGGCCGCCGGGGAACCCCCCGGAAGCTCGGCATCCCAGGGGAGGCGCTGCCGAAGGTGATGTACAGCCTGCTCGAGGCCGAGGGATACACCGGGAAGCAGATCCTGATCGTCGGCGGCGGGGACAGCGCGGTGGAGGCAGCGATGGGCCTCGCCCACCAGAAGGGGAACCGGGTGACCCTGTCCTACCGGAAGGACGTCTTCAGCCGGCTCAAGGAGCGGAACAACCAGCGCATCCGGGAGTGCATCCGGGACGGCAAGGTGCAGGTGATCTTCAACTCCCACCCGGTGGAAATCCGGGAGTGGTCGGTGATCCTGGAGGTGGAGGGCGGGAGGCGGGAGCTTCCGAATGACTACGTCTGGGTCTTCGCCGGCGGGACCCCGCCCGACGCCTTCCTGGCCCAGATCGGGGTCCAGATGGGGGTCCAGGACCTCTCGCTCCTGGCCCAGGCAGAGAGGCGCGAAGTGGCCTGAAGATGGGTATATTGTCGGGGCAGACCCCGACCGAGGAGTGCAAATGAAAGCTGGTACAAAGTTCCTGATCGGGGCGGGCGTCATCGTCAGTGCGATGACCCTGCTCATGGCTCAGGGTGTGAAGCAATTCGGCCAGTATTCGCTCAAGCCCTCCGAACTGGCGCAGCGGGTCGAGCGGGATCCCAGCCTGTACGAGACCGGGCTCAAGATGGAAGCCAAGGTGGTCCCGGGCACCATCAAGCGGGACGCGGCCACCCAGACCATTGAATTCGAGGTGAGTGACGGAATCAAGACGATTCCTGTCACCTATCGTGGCTTGGCGCCTGACACCTTCACGGACGCCATGGAGATCGAGGTGGTCGTGGAGGGTCGGTTGAGCCGGGATGGCGTGTTCCACGCCACCACGCTGCTCGCCAAGTGCGGCTCCCGCTACGAGGCGCAGTACAAGGAAGCCGAAGCACAGGCCTAGCGGGCGACAGCGCGCGGCGAAACGACAGGGGTGGGCTTCCGTGATGGAGGCCCACCCTTTTCCGTGCCGTCCTGCCGCCCTACCGCCCTCAATCGTCTGGAATCGCGTTCCCATGGCAGGCGGCGCAGGTCTGCGGGTTCCGGGCCCGAAGCCGTTCCGGATTGAAGCCGGGACCGTGCGGGTTGAACCGGCGGGTCTGGGCGGAGTGGCAGGCCAGGCAATCCCGCTCGGTGTGGCAGGTGACGCAGCTTTCCAGGTTCTGCCGCGCCGCCGTGCCATGGCTCAGCAGGAACGATCCCCGGCTGTCATGGTACCCACCAGCCAGGGCCCTGCCAGCATTCGCCAGTCCGGCCTTCTCGTGGCAGGTGGCGCAGAAGGTGGACTGGTTGTGGCAGTCCGCGCAGTCCGATTCCCGCGAGAAGGCGGCGGACGGATGTCGGGTGAGGAACCCGGCGGCGTGGTAGCTCCCGCTCGCCCCCGGATTGGGGCGGTGGCAGTCGAGGCACTCCGCCCGGGCATGGCAGGCGGCGCACGTCTTCGGCGCCGCATTGGCCTCCTGACCATGCCAGTCGGCAAAGCCCACGGTATGGCTGGCGGGCTGCTGCCGTTCGATCACCGCCCCGGTGCCGCGTCCCGGGCCCGGTTCGGGGAGCGCCATGGCGATAGCCGGCTGGGTTCGATGGCAGGCCACGCAGCTCTGCTGCGTATGGCAGGTGGCGCACGAGGCGGCGTCCCTGCGGGCCTGGCCGCCGTGCCGAGCCAGGAAGCGGCCGTCCTCGTGACTGGCCGGCTCCTTGAGCTCCGCCGTGATGGCAAGGGACCGCGGGTCCGGCGCCATCGCCTGGATCAGCTTCACCTCCGGCGCGTTCACGTGGCACTGGGAGCAGAAATCCCGGGCATGACAGGTGGTGCAACTCGGGGCCACGGCCCAGTCGGTGCCGGCCGGGGGCTTGGCCAGCTCGCCGTGGCCCCGGGAAGTCATGAAATCCGCCGCGTCGTGGTTGGCGGGCGTGCCGAACTTCGCCACCCGTTCGCGCGGCAGCGTCGTCGCCTCGGCAAGCGAGAGGTGGCAGGTCGCACAGGAGGTGTCCGCCCCGGCGAGGTGCTCGGCCGGCAGCTTGTGGCAATCGAGGCACTGTGCGGACCGGGCGCGGCTCACCGCCATCCACTTGCCGTCCTTCTCGAGGTGGCAGGCCTCGCACTGGAGCGCTGAATCCGCCGGCGCCTTGGCCAACACCTCTTCGGCGTGCTTCGCATGTGTGAAGCGGAGGTTGCTGGGCGCCGGACCGGCGGGTGCCGTCCAGGTCACCTTCTTCTCCACCGTCCCGTCATGGCAGCTGGCGCAGGACTCGGCGGTCGGCCAGACCGACCTGGCGGGGTCGGTAATGCCCGCGTGGCAGTTTTCGCAGCCAGGGAACAGCTTGGCGTGCTCCTCGTGATCGAACGGGTCCTGCCGCAGGGCGGCGACCCCGGCCGTGCCGCCAAGGAGCGCGAGGAGGAGCGGGAGTGCGCGTCGGAGGTCCGTCACCGGCCACGCTCCCTTCGGATCGCGGGCGGGAGCGGCAACCGGTCGGCGCTCGATCCGAAGAGCCAGGTGAGCCCCGCGCGGACGCGGGTCTGAGACCAGTCGATCCGCGAGGCGTCCGGCCGCCGGTTGTCCTCGTCGTAGCGGGTCACGGCCAGGGACAGGCGCAGGCGCTCCGTGGCGCGGAAGTCGGCGCTGCCGCCGTACCAGGTCACGGCGGGATTCTCCGTCCGGAACTCCAGCGGGCGCACGAGGTGGCCGCCTTCAAGGCTCAGGGTGAGGCTCGAGACCGGGCGCCAGCTCACGCTCCCCTCGCCGCCCTGCGAGGCGGCGCCGGTGCCGAACTCGGCGTGGTAGCCGGCGTCCAGGAACCAGGCGGCGGCGGGGGAGACGCCGATCCCGGCATTCCAGCGCCAGCCATCCTTCTCCTCGCTCACCAGCGGGCTGTTGGCCCGGGTGTCATCGTAGGAATAGCGCTCCCCATGCGCACGAAGGGTCAGGCCCGCCACCGGCGAGAGCCAGGCGGAGCCGTTCACGGCGGAGTAGGGCACCGGGCTGAAGACCCCCCAGATCGTCCACAGGTCGAAATAGGGACGGTAGCGACGGACACCAACGGCGGCGCCGCCCCAGCGGCGGGTGTGGCGCAGGGTCAGGTCCGAGCTGCCCCACCAGTCATAGGAGAGGTCGTATTCGGCGCCGCCGGTCAGGCTCCAGCCATCTACCGGCCGGAGCGTGGCCGAGAAGGCCGCCCGCTCGGAGACGAAGTTCCGGGTATCGCGGTCCACTTCGCGGAGGTAGTCCACCCGGGCTTCGGCCCGGCGCGTCTGCCACTCGAGCGCCCCGCCGGCCAGCAACTGGCGCTCGCGGGGCTGGAAGTCGTCGAGGGGGTTGAGGACATCGCTCGTCACCGGGAGCGCGGTGCCGCGGGCGAGTCCCAGCCCGAGGTACCCGATCACGCTCAGGCCGAGCCCGGGGAACCGCCCGGCGATCCGGCCGCCGTCGAAACCGTAATAGCCCAGCCGGCCATGCTCGATCTGCCGTCCCAGGCGTCCGGTGATGCGTTCGGTGGCGTACTCGCCGTAGCCCTCATTGAGCTGCAGGGCAGGGTCGGTCCCGGGCCAGACATCGGAGGATCCGAGGTCGGCGCCGACCCGGCCGTTGAGGTGGAAACTCAGCCCCTTGAGGCCGAAGCCCCAGGCGGTGAGATCCACCGAGGTCGCAATGGGCCCGCCGCGCCGGACGGCGCCCGCGCGGTAGAAGCTGCAATGGGTTCGGCCCGGGATGCAGGTGACGGCGTATCCGTCGGGGGTTTCCTGGCTCCCGCCGGGAGTGGTCACGACGGTGCCCACCGGGATGCTGTCGAGCTTCACCCCGCGGTAGGAGGCCGCCTGCACCCGGGTATCCAGGCGCACGAGATACTCCTGGGCCGCGCCGCCGCTGGTCACCAGTGTCGCCAGGCCGATCACCATGCCCGTAACCCGGCCGGTCATCTGGCGCTCCTGGCCTTGAGCAGTCGTTCCTGGTACTCGCGAGGATGCGCCTGCAAGTGGCAGGTGCTGCACTGCCGGTCGGGGTAGTGATCGGTGGACGGCTCGTGACAGGCCAGGCAGAACGACCGGGTCGGCGTGAGGCCGGCAATCCGCGCGGTGGTGTGGCAGGCGTCGCAGGCCACGTGGGTCCGCACCGGTCGGGCATGGGCCGCGGCGATCTGCGCGGTGCGGTGGCAGGCGGCGCAATCCCGATCGACCTCGTGGTGCTGGGCGTGGCATCCCTGGCAGCTCAGTACCGAGTCCACCACGGCCAGGGTGACCCGCCGGCCGTGGCAGGCGATGCAGCTCACCGAGTCATGGGTCGCGTGGGCGAACCCGATGGTCCGTTCCCGGGCCGGCTTGCTCGCGGTGGCGACGCTGAAGGTCACGGCCGTACTGCCGGACAGCCCCTCCCGTTCGCGGCAGCTGACGCAGTCACTCTGCTCCGGCGCCTGGTGATGGCAGATCTGGCAGCCGCGGGGGGCCTGAAAGGTCAGGCCTTCCCCTTGTGAGTTGGTGTGGCACGTCAGGCAGGCGAGTTTCTTGTGGGTCGGGTGGGAGAAGGTGTCAGCCGGAAGGGGGGGGAGGGCGGCCCACCCGCGCTCGGGGGGGTCGTCCCCGGGGGGCGCATCGCCCTTGACCTTGTTGGGCCGCTCGAAGACCGGGTCTTCATGCGGTGGCGCCGCCGAGCGCAGCGCCTTGAGCGTATCGAAGGGCAGCGGCGGCCGCAGCCCGGCGCCGCCGGGCCGCTGCCGCACGCTCTCATGGCAGCCGGTGCAATCGCTGGCATCCACCCGGGAGGCGTGGGGGTCGTGGCACAGGACGCACTGCTCGCCCTTGGCCCGGTGATTCGCTCCAACGTGGAACGGGATCGCCTTCCAGTCGGCGTGGCAGCCCGAGGCGCTGCACCCTTCCCGGGTGTCCGCGACGACCTTCTGGTCATGCGGATTGTGGCACATGCCGCAGGTGCCGCCGTGCGGATCGTTGACCGAACTGAAGGTCGGCAACTGGTCCTTCATCTGATGGCAGGAGAAGCACTCTTCCAGCCCGGGTCGCAAGGTGCTGGCGGCGGAGTCTCGGGTGGCGAGCAGGGCCACCGGCCGGGTGAATTCGTGACACAGGGTACAGTGCAGGTCGCTCTGGCCCCGCATCCTTCCCAGCACGATCCTGGTTTCGTCGGTGAGGTGACAGCCTTTCTGGACGCAGGTGGTGTCCGCCGGCTGGAACCGGTGCGCGGTCCTCGCGTGGCAGGTGAGGCACTGCACCGAGTCCTTGAGGGCGCTGGAGTCGGACTCCAGGTGGGTGCGGTGGCCGGCCGTG
Organism: Gemmatimonadota bacterium; assembly: GCA_033763675.1. Classification (GTDB taxonomy): domain Bacteria; phylum Gemmatimonadota; class Gemmatimonadetes; order Gemmatimonadales; family GWC2-71-9; genus JADJOM01. Next base: position 23,058 of record JANRJZ010000312.1, read on the forward strand.
ATGGCGATGGCCTGCCAGGTTTCCTTGGCCGCGCCCTGGATGTGGCAGGACTCGCACACCGTCCGCGGGACCTTGCCGTGCTCGGGGATCTCCTCCTCCCGGACGCCCGACATCCACAGCACCATCTTGACCGCTTCCTTGACGGGCTGGAGGGCGTGGCAGGTGTGGCAGTTGATGGTGTCGTGCTTGCCCTCGAGCTTGGGCACCAGGGAGTAATAGCCGGTGTCCGGCTGGACCCACGCCTGCCCGCTGGGCACGAAGATGTGACAGCCGTTGCAGAAGCGGCGGTCGGTCTCCATGAAGTGGTACCCGGAGTACCCGGCCCCGGCGGCGATGAGAAGAGCCGCGAAGACCCCCCCGGCCATGGCCAGCTTGACGTTCCGGCTCCGGGTGGCAAACCAGTTGAGGATGGCGCCCCGGCGGGGCCAGAGCCACCAGAGCAGGGCCAGCGCGAGGATGGCGCCCAGGACCACACCGCCCCACATGATCCAGGGTTCCTGCTGGAAGACAAACTGGATGATGGGCGTGACCTTGTCGCCCAGCAGGGTCTTATCCACCAGCGAGTCCACCGGGTGGATGGACATCTGGGGGAGGGAATCCTGAAGCCTGCCCGGTGTGAGAAGACCAACCCCGGCGAGGAGTCCCTCGCCGGGGTTGTGGTTGAGCCGCTGTGAAACTGGCGGCATGCGCTCAGCGGCTGCTGAAGGCGGAGTGGCCAGCGTTGGCGGCGTTCTGGATGGCCTGCTGCATCCGGGCCTTCAACAGGGCCGGCGGTGCGGGCAGGAAGGGGTACTGGGTCTGCATGGCCTGAATCGAGACGGCCAGGAGCTTCTGGGCGAGGAACGGGTTGTGCACGCCGATGGACTTGTCGCCGTTGTCGTAGCGGCCTTCGCCGATCATTCGGACGTTGAACAACGTGCCCTCTGCAACGGTGATCTGGCCGTCGGTGGTGCTGAATTCGGTGGGCGCGTTCAGCTTGACGAGTGCGAGCAGCCCGGTGTCGGTCGTATCGACATTGCCGTTGCCGTCGACGTCGATCCAGATCTGGTCGGCGAACACGGCCAGGGTAGCGCGGTTGGCGTCGAACGCCGCGACGGCCACCCCCGCATCGGCGTGACAACCGCTACCGAGGCAGGAAGACCAGTTGCGGGAGACGGCGTCATACGCGCAGCTGTTGTCCGCGACCGGATTCCCCTGGGCGTCCAGGCAGGGGATCGGGCGGAACAGGTGCCCGACCGAGGTCAGCTGGAAGTTGCCCGCCGTGTCGGTGACGGTGAACTTCGGGACGTGGCAGGTCGCGCACAGCTTCGGATTCGCCGTCGGGTTGCCGTGGGTGCTTGCCTGCGGGGTGGTATCAACGCCCGCCGGGAACCAGCCCGCCGTGCCCAGGAACATCGGGCCCTGCGGCGCGTGCGGTCCACGGCTCGAGGTCTGCTGCGGCTCGAACCGCCGGGCGTGACACTTCATGCACAGGTTGTTCTCGATGGACGGATCGTCAATGGGAAACCGGAGCTCGCCTGCGTTGTCGTTGCCGTGCGGGTCATGGCACACCGCGCAGGTGACGCCGAGCGCATTGGTGTGGCTGAGGGGTTGGTCGCGCTCCGCATAATTCGACGTCACACCCCACACCTTGAGTGCGGCCCGGCCTTCGTGGCACGCGAGGCAGGACCCGTAGCGCGCGGGGTCGGTGATCGCCTCGTCCACCACCTCAGCGAGCGCTACCCCGTGGCGGGACTGCCCCCACTGGGAGACGTACGGATGGTGGGTGCCGTCGTGGCACTCGCCGCAGGTCCCTGAGGTGCCGCCGGTATCCGCGGCCACCTTCGCCAGCGGCGGGGCGGCGGCGTCTGGCGTCCTCACGTGAGTCTCGCCCGGACCGTGGCAGCTCTCGCACTGGACGTCGTGGTAGGCCTCGACCGGCCTCACATTCCAACCCGCCGCGCTGTCCACGGCATTGCCGTACTCGCTGACAGTGTGGCAGGAGTAGCAGAAGGGCTGGTCGAATCCGGAGTTGGCCAGGGTCGCATAGGCGCCAGAATGCCCATGCTTGGTCCAGTCGCCCTGGTGGTCCACATGGCAGTTGCCACAGGTGGTCTGGCCGTCGTCAGCCGAGAAGTACCCGAGGAATCCGGAGGCCGCGTCGGGGGGCGGGTTGAAGGGGGGACGGTCACGGTACACCGTGTCGGTGCACGCACCGAGCCAGAGGGCGCCCACCAGGAGCGCTAGGGATCCGAGCCGGGACAGGACGGGAGATCTACGCATGGTGTTTACCGTATTGTAAGGGTAACGCGCCTAGTTTACAGGTTCCGAGTTAATGGTCAATAGTTTATCGGGTGAGAGTTTCTTTATTGATTTCCTAAAGATCGCTTACAGTAGGACTTATTTGCTTGTTCCGGAGCCCTCGGGGCCCGGTTCCGAGGCTTGCGGCTGGGGCCCACGACCCTAGGTTTCCTTCTCGCCACCCCGGACCGGAATGGCCCGGGGGACGACCTTCTTGCACTTCTCGCCGGAGTCTGCTGGTGGGTACCACCTGTGCCAATTGTGGCAAGCCCTCGGGCGGCAAGTTCTGCCGCCATTGCGGGGCGTCTCTGGCCGGGGCCGTCCCAGCCTGCGCCAGATGCGGCCAGGCCCTCGCCCCGAACGCCCGCTTCTGCGCCGGGTGCGGGGCGGCGGCCGGGGCCACCCCGGATTCACTGAGCGGCAACGCCAAGCTGGGCTGGTTCGCTGCGGGGGGGGTGACGGTGGCACTCATCGGGGGGGCCATGCTGGCTCTCGCCCGGCCGGCGGCCGCTCCGGCGGTGACCGCCAGCGGCACCGTGGGCTTCACCGCCGGCGACGAAGCGACCGCGACGGACATCGCCAATATGACGCCCCGGGAGCGGTTCGACCGGTTGTTCAACCGGATCATGCGTTCGGCGGAGACCGGCGATGCCGCCACGGTTTCCACCTTTTCCCCGATGGCCATGCAGGCGTACCAGATGCTGGACACCGTGGACGCCGATGCCCGGTATCATGCCAGCTTGATTCTGCTCCATACCGAGGACGTGGCCGGGGCACGGGCGCTGGCGGATACCATCCTCCGGACGCAGCCCGGGCACCTCTTCGGGTATGTGATCAAGGGAACCATCGCCCGGTTCCAGCAGGACCAGAAGGCGCTCGACCAGGCCTACGCCGACTTCCTCAAGCATTACGACGCCGAAACGAAGGCCCAACGCCCCGAGTACGCCGACCACCCCCGCGCCCTCGAGGATTTCCTCGCCGCGGCGCGCACGGCCCGCGGGCCGTCCTGAGCCGGAGCCAGTCATGACACTTCTGGGCCAGTTTGCGCTGTGGGCCTCCCTCCTGGTGGGCCTCTGGGCATCGGTGGTCGGCTTCTCGGGCCGCTGGCATGGCCGGCCGGAGCTGGCGCTCAGCGTCACCCGTGCCGTCTATGCGCTGTTCGCCACCCTGCTGGTAGCCGCGGCTGCCCTGTGGCAGGGGCTGATCACCCACGACTTCAACATCGAGTACGTGGCCAGCTACACCTCCCGCAACCTGCCGGGCTACTTCATCGTGTCGGCCTTCTGGGCCGGGCAGAAGGGCTCGCTGCTGTTCTGGGCGGTGGTACTGTCCAGCTTCGCGGCCCTGGCCCAGTGGCTCACGCCGGCCCGTTACCGGGCGCTCCTCCCCTACGTGGCGGCCGTCACCAGCAGCGTGACGGCGTTCTTCATCCTGGTGATGCTGTTCGCCTCCAACCCCTTCGAGCGGCTGCCGTTCACCCCGCCGGATGGCAACGGCCTCAACCCGCAGCTGCAGAACATCGGCATGATCATTCACCCGCCGATGCTCTACCTCGGGTATATCAGCATCACGATTCCCTTCGCCTTCGCCATCGCCGCGCTGCTTTCCCGCCGGGTGGACACCGGCTGGCTGCAGGCGATCCGCAAGTGGACCCTCATGAGCTGGCTGTTCCTCTCCATCGGGATCACGCTGGGGATGTGGTGGGCCTACGTGGAGCTGGGCTGGGGCGGGTACTGGGCCTGGGATCCGGTGGAGAACGCGAGCCTGCTGCCCTGGCTCACGATGTCCGCCTTCCTGCATTCGGTCATGATCCAGGAGAAGCGCGGCATGCTCAAGCGCTGGAACATGTCCCTGATCATCGGGTCGTTCCTGCTCAGCATCTTCGGCACCTTCATCACCCGCAGCGGCATCATCGCCTCGGTGCACAGCTTCACCCAGTCGAACGTCGGCTACTTCTTCCTCGGCTTCCTGCTGCTCTCGGGCATCCTGAGCTTCACCCTGCTCTATACCCGGTGGGAGCGGCTCGAGGCGGACGTCCAGCTCGAAAGCGTGGTCAGCCGCGAGGCCGCCTTCCTCTTCAATAACCTGCTGTTCATCGGGATCGCCTTCTCGGTGCTGTGGGGGACCCTGTTCCCCATCCTCTCCGAGGCGGTGCGGGGCACCAAGATCTCCGTCGGCCCGCCCTTCTTCAACAAGGTCAACGTGCCGCTGGGGCTGTTGCTGCTGATGCTGACGGGCGTGGGTCCGCTCATCGCCTGGCGCAAGGCATCCACCGCCAACCTCAGGCGGCAGTTCACCTGGCCGCTGGTGACCGGCGCCGTGGTGGCGCTGGTGCTGCTGGCGCTCCGGGTCACCAACTTCTATGCCCTCATGGCGCTGGCCCTCTCCGGCTTCGTGCTCGGGACGCTGACGCAGGAATTCGTCCGCGGGACGACGGCCCGGCACCGGATGTACAGCGAGTCCTACCCGACCGCCCTGCTGCAGCTCGTGTCCCGCAACCGGCGCCGCTATGGCGGGTACATCGTCCACCTCGGGATGGTGATCTACTTCGCCGCCTTCGCGGGCTACGCCTTCCGTACCGAGATGGAAGCGACCCTCCGGCCCGGGGACTCGGCCACCCTCAAGAGCCCCTTCGGGCACACCTACACCTTTACCCACCTCGGCGTGTCCCAGTTCGAGCAGCTCAACCGGGTGGTGACCCAGGCTTCGGTCCAGGTCACCACGGACGGCCGCGAGGCCGGCGTGATCAACTCGGAGAAGCGGCAGCACTTCTCCGAGCCGGCTCCCGGGGTGCGGCAGAAGTCGTTCGAGCCCTCCACCGAAGTGGGCATCCGCAGCACGCTCCAGGAGGACCTGTACATCGTGTACGCCGGCTCGGTGGAAGGCACCGAGGAGGCGGTCTATCGCTTCACGATCAACCCCCTGGTCATCTGGGTGTGGATCGGCGGCGTGGTCCTGGTGGTGGGGGGCCTGATCACGATGTGGCCTGGCGGGACCGGCGGCGGGGCGCCCCGGCCGCGACAGGCGGGATACGAGGTGCAGCTGGCGGGCACCGCGGGGCCGGCGGCATGATCATCGACCGGCGGACCTTCCTGCGGGGGGTCGGGCGTTCCGCGGCGGCGGTGGCGGCGCTCTCCGGCGCCGGAGCGGTCGCGGGCGCGGCCCAGCAGGAAGGGCAGCTCCCGGGGCAGGGCGAGACCGGCACGCTGCGGGATCCCGTCGCCGCGGGACGTGCCCGCGAGCGGGTCACGGCCTCCCAGAACGACGAGTTCATCCAGGGAATCGAGAAGCGGCTGCAGTGCACCTGCGGCTGCACCCTGGACATCTATACCTGCCGGACCACCGACTTCACCTGCACCTACTCGCCGGCGCTCCACAAGGAGGTTGTGGCCCTGGTGGAGGAGGGGAAGGACGCGGACGCCGTCGTCGCGGCGTTCGTGGAGAAGTACGGGGAGAAGGTCCTGATGGCCCCGAAGCCGGAGGGCTTCAACATTGCCGGCTACGTGGTGCCCGGACTCTCGATCCTGCTCGTCGGCGGGATCATGATCACGGTCCTGCGCCGCCGGTCCCTGGCGGCGGCAGGGCGAGAAGTGGTCGCGGTCAGCGGCCCGACCGGGCCTGCCACCCCGGGAGCCGCGCCGCCCGTCGGCGCCGCGGCGCCCGCCTCGGCCGAGGAGCTGGCGCGGCTGGAACGCGAACTCCGGGAGCTCGACGCGTAATGCTCTTCGAAATCGTTGCCGCCGCACTGCTGGGCCTGGCCCTCGTCGCCACCCTGATCAGTCCCCTGACCCGGCCCGGGGTCACGGCGCCGCCGGGGGCGGATGAGCCCGAGGACATCGAGGAGACCCCCAAGGGGATCGCCCTCGCGGCGCTGCGCGAGATCGAGTTCGACCGGGCGACGGGCAAACTCTCCGATGAGGACTACGCCGCGCTCAAGGCCCAGTACACCGGCGAGGCGCTGTCCATCCTCCGCGCGGAGCCGGCGCCGGCCCCGGCGAGCACGGCCGGAGAGGCGCCGCCCGCCGATCCGGTCGAAGGCATGATCGCGGACCGGGTCCGCAAGCTGGCCGGGGAGCTGATCCGGTGCCCCGGCTGCGGCCCCCGGCCGGAGACCGACGCCCTTTTCTGTTCCTCCTGCGGCCGGTCCCTGACCATGGGTGGCTGTGGCAGCTGCGGGGCGCCGCTGGTCCCCGGGAGCCACTACTGCGAGGGCTGTGGCACGGCCGTCGCCCGCTGATCAGAGCCGAAGCCGGAGTGCGGCGCCCAGGCTGAACGTCCGCAGCGACTCGGCCTTCCCCCCAGGCGGGATGTCCTCCCCCCTGAAGGGACTCCCCCCGATACCCGCCAGTAACCGGTTCTCGAACTCCACCCTGCCGAACGGAATCCGGAGCACCAGTCCGCCGCGGAGCGCCAGGGTGGTGCGGTTGCCGATTCCCTCTGTTTCCCAGCGGTCCACCCCGGGACTGGCCAGCAACACGACGCTCACCGGACCGGAACGGGCCAGCCGCCGCCCCACGGTCAGGGCCGCGCGGAACCGGGCCACATCGTTGGTCCGCTCCTCCACCCGGAGGTCCTCGGTGCTTGCCCGGAGACCGCCGCTGGTGTAGCCGAGTTCCAGCCCGAACTCCCAGGCGCCCGCCTGGCGGGTGAGGCCGGTGGCGAGCGCGATGCGGGGGGCCGGGGTGACCTCCACTTCGATGCCGGGGATGGTGGACGTGTCGCTGGAGCCGCCGCTGAAGGCGTCCCGTGCGACCGCCAGGTGGATGGCCCAGCCCCGGTCGGGGGCCTGGGCCGCCAGGGGAATGGCCCAGAGGGCGAGCAGGGTGGGGAGGAAGGGGTGTCGCATGTACGCTCCTGGTCGGGGAGGGGGCCGGCGGGCGGGGGCCCGCCGGCGTCCGGGGCTCACTTCATCTCCAGCTTGATCCAGCCGTTGGTCACGTTGTCGTCAGCCCGCAGGATCCAATTGTAGTTAGTATGGTACTCGCCGACGACCCGGTCCTCCATGGCGTTCCCGATCAGGTCGTCGTTGGTCTTGATGACCCCCGCCACCGCGGTCAGGAAATCCCGCAGGCTGCGGCCCGCCGCGAGGTACTTTTTCACGCTGCCGGAATCGATGGCCCCGGTGAAGTCCTGGTACAGCGGCCCGATAGTGCCGATGAACCGGGCCCACCGGTCCTCATCGATCTTCATCTCGCAGGCGGTGTCGTCATCTTCCATGGCCACGATCCGGAAGGTCTCCCCAGGGTGGGTGGCATGATACGCATCGATCTGGGCCTGGCTGAACAGGAGGACGTTCCCCGTCCAGCTGGTGCCGCCATCCCAGCGGTACGGCGCGGGCTGGTGCTCCCCGGCGCACTGGTACTTGGACAGGGAATCGCTGGTCCCTTTCTGGCCCAGGATCTGGATCTCAAACTCGGGGCTCCCCTTCAACCAACCCTCAAAATCCTGGACGAAGAAGGCCTTGGTCATGTACAGGCCGGGGCCCACCACGGACGCCGGGGGGGGCGGCGTTCCGCCGCCACCGCTGGTGCATTCGGGAGGGGTGCAGAGGGCGTTGCCTCCTGCTCCCGGGGCGTCGAAAGCGGTCTCGACCGGGACCACCGCCAGGACGGGGGTCTGCGGCGGGCGGGTGGGATCCAGGTAGTGGCGTCCCCCCTGGAGGTCGAAGGCCACGGGGATGTCCCCGTCCCGTGCGGCGGTGGCAACGAGGAGCCGGGTGTCCCCCCGCCACGCGCGCCGATGGGCGGGGACGGGCAGGTACACCTCGAGGGCCCGGGTAGCCCCTTGCACCGAGTCGGAGATGGACTCGTCCTCCCCGTTGAGCCGGGCCAGCGCGCGCAGCTCCGCCCGGCCATCGGCGGCCAGGGTCCGCTGCAGGTGCAGCTTCCCCTCGCGGAACGGCGAGGCCTCCAGCCGGGCCCGGAACCGGGCCCGGAAGGCGGGGTCGCCCAACGCGATGGCGAGCCGCCGGGCCAGCCCCTCGAGTTGCCGGGTCTCCTCGGTGACGGCGAGATCCGCGCGGGCCGCGGTGGCCGGCCCGGGCGCCGTGGTGGCGGGGGCCGCCGGGTCCCGCTCCCCGCAGGCGGCGAGCAGCAGGAGGCCGGCGAGCGCCGCCGGCAAGATGCGATGTGACATGAGTGCCTCTCTGGATGAGGTGGGTCGCGTGGACTGCGGACCCAAGCTCGGGAGGCCCTCACAAATCCTCGGGCACCAGGTGACGCGGGGCGGTGCGGAAAACGGCGGGGGAGGAAAAAGCGGCCCGCCGCGGCCGGCCAGGGCCGGTCGCGGCGGGTGGGGGAGGTCAGTGCACCGTCAGGCCGGCGCCCAGGCTGAACCAGTTGATCTTCACGCTCTGCGCGCCGCTCTTGTCGCCCATCATCCCGAAGTTGAACGCGGCGGTCGGCGTGATGGACAGCGACTTGCCGATCGGCAGGTCGTAGCCGATCCCGGCGAGCAGGCCGAGTCCGGTGTCATCCACCGAGCTGCCATTCTCGAACTTGTAGGCTGAGAGTCCCACGCCGCCCTTCAGGAAGAGGTTGCTGCCGGCGCTGGGATAGAAATATGCCACGGCCGCCAGGTTGCCGAAGGTGGACTTGATGCCGCTTTCGTCCTTGTACCAGCCGTTGGATTCCACTCCCAGGAGCAGCTGCGGGCTCAGTGTACCGCCCGCCGCGATGTTGCCCGCCACGCTTCCCTCGCGGTCGGTCGAGCCGCAGTTGTCGCAGTTGAAATCCGCGCTGCCGTAGCCCAGGCCGATGTTGAACCAGAATCCCTGACGGCGTGCGGATTCCTCCTGCGCGGCGGTCGCCGAGGCGGTGAGCGCGAGCAGCACCAGCGCGGACGAGAGAATTCTCCAGGCTCTCGACATGGTGGACTCCTTCCGGGCCGGCCCGGAAACAGACAGCAGGGTCGCCGGGCCGGGGGCGACCCCGAACAATGAGGTCACGCGAATGCCGCAGGATAAGCCGCAGCCGGTGAAGTGAGCGTGAAAGTGACGGGAATCGTACGCGGCTGACAAGGGGGACTGCCCCGCTCGGTTAGAACTCCATCGTCTCGATCCGCCGGAGGCCCAGCCGGATCGGGATGATGGTAGCCGAAAGGCAGACGGCCGCCACCGCGATGAACGACCCCACCATCCAGGCATCGGGCGCCGGCTCGAGTCCCTGCAGCTGGGCGCGCAGGTAGCCCAGGACCGGGGCGGCCTCGAGCATCAGCACCACGCCCAGCAGCACGATGGCCGACATCATGAAGACCATCCCGCCGAAGCTGGTCGGGATCTGGGCGGCATTCTCGGTGTCGAACCGCGGGTAGAGCGCGCCGAAGCCGAGGGCCATGGCGCTGATGGCGAAGGTGAGCAGGACGATCGTGGCGAGGCTCACCGCCATCATGAACGCCGAGGCCTGCAACAACACGCTGGTGCTGAAGGTGATGGCCACCGCCAGTACCAGCAGCGGCACGGTACCCGTCCAGTACTTGCTCCAGAGCAGCGCCTTGAGGTCCAGGGGGCTGGAGCGGAGCAGCCACATCTGCTTCCCCTCCAGCGACACCGCCGGGAAGACGAACCGCGCGGCGATGGCGGCCAGCACGAACCCCGCCAGCCCCAGGTTGAGGAACACCACCAGCGAGACCAGGAACACCGGCACCTTTTCCCCGGAGAAGAGCGGCAACGACTTGATGTTGAACACGTAGACCACCAGCAGCACCGCGAGCAGGATGAGCTGGCTCCACTGGGTGGTGTCCCGGAAGAACACCCGCAGGTCCTTGAGCACGAACTCCCGCCGGGCCGGCGGCATCCGCCGGAAGAGCTTTGCCATGATCCCCGACCAGCCCCGGGCCTGCACGAACCGCTCTGCCCCCTCCTGCGCCTTGGAGAAGCCGGCATGGTAGAGGCGGCCGTGGAGCATCGCGCCGAACACGACGAACGCGGCGGCCGTGGTCCACAGCAGGGCGATCGGGAGCGGATCCGCCACCTGTCGCAGCCAGTTCATGATCATGGCGGTGGCCCACTCGCTCGGCAGGAAAGGGCTGGTCGGGGCCTGCAGGCCGGAGAGGTAGTCGAGCAGGTTCCGCACCCCCTCGGGGCGGGAGAGCTGCTCCGGGCGGACCAGGCGGAAGAGCAGGGCCAGCCCGCCGAAGGCGCCAATCGCGATGAGGCTCAGCAGGTCGCGGGTGCGGCGGGCGGGAAAGACGTTCACCAGGACCAGGGTGATGGCCGCGCCGATCACCGAGGGCAGCACGAAGTAGGGCACCAGCGCGCCGATCACGACCAGCGGGAACAGCGGCCCCCCGGCGAAGACGATGCCGTAGGCGGTGAAGATCGGCACCGCCATCAGCGCCACCATCCAGGACGAGTGGAGCAGGGTCTCCCCCAGCATGACGAGGTACAGCCGGAGCCAGTCGGTGGGGGAGGAGACCAGCAGGTCGAGGTCCTTGGCCAGGAAGAAGCTCGACAGGGCGGTGATCAGGTTGGAGAGCAGCAGCAGGGAAGCGAAGGCCAGCAGGATGATGCTGAGGAACTTCGCGGCCAGCGGCACGCCGACTTCGCTGGTGGACTGGATGTAGTTCAGGATCTTGAACGACAGCCCGAAGACCGCCGCCCAGAACCCCAGCGCCACCAGCGCCAGCAGGAAGAACTTCCCGTTCCCGCCGGAGCGCTCCTGCCGCAGCCGGTTGAGCGCGCTGCGCCACTTCGGGGTGGTGATGGTCCCCAGCGAGGGCTGGGGCAGGTCACTCGAGGATGGCATCCATCTCCCGCTCGATGATCCCGCCGGTCAGCTTGAGGAACAGCTCCTCCAGGTTCTGGTCGCCCCCCTGGAACCGCTCCCGGATCTCCGGCACGGTCCCGCAGGCGAGGATCTTCCCGCCGGCGATGATCCCGATCAGGTCGCACATCTCCTCGACGGTGTCGAGGGTATGGGTGCTCATCAGCACCGTCCCGCCCTTGTCCACGAAGGCGCGGAACAGCTCCTTCAGGAACTTCTGGCCCTTGGGATCGAGCCCGACCATCGGCTCGTCCACCACGATCACTTCGGGCTTGTGCAGCAGGGCGCTCGAGATGATCAGCTTCTGGCGCATCCCGTGGCTGTAGCTCTCGACCAGCTCATCCTTCCACGGGGTGAGCTCGAACAGGTCCAGCAGCTCATCCATCCGGCGCTCGATGACCGGGCCATCCTGCCCGTACAGCGCGGCCACGAAGCGCAGGAACTCGGCGCCGGTCAGCTTGTCGTAGACGAACGGGCGGTCGGGGATGAAGCCCAGCCGGCTCTTGGCCCGGATCGGGTCGCGAGCCAGGTCGTCCCCCGCGATCTCCACCGTGCCGGAGGTGGGCTGGAGGATTCCGGCGATCATGCGCATGGTGGTGGTCTTGCCGGCCCCGTTGGGGCCGAGGAAGCCGAACAGCTCCCCGCGCCCGATCTCCAGGTTGATGGCATCCACCGCGACGAACTTGCCGTAGCGCTTGGTCAGGTCGGTCAACCGGATCATCGTGCGTCCTCGAGAACCGTGAGGCGAAGGGCGCCGGCTCGGAGCGCCAGGTCCAGCAGCCGCGGCTCGGGCCCGAAGGCGAGCCGGACTCGTGCCGTGCCACCGATCGGGCCGGGATCGGCCGCTGTCCAGCGTGCCCCGCCCAGCTCCACCCATCCCGCTAGCCGCCAGCGGCGGTCCCGCCGCTCCAGGCCCCAGACCAGCCGGGAGGGGCGGCCCGCGGCGCGGGCCAGCCCGGCCAGCAGCAGGTTCCGTTCCGCCGCCGTTCCGGAACCCCGCGCCAGGGTGGCCCCGGCCC
>JANRJZ010000313.1:0-3543 GCA_033763675.1 Gemmatimonadota bacterium
GGCTGGAGCACCTGGTGGAGAACGTGCTGCTGGTGACCCGGCTGGAACGGGGCGCGCCGCACGAGGCGGTGACCGAGCGCCTGGCACTCGATCGCGAGGTGGCCGAGTCGGTGGCGGCCTTCCAGCCGCTGGCGGCGTCGCGGCAGGTCGAGGTGGTCACGGAACTCGCGCCGGAGACCCTCGTGCACGCGGAACGGGGCCCGCTGCGGCAGGTCGTGCTCAATCTGCTGGACAACGCCGTCAAGTTCGGGCCGGTGGGCCAGCGGGTATCGGTGCGGGTGGCCCGGGAGGGGAACGCGGCGCGGCTTACCGTCACCGACCAGGGGCCCGGCGTCCCCGCCGCGGAGCGGGAGCGGATCTGGCAGCCGTATGTCCGCGGCAGCGGCGGGGCCGCCGCGAGCGTGGGCGGGAGCGGCATCGGCCTCGCAATCGTGCGGGAGATCGTCTCCCGCTGGGGCGGGACCGCGACGGTACTCCCGGATGGCCCCGGCGCGACCTTTGAAGTACGGATGCCGGTGAACGACGGGAGGCGGGGAATCGGAGAAACGGAGAAGCGGTGAAGCGGTGAAGCGGACCGTTTCCCCGTTTCCCCGATTCTCCGTTTCTCCGTTCCCCGAGAATTCCAGGAGCGCCATGCCACCTCCGCACCCCAACCACCGCATCCTCCTCATCGAGGACAACGCCGACCTGGCGGACGGCCTCCGCTACAACCTGGCGCGCGAGGGCTACGAGGTCCGGGTGGCCCCCGACGGGCCCGGCGGCCTCAAGCAGGCCACCGAGTGGAAGCCCGACCTGGTGCTGCTGGACCTGATGCTGCCGGGAATGAACGGGTACGACGTGCTACAGGCGCTCCGGGCAGCGGGGAACGCCGTGCCGGTGATCATCGTGAGCGCGCGGGGGGAGGAAGCGGACAAGGTCCGGGGCTTCCGGCTCGACGCCGATCAGTACGTCACCAAGCCCGTGGGGCTGCTGGAACTCCTGGAGCGGGTGCGGGCCCTGCTCCGCCGCCGCGGCGCCATCGCCGCCGGGGACCAGGCGCCCATCCACTTCGGTCGGGTCATCATCGAGCCCGCCAGCCGTACCGTCACCGTGAACCGGGAGCCGGTCACTCTCACGCCCAAGGCGTACGAGCTGCTGCTGGCGCTGATCCGCCGCCAGGGCGCGGTCGCCACCCGCGTGGCGCTGCTCAAGGAAGTCTGGGGCTCCGCGGGGGACGTGCAGACCCGCACCGTGGATTCCCACGTGGCCGAACTGCGGCGAAAGCTCGAGGAGAATGCCGCCGAACCGGTACACATCCTCACGGTGTGGAAGGTGGGGTATCGGTGGCAGGGGTAGGCGGTAGGGACGGTAGCGACGGCAGGACGGCAGGACGGCAGGACGGCAGGACGGCAGGACGGCAGGACCGACGGAAGCTAACGCCGCGAACGGGCGTGGGTGGGCGCGGAGCGCGCGTCAGTGAGCGGCGACGAGGATTGCGCCCTCACCCGAAGAGCGAACTGCAGCGCGCGGAGGGCCCACCGCGGCCGCGAGCGGCATGACAACGCGGCAGCGTCTCAGCGCCCAGCCGCCCAACCCACACCTACCTCGCACAGATTCATCACAACTTCCGGTGGGCGGCACCGTATCGTCCCCCGTCCCTCACACTGGAGTACCTAGTATGCGGTCCTTCTCCGCCGCCGCCGCCCTGGTCCTGCTGCTCCCCCTCGGCCCCACCCCGCTGCATGCCGGACCGCGGGACCGGCTGCTCATCACCCCGGCGGCACTCCATGCCCGCCTCGGCGAACGCAACCTCGTCCTGCTCCACATTGGCGACAAGGCCGGCTACGACGCCGAGCACCTCCCTGGCGCGCGGCTGCTCGAGTACCGGGCCTTCGCCGCCCGGAGCGCCGACAGCCTTTCGCTCGAGCTGCCGCCGGTCGCCAGGCTCGATTCCACCTTCGCCGCACTCGGCATCTCCAACGACAGCCGCGTCGTCCTCTATTTCGGCACGGACTGGTTGAGCCCCACCACCCGCGCCTGGCTTACGCTCGAGTACCTCGGCCTCGGCGAGCGCACCGCTATCCTCGATGGCGGCCTCCCCGCCTGGAAGGCCGCCGGCTACCGGGTCACCGCGGACGTCCCCCCGCCCGCCACCGCCGGCAGGCTCCGAGGCACCCCGCGGCCGGCCAGCCTCGCCACCCGCGCCGAGGTGCTCGCCGCCACCCGCGCCCCGGGGACCCGCATCCTCGATGCGCGCGATCCCCAGTTCTACCTCGGGTTCGACGCCGGCTCCGGCCACCGCCCGGGACACCTCCCCGGCGCCCGCAGCCTGCCCTACACCGCCGTGGCGGACAGCACCGGCCGCTTCCTCTCCGACGCCGCGCTCACCGAGCTCTTCCGCGGGGCCGGCGTGGGACGCGGGGACCGGGTGGTGGTATACTGCCACATCGGGCAGCAGGCCACCGCCGTCCTCTTTGCTGCGCGGCTGCTGGGCTACGACGTGCGGCTCTACGATGGGAGCTTCCAGGACTGGAGCAAGCACGCCGAGCTCCCGGTCGTGGTCGAGGTACCGCCCACGACGGCGGGGCTGATCCAGCCCGCTGACCTCGCCGCCCGCCTCGCGGCCGGTGCCGTCACCCTGGTGGATGCCCGCAGCGATCTCAACGCCTACCTCGCCGATCACCTGCCGGGGGCGAGCTACCTCCACTTCGAGAGCCTGCGGGCCACCGCGGGCGGCGTCCCCGGCGATCTCCTCCCCGCTGCGAGCTATCGCGAGCTCTGGTCGCGGCTCGGCATCCGCCGCGACCGGCCGGTGGTGATCTACGGCAGCGGCGAGGCCTTCAACTTCAACGCGACCTTCGCCGCCTGGCTGCTCGCGGGGTTCCGCCACCCCGAGGTGTACATCCTGGACGGCGGCTATGCCCGCTGGGCCGCGGAGGGGCGGGAACGGACCCGGCTCTACCCCGAGGTCGCGATGGTCCGGTATGGCGCGGACGCCTTCTATCCCGACGTCATCACTACCGAGCACGTCACCCATATGTACCGGGACCCCGGCACCGTCGTCGTGGACGTGCGGCCGGCGGACCAGTACGCGGGGGCGGCCGGCGCGCAGCTCCGCCGTGGCCACATTCCGGGGGCGGTGCATCACTTCTGGCGTGATGATCTCACCGCGACCGCCGCGCCCACCTGGAAGCCGGTGGCCGAGCTCAGAGCGGCGTACGAGGCGCAGGGCATCACCCCGGACAAGACGGTGATCGTCTACTGCAACACCGGCACCGAGGCCAGCCATGCCTGGTTCGCGCTCAAGGCGCTGCTCGGCTACCCCGAGGTGCAGGTGTACGTCCCCTCCTGGACCGGATGGTCGGAGCAGGAGGAACTGCCGGTGGCGACGGCGGCGGGGGCGAGCCGGTAAAGACGGGGAAACGGAGAAGCGGAGAAGAGGTGAAGCGGACCTGCGTTGGGGCCGCTCCGACCAGTCCGTTTCTCCGTCTCCCCGTTTCCCCGTTTCCCCGTTTCCCCGTTTCCCCGTTTCCCCGTTTCCCCGTTTCCCCGTTCCCCCCTTCC
>JANRJZ010000314.1:0-12008 GCA_033763675.1 Gemmatimonadota bacterium
GGCCACCCAGGCCGGGGCGCCCAGGCCCGCCCCGGCTCCGCCGCCCGCCGCCGCGGACACCACGCCGCCGCCACCGCTGCGGGATGCCTACCACCAGCCTCCACGCGACACGGTGGACGGGCGGACCTATCAGGGGTGGAAGTACTACAACCTGCATTGCGCCCGGTGCCACGGCGAGGATGTGAACGGCACCACGATCGCCCCGCACCTGATCCTCTCCCTCAAGCCGGACGGGCCGATCCCGGACCAGGCGGCCTTCATCCAGGTGGTGTGCTCTGGCCGGCCGGAGAAGGGGATGCCCGCCTGGTGTGCGCTGGGACTGCTGCCGGGGGAGATTGACACCATCTACGCCTACGTGAAGGGCCGGAGCGAGGCGAAGATCCATCCGGGGCGGCCGGCGCGCCGGGCGGAGTAGCGCCGGCCCGCCGGACATGAAAGGGGTCCCGGATGCGCTCCGGGACCCCTTTCTCCTTCCCTGCCGATTCCGTTACTGCACGGCGCGCAGCGCGTTGACGTACCCGCGGCCGTAGAAGTCATCGTTGCCGGGCTTGCCCAGGTCATCGGCCGACTGGCGCAGGAGCGCTTCCACCTGCGCCGGGTGGGTGGGCCCGTACTTCCCGACGATCAGCGCCGCGACGCCGGCGACCACCGGAGCCGCCATGCTGGTCCCGGCGGCGAAGGAATAGCCGCCCGTCGTGGGGATGCTGCCGGGGCTGATCACCATGTCGAAGACCCAGCAGGCGGTGACCACGCTGCCCGACGGAATGCGGGGTACGCTGCAGAGGGCGCTGCCGGGGAGCGCAAAGTCGCCGCCCGGTGCGGCGAGGGTGATCGCCGACTGCCCGAAGTTGGTGTAGGACGCCGGGCGCGAGAAGTCGGTGGCGCCATTCGGGTACCCGACGGCGAACCCGAAGGGCCCGGTCGCGGACACCGTGATGACGTTGGTGGACTGGGCCGGCACGGTGATGAGGTTGTTGGTGTGGTCGAGGTCGATGGCGCTGTTGCCCGCGGAGGCGATGACCGTCACCCCCTGCTGGTAGGCGTAGGTCGTGGCCCGGCTGAGCGCCACCGCCAGCTGGGCGGCGTCCTTGCCCTGCCGGTCGAAGGCCCCGCCCAGGCTCAGGTTGATGATGTCGGCGCCGGCGCCCCCCTGGGCGATGGGCGTGGCCGCGTAGACGATGCCCTGGATGACCGCGGCGAAGGAGCCGCTGCCATTGTGCAGCACCTTGACGCCGATGATCGTGGCGCCCGGCGCGATGCCGATGGTCCCGACGCCGTTATCGCGCGCGGCCACGATGCCGGCCACGTGGGTCGCATGGGAGAACCCGGGAACGTCCTGGTTGAACAGGAAGCCGGGCACGAACGACGCCGAGCGGGCCACGTCCACGCTGCCGTTGAGGTCGATGTGCAGGTTGTTGAGTCCGCCGTCGAGCACCGCCACCCGGGCGCCCGTGCCGAGGTAGCCGGCGTCCCAGGCCTCCGGGGCGTGCACGGCCTTGGGGGCCCACTGGAGGTTGTAGAAGGTCTCATTGTTGCCGTGACTCGCCTCGCCCACGGTTTCGGTGGCATCACCCGCGTCCTGCACCGGCAGCGCGGGGTCCACCCACGGCACCACCTGGTCCAGCGCCACCGCCTGCACGCCGACAATGCCGGCGGCGCGAGTACGGAAGGCGGTGTCGGTGGAGGTCGCCACGGCGATGCCGATCTGCGGGGTGCTCGCGGTCAGGCTCCCGCCCGCCTGGCTCACCAGGGCGTCGAGGTTGGTCGGGAGCTTGTTCCCCTTGCCGAGGATGACGTAGGAGTTGCCGGCCGTCATGGCGGCCATGGCGGAGGGCAGCGCCTGCGCCGCGGGGGCGGTGGGTTCGGGCTGGCAGCCGGCCAGGGCGAGGGTAGCGACGCCAAGGGCGACGGAAGTGCGGAGCAACGATCTCAAGGAGACCTCCGGGGGGGAACGGGGGTGGAGTACCCTGGCGGCCGTGGATGGCACTGGGGGCCGGCGCGTCAGGAGGAGCGGGCCGGCGGGCAGGTCCGGGCCGGACTGCCGCTGCGCGATGTGGCAAGAGTGCGACCAATGTGGGGGGCGGTTCCCGGGGGCACAAGGGCGCCGCCAGCCGGCGGCGGGATGGCAAGGATGGTCCCGCACCTTCCCGGCCCGTATCTTCTCCCGGAACTCTCACCCCCACCTCACCAGACCCATGGCCGAGATCAAGACCAAGCCGACCAAGGCCAGCGTGACGGCCTTCATCAGCGCCCTGCCGGATCCGGCGCAGCGCAAGGAGGCGAAGACCCTCCTGGCGCTGTTCCGGCGCGTCACCGGGGAACCCGCACGGATGTGGGGGCCGACGATCATCGGCTTCGGCAGCTACCACTACCGTTACGCCAGCGGCCACGAGGGCGACATGTGCCGGGCCGGCTTCTCCCCGCGGAAGGGCAGCCATGTGCTGTACGTGCTGGACAACGCCCCCGGCCAGGCGGCGCTGCTCAAGCGCCTTGGCAAGTTCACGACCGGAAAGGTCTGCCTCTACGTGAAACGGCTGGCGGACGTTGACCTGGGGGTGCTGGAGAAGCTGGTCGCGGCCTCGTTCCGGAAGAACCTGAAGGACTGGCCCGACCACAAGGGCGGCTCCTGACGCCCGCCCGCACGGCCACGGGGGCGCGGCTCCTCGCCGCGCTGCTGCTCCTCCTCTATACCGGTCTCTCGCTTGCGGGGATGGGCGCCCTCCGGCGCCCCGGCGTGGGCTACGCCACGGACGCGCTCACCACGGACATCCTGTTCGGAGGGCTGGCGCTGGTGCTCGTGGTCGGCCTGCTGCGGCGCTGGCGCTGGGCGGTGCCGGCGCTCCTGCTCCTGACCGGGGTGCGGATCGCCTCGCGGCTCTGGGACGCGGGACGGGCCATCGCCCGGACCGGGTGGGCGGACGCCACGATGCCGGGCGCGGTCTGGCTCCTCCGTCTGGCGCTGCTGTTCGCCATCGTGGGCTGCCTGCTGGTGGCGCGCCGGACGGCGAAAGCGACCGGGGCGCCCTGAGGCGCCCCGGTCCACCCGCTTCACTTCACTTCGCTCACCGAGCCGCGAAGCACCTCGAGGGAGTCACCCCCGTCTGGCGCGAACAGCCGCACCGTCTGCACCTCGCCGGTCCCGGCCCGGCCCCGATACACGGTGCTCTGGTTCCACCATGGCACTCCGGATACCACGCTGTTCGGCTTCATGCGGTACTGCTGGACCGCAGCCTGCTCTCTCATGATCTATGCCTCCATGGCGGCTCCTCCGGGAGCGAGCCGCCCGTGATGCCCTGGACCTACTTCATGCTGAGCGGCAGGTCCCCGCTCACGATGACGAACTCGGCCCGGCGATTCTCGGCCCAGGCCGTCTCGTCGTGGCCATCCGCGATGGGAGCGGTCTCGCCGGTGGACAGCTCATCCAGCCGCGACACGTCGATCCCCTTCCCGACCAGGTAGCTGCGGACCGCGGCGGCACGCCGCGTGCCCAGGTCCTGGTTATAGGCGGCCGATCCGCGCTCATCCGCCGCGCCGGTGATCTGGAGCCGCACCACCGGATTGGCGAGGAGAATGGCGGCCTTCCGGTCCAGCACGCCGGCCGCCTCCAACCCGATCTCGGCCCGGGCGACGTCGAAATGCACCATCCGCGCCAGTTCATCCCGCAGCGCGGCGCTCTGCCGGGCCGCTTCCTCCCGGGCCAGCCGCGCCGCGTCCTCGGCGGCGAGGCGCACCTTTTCGATCGAGTCGGCCCGGGCGCGTTCCGCGGCGAGGGCCAGCCGCACTCGCTCCAGCGAGTCGGCGGTAAACTGGCGCGCGGCGTTGATGGAATCCTGCGCGCGGGTGATGCCGGCCTCGTCCTTGGTCTCTTTGGGCGAAGGCGTCTCGGCGGGCTTGCTGCCGCCGCAGGCCGCGACGAGCGCCAGGGCGGCGAGGGTGGTCAGGAATGCCGGGTGTCGCATAGTGACTTCAATGCCTCGTGGGGTGCCAGGGTCCCAGCCCCTCTCCCCGCGTGGTCCCGTGGTCGCGGGGGAGGTCCGGAGCGAGCGGCAGCCCCGGCGAATGCAACGCTCAGATCGTGCGGCGCCCTTGCAGGAAGCGCATCAGGATGACAACCACGGCGACCAGCAGGAGCAGGTGGATCAGCCCGCCGGCGACGTGAAACACGCCGAAGCCGAGGAGCCAGGCCACGACCAGGATGACGGCCAAAGTGTACAGCACGGGAACCTCCTCAAAGGGGCGCGTAAGCCTACTGGGTCGGCGGCGCAAGATTGCCGCAGGCCACGATGGTCTCGGGGTTCGCCACGGAGGCGCGGACCACGACGAAGTACTCACCCGCCTCTGGCGTCCGCACCGGCACCTTTGCGCGTTCGCTGGCGCGGCCATCGCCATCCACCTTGAGCAGCTTGTAGCTGGCGCTGGAGCCGAAGACGCCCAGGTCCATGCCGGCGCCGCACTGCCCCGCGTGCGCGTCCCACGGATGTACGCCGCCCGGGGCGGCGTTGGCCAGGTCGATGCTGACGATGGTGCTGGTGCCGCCGGCGCCGGGAGCCATCGAGGCCGAGCCGTTCATCTGGACCACGCCCGCGAGCGCCGCGGGGGAGGCGAGATTGGCGTGCCACCGGGTGTTGAGCGAGGCATCCTTGGCGCTCACCGACACCGCGGGATCCTTGTGAAACGGATTACAGGCCGCCGCCGCCAGCACCGCGAGGGAGACCACCAGGGCATGTCGTAACGTCACGCTACCTCCAAGAGTGAGCCAGGCGGGAACAGTAGCCCACGGGGTACGCGCGGGGCATCGCTCGTTGGAGCGGATTGTGGCATCGCTCCCAGGGACTACGCCACGTCCAGCGCGCCATGCACCACCGGTTGCCGGTCGCCCTCGAGCACCCGCGCCTGTCGGCGCGCATACCAGGCCAGGCTGAACTTCTCCGGCACCGGACTGGCCGCCGGCACCCGCAGCTCCAGCGGCGGATCGGGACCCAGCCAGGCGGCGGGCAACAGGCCGAGCCGCTCCGCCACCTCCCGGCGCGCCGCATCCGGGGACGCGGCCATGACGGACAGGGTCTGGGCGCTCCAGCGCTGTTCCCCGCCACCCACCCAGACCTCGACCAGGTATTCCAGCATGCGGAACCTCCCTACTCCATGAGCCGGAGTCGCGTACCGCGCTTCCGCCCGGGGGTCGGAGGGGGCTCGCGGGTGAGCTGGTGCAGCGTCGGCGGCTCGGGTTCCTCCGGCCGCCCGGTTTCCCCCGCGGCCGAGTCCCGCCGGGCCTGCTCGCTGAGCCGTTCGATCTTGTCGTAGAGGTCGGTCATCCGGCGCTCCCTGCTGGTGTGATGCGGCCCTGACAATTACGCCTTCTGGCGCGCGCCGGCGACGATCAGCGCGGCCCCGATGACCAGCGCCGCCCCGCCGACCCACGGCGGCACCCGCTGCTTCTCCGTGGCGGTGATCTTGACCTCGCCGATCTCGAGGACGTCACTGCGGGTGTTGAAGCTCGCGCCCCGCAGGAGCACGAAGGCCCCCAGCGCGGCAATGATGGCCCCCGCGATGATGTACATGCGCATGCTGGTTCCCCGTGCAGAATGTTGGCCGATCCGTTGCCCCTGCGATTCCCGCAGGTGTTCCACGGACCACCCCGGCACCCGGCCGTCGATGATGCGGCGGGCAAGACCTGAACAGCGCGCCTCGGCCTCGTCCTCGGTCCGGTCGTGCTCGTCGAGGCTGAAGGGCTTCCGCCGCCCGTTGCGGCGGATCTCGAGATCCACGGTCCAGCGCCGCGTGTCGTGCAGCTGGTACGGCCGCGCCAGGATGCGGAAGCCCTTGTAGGTGAGGCTGGTCACGACGTCACCTGGTGCGGGAAAGCGGCCGGTCGAATCGGTCGAGCCGCCGGGTGGCCTCGTGCAGTTCTCCCTCGACGTTTTCCACGGACCGGAGCGCCCGGCGCAGCAGCTCGCTCGCGCTTCGTACCGCATCCTGCGCCTGCCGCAGCCGGAGCCCGCAGTCGCTGACGGTCGCGAGCGCGCGGTCCTGCTCGGTGACGAGGCTGCCTTGGGTCATCGGAGGTAGAAGTAGAGTCCGAGCCCACCCACGCCGGCCCCGATGATGGTGATGAAGGGCTCGTCCACCACAAGTCCGGTGACGATGCCGGCCAGGCCGACGATCATCAGGGCCACTCCCTCGGAGCGGGTCCCGTGCTGGTACGGATCGGCCACCAGCGACGGGCGGGACGCCTCGGGGAGGATGCCCGCCGGCTGCAGCGCCGCCGTGGCGGCGAACTGCGCCGGGGTGGCCCGGAGGCTGGTCGTGCCCGCGGCCTGCGCGGCGACCGTGCGCGGCGGCACCAGGGCGATGGCGGCAAGCAGCAGGGTCAGGGGGAGCAGGCGCATGGAAGCCTCGGGGTGAAAGTGAACGGAGCTGTCAGCGGCCGAAGATCGGGCCGCGGAATCCCCATGGATCATCGGACTCGGCACCGGGAGGCGGCGACACCCGGTGGGCCGGTGGAACTGGCCTCACGGGAGCCGAGGCCGGCCGTGCTGCGCGTGAAACCGGGTCAGGGGCGGGCGGCCAAGGCCGCGCCGGCATGTCGTACCTGACTTCACGGCGGTCCATCAGGGATCGCCGGCCGGCCCCAGTCGGTAACCAGGCGCGAGGACCAGGAGCCGCTCCTCCATTCCCGGCGCCGCCACGAACTCGGGCACCGTCGCAGTGAACCAGTAGACCGCCTGCTCCACGACCGGCCGCTCCGCCTCATGGATCTCGGCCCGGATCGGCGCCTTCCAGTCCCGCGGGTTCCGCACCCGGTCGAACGCGGCCGCCAGCTGCTCGTGCCGGAAGCCGGTCAGGCGCTCTGGTCGGTATGCCGCGGATGCCGTCATGGTCCCCTCGTGCCACGGGTGAATCGTCGCGCCACCGCATCGGTGCGCGGCCGCGACACAACGATACCGGGAATGGAAGGGGGAGCCTATCGCTCGGGAGGGTGGATTTGGAGCTAGATCGATGGGCGACAGTGCCGGGGCGCCGGCGGCGGCAACGGGGTGAAGCGGAGGGAAGAGGGCACCGCGGTGGGCATGCCCCCCTGTTTGGAGCGGGTGGGTCCAGCGGAGGTAGTAAATGTCAGGCGACATAGACCGGCGGACAATCGCTCGTTGGATGCGCCACCATCTCCATCCGCGGAGCGAGCCCAGAGGGACTAGCCTGACCCGAGGGAATTGAGGCGAGGCCCCGGGACTGCGACCGGCAGCTCCGGGCGCTCGTGGTCGAAGGCGGCCACCTCCAGCCGGCTGTTCACGGCCAGCTTGGAGAGCACCTTCCGGACGTGGGTCTTCACCGTGTGCAGTGCGATGGTGAGCCGACGGGCGATCTCCTTGTTGCTCAGCCCCTGGGTGATCAGCCCCGCGACTTCCCGTTCCCGCGCGGTGAGCCGCCGGATCTCCACCTTCCGCCGTGGCAGGCCCGGCCGGCGGTGGCGCCCCAGCTGGCCGAAGAGTGAACGGGTAAGTTCCCGGGGCAGCACCTGCACCCCGCGCGCCACGGCGTGGATGGTCTGCAGGTACTCCTCGAACGAGGCGGCCGCCATGATGAAGCCTGACACACCCGCCTGCACGAAGCCGGTCAGGTCCTCCTGCCGCACCCCCAGCCCCATGATCACCACCCGGGAGTCGGGGGATTCGCCGTGCAGCGCACCGGCGAGCGTCAGGCGATCGTCATCCAGCTGCCCCATGGCGAGCAGCACCACATCGGGCCGGGTGTCCCGCACCGCCGCCAGGGCCGTCTCGGCATCCGCGGCGACGGCGATGACCCGGAGCCCCGGCTGCTCGCGGATCCGCACCACGACGCTCATGCTGGCCGACCGGTGGTCCTCGATCAGGACGATCGAGATCGGGGGCCTCGGATCCTCCCGCGGCGGCGTACGCGCCCGGACGCTCATCCGCCCCAGCTTTCCCAGGTCAGACCGCAGCGGGAGACGAAGTACTCCGGCGGATGGTCTCCCCGGTCCAGCAGGGCATGCAGCATCTCGTGCCGGACCACCAGCTCATCGCCGGCCAAGGCGCCGGCGAGCACGATGCGCGACTCCGAGCCGCTCCGGGACCAGCGCCCCACCTGCACGGCGCCTTCGCTCAGGAAGGTGGACGCGCCGGGCACGAGGTACCAGGTGATGCTCTCGAACCGTCCCGTCCGGCCGGCGCAGGCTTCGGTGCGGGCCCACCAGTCCTGGAACTGCGCGGGCGCCGGGAAGGCGACGGCCGACTCCGGCAGCGGCGCGGCCGGGCCCAGCAGGTCGCAGCCGGCGAACAGCGCGAGGAGCGGGAGCCAGCCGGCGCGCGCGCGCCATCGCAACCGGATCGCGGTCGGGGGAAGAGCGTTCATGGGTGGAGGATCGCGGGTCAGGCGGCGCGCGACAATCGCTCGTGCGGACCAGTGCGGGACTCGCTCGGGAGAGCGAGTCCGGGGGGAGGGCGCTACGGCCTGGAAGTCCGGAACCCTCCCCGGCTGTGCGAGAAGGCGGCTACTTCGAGGCGGCTGTGCAGGGCCAGCTTCTCGAGGACGTTGTGCACATGGCTCTTCACGGTGTGCACCGCGATATGGAGCCGGGTGGCGATCTCCTTGTTGCTCAGGCCCTCGGCCAGGAGGTCGATCACCTGCCGCTCCCGGTTGGTGAGGCGGACCGACTCCAGCACCCGGGCCTTGCTGCCGTGGGCGGCGTTCCGGGCAATCTGGCTGAACAGCGAGTTGGTCAGGGCCGGCGGCAGAACCTCGGCACCGCCGGCCACGGCCCGGATGGTCGCGAAGAAATCCTCGAACGACGCATCCTTCATGATGAAGCCCGAGGCCCCGGCCCGGACGTAATTGGCCACGTCCTCCTGCAGCGGCATCAGCCCCATGACGATGATCCGCGCTCCGGGAACTTCGGCATGCACCGTGGCGGTGAGGCTCAGGCTGTCGTGGTCTTCGAGGCCGAAGTCCAGCAGGATCACGTCCGGCTTGGCCTCCCGCGCCTTCTCCAGCGCCTCGTCGGCATCGGCGGAGGCCGCCAGCACCCGGAAGCCGGGCTGCGCCTCGACCAGCACCGCGATGCCTTCACGCAGCAGCCGGTTGTCGTCAATGAGGACCAGGGAGATGGTGGGCAGCTCCGGCTCCGCCGGGTCGGCCGTGGCCAGCTTCAAGCGCCGGGCGGAGGCCGACTTCATGCGGTCGCCAGCGGCGCGGACGCCAGCGGAACAGCCACGCCGTGGCGCGACAGCCCCCAGACTTGGACACGGGGCACGGCGAGGCTGGCGTGAGAGGGAGGGGAGTGCGACACGGCGGAGTCCTTGGATTGCGAAGCGATAACAGGAGCGAGCGCGGTCGTCGCGCCAGCAGTGTCACGGTCGCCAGTCGCTGCCTCTCAAGGATAAGCCCCCGCACCGGCGGCCGCCACTCTCGCCCCCGGGTACGTCACCGGTTCGCAAGGTTGCGTGCGGGTCCGGCCCCGCCCACTCACCCCGCCGCGGGCGCGTTGACTCCCCGCGCATCCGGCGCCGGAGCCCATGACCGAGAGGGGTGACGGGATGCCGCATTTGTGTTATTTCTGCTCCCCTCACTTCGACTCCGGGAACACCCATGCCCCAGCCGATCAACCTCGCCGCGAAGCTGGCCACCTTCTCCGAACACTGGCAGCCCCGGGTCGTGGGCGCCTTCAACGGGCACGACCTCATGGTGGCCAAGGTGAAGGGAGAGTTCACCTGGCATCACCACGACGACACCGATGATTTCTTCCTGGTGCTGCAGGGGCGCCTGACGCTCCGGCTTCCGGACGGGGAGGTGCGGCTCGGGCCCGGGGAGGTGTTCGTGGTACCGCAGGGAGTGGAGCACTGCCCGGTGGCGGAGGAGGAGGTGCACCTCCTGCTCATCGAGCGCACCGGAACCCCCAACACCGGGGACCCTGCCACCGCCGCGCCCCGCCGCGTCATCTAGGGAGACTCCCCCATGCGCCTCAGCGTCTTCAACCGGGCGGGCCAGCTGGTCGCGGTGGAGCTGCCGCGCGTCGTGAAGAGCGACGCCGAGTGGCGGCAGCAGCTCACCCCGGCCCAGTTCACGGTGGCCCGCGGCAAGGGGACGGAGCGGCCCTTCTGTGGCACGCTGCTCGACAACAAGCGGGACGGCGTCTACACCTGCATCTGCTGCGCCCTGCCGCTGTTCAGCGCGTCCGGGAAGTTCCACTCCGGTACCGGCTGGCCCAGCTTCTTCCAGCCGATCGCGCCGGAGAACGTGCGCACCGAAACCGACCGGACCCATGGCATGGTGCGCACCGAGATCCTCTGCGCCCGGTGTGACTGCCACCTGGGCCACGTCTTCGAGGACGGACCCCGGCCGACGGGACTCCGGTACTGCGTCAACTCGGAATCCCTCGGCTTCACCGATGCCGCCCAGGTGGCCTCGCTGGCCGACCCCGCGGCACGGGATTGAAGGGGACCGGAAATCGGCCACGCTTGACAGCCGGTGACAGTTTGATAAACATCAAACCATGAAAACCGAGACCGGGATGCTGGGCCTGACCCCCAAGCAGTTCGACCTGGTGGCCAAGGCCCTCGCCGATCCCCGCCGGATGGCGCTGCTGGAGTCCATCGGGAGTGAGCGGGAGTACTCCTGCCAGAAACTCTGTGAGGAGTTCCCCGTATCCAAGGGGACGATTTCTCACCATATGAAGGAGCTGGTCCGCGCGGGATTGATCGAGCAGCGGCGGGAAGGGCAGTACCGGTTCTACGAAGTGCGCCGGGAAGTGCTGGCGGCCTATACGGCGGAGTTGATGCGGCGCGTGGCCCGGCTCTCCGGGCAATAACGGTTGTCGGGTCGGCGGCTTTTTTTTCGCATTAGTGTTTGATGGTTATGAAACTGTTGTACCACGAATACCCTTTCGGAGTCCCCTCATGAGTGCCCAGCCCCTTGTGCCGTCCCGCCGCTGGATCGGGTCCCTCACCCTCGTCGGCGCCGTGCTCGGCATCGGCGTCCTGCTGGCGGCGTGGAAGCGCAGCGCCAACCACGCGGCGGAAGCGGCCTCCGCCAACCAGCCCGAACCGGTGGAGTTGATCACCGTCGCGACCGCGGAACCGCGGCAGCACCGGCAGACCACCACCGCGGTCGGCACCGTGCTGGCACTCCGGTCCATCACGCTCCGCAACGAGCTGGCCGGCACCGTCCGCCGGGTGGCGCTCGTCCCGGGAGAGATCGTGGAGCCCGGCACCGTGCTGGTGGCCCTCGACGTCTCGGTCGAGGAAGCGGAGCTGCAGGCGCAGGAGGCCGAGGCCGGCCTGGCCGAGACCACGCTGGCGCGCCTGGAGCGGCTCCGGCAGCACCAGGCCACCAGCCAGGAGGAGGTGGACCAGGCCCGGGCCCGGCGGGATGTGGCGCTGGCCCAGATCGCGCGCACCCGGGCGATCATCGCCCGGAAGACGATCCGGGCGCCGTTCCGTGCCCGGGTGGGGATCGCCGACGTGCATCCCGGCCAGTACCTGACCGAGGGGGCGGAGCTCACCACGCTGCAGGGGGTCTCCGACGTGGCCAATGTGGATTTCATGGTCGCGCAGGGCGTGGCGGCGGGGCTCCGCGAGGGGATGACGGTCGAGATCCTGACCGACGACGACGCCGTGCCGCACACGGCGCGGATCGTGGCGGTGGATGCGCGGGTGGATGCCACCACGCGGAACGCCACCGTGCGGGCGCGCCTGGCCAGCAGCAGCCACAACCCGGCCCCCGGCGCATCGGTACGGGTCCGGGTGCCGGTGGGTCCGATGGGGACCGCCGTCGCGATCCCGGTGAGCGCCCTGCGGAAGGGGCCCGGGGGTGACCATGTGTGGGTGATCGCGGCCGACTCGACCGGCGCCACGCGGGCACGGGAGCGGTCGGTGGAGACCGGCCCCGTCCTGGGGGACACCGTCCTGATCGTCGCCGGCCTGACCCCCGGCGAGCAGGTCGCCGCCTCGGGCTCCTTCAAGCTGCGGGACGCGGTGCGGGTGCAGGCCGCGGGCAGC